>JADIMM010000054.1 GCA_017694795.1 Candidatus Gallitreponema excrementavium
TTTCCAAGGCGGAGCACTGGATGAACAATTATCCAAGACGGATTCACGGCGGAAAAACTCCCGCCATGATATATAAAAAATGTTGTAATTTCTGACAGAAAAGTGGGGAATTATTCTTTACAAGTTACCTACTATCATGTCTCCGTGATAATCTTACCCCTGTAATATTCCTTGAACCCCAATCCCGTTAAAAACATGGCATTTTATTTCCTTTTCTAAAAAAAACGCTGTCCTTCATTATATAAAAAAACAAAGGACAGCATTAACTCAAAAGAAAAATAAAAAACTGCAGGACTAATCCATTATAATGGAATCCAACGGCTTCCCGGTGGGTACCATTGGCATGACCATTTCGTCAATATTCATAAAGCAATCTATCAGACAGGGTGTTCTGTTGCTGACGGCTTCCTTAAGGCAAGAAACAAACTCTTCTTCATTTTTTGCCCGGAACCCCCGTATTCCGTATGCTTCCGCCAACTTAACAAAATCCGGGCCCCTGTCCAATGTTGTTTCCGAATATCTCTTATCATAAAACAACTTCTGCCACTGTCTTACCATTCCGAGAGTACCGTTATCCGCCACAATAATGATTATGGGAAAATTATAATACTGAATTGTGGCAAGCTCGTTACAATTCATCCTAAAAGAACCGTCCCCGGCAATATGGACAACATATTTATCGGGACAACCTGCCTGGGCCCCCATGGCAGCACCGGTACCAAAGCCCATAGTACCAAGTCCCCCGGAAGTTATCAAAGACCGGGGCCGGGAATAGGGATAAAACTGAGCCGCCCACATCTGGTGTTGCCCGACTTCTGTTGTAATGATGGTATTGTCCCCCAGGATTTTGTTTATAGTCTCCATCACAAACTTAGGGTGGAGCTGGGATTTTCTAACATAGGAGGATGGAAGCATTTTTTTCCATTCTGAAACCTTGTCATTCCAGGAATCAGCTTCCCGGGGAGATACTTTTTCCAAAAACAGCTCCAGAACTTTCTTAACATCCCCTACCACACCGACAGAGTCCTTAATATTTTTGTTGATTTCGGCGGGATCAATATCAACATGAATTACCCTGGCATCAGGGGCAAACCTGTCCACATCACTGGTAACCCGGTCGGAAAACCTTGCCCCCAAGGCAATAAGCAAATCACAGGATGAAGCCGCAGAATTTGAAGCCTTGGTTCCGTGCATTCCTATCATTCCGGTACACAAAGGGTGGGATGAAGGCATAACGGTTCTTCCCATTAGTGACTCACATACCGGAATATTTTTTTTCTCGGCAAATTTGACAAGAACATCACAGGCTTCAGAAGAAATCACCCCTCCCCCTGCATAAATAAGTGGTCTTTTGGCCCCTTCTATAAGCTCCACAGCCCTGTCTATCTCTTCCATTTTTATTTCCGGAATCTTAAACTGGTTGATTTTCTCCGAAACAGGTTTGAATTTCCTCATGGGATCCCATTCTGCCGTTAAGGCTGTAATCTCCTTGGGAATATCTATCAAAACAGGACCCTTTCTTCCTGTATTAGCAATGATAAAGGCTTCCTCGATTATATCTGCAAGAGAATTAACATCCCGGACTATATAATTATGTTTTGTAATGGACATTGTAATTCCGCATATATCCACTTCCTGAAAACTATCCTTACCCAGCAAAGGGGTTGCAACATTACAAGTAATTGCAATAAGAGGGGATGAATCCATGTAAGCAGTTGCAATACCTGTTACCAGATTAGTTGCACCGGGTCCGGAAGTAGCAAAAACAACCCCAGTCTTACCGGTAGCCCTTGAATAACCGTCTGCCGCATGGCAGGCACCCTGTTCATGGGCAGTAAGGACATGGGAAATTCTATCTTTCTGTTTGTAAAGTTCATCATAAATATTTAGAATCGTTCCTCCCGGATAACCGAACACCCGGTTTACACCCTGTTTTATCAGCGATTCTATTACGATTCTGGCACCTGTATATTTCATCTATCTGTCCTGTTATTTGAGAATAGCCCCTTCATCAGCAGAAGAAACAAGTTTGGCATACCGGGCCAAATATCCCTCTGTAACCTTTGGAGGAGGACAAACCCAAGCCTTCCGGCGTTCTTCCAACTCTTCAGGGGATACTTCCAAAGTTATTTTATAGGCATTTATATCCAAGGTTATTATATCACCCTCCTTTACCAAGGCAATAGGTCCGCCGTTTGCAGCCTCCGGTGAACAATGACCAAGGGAAGCCCCTCTTGTAGCCCCCGAGAATCTTCCGTCTGTTATCAAAGCAACCTCCTTATCCAAGCCCTGCCCGGCAAGAGCCGCAGTAACAGCCAGCATTTCCCGCATTCCCGGACCACCTTTAGGCCCCTCATAACGGATAACGACAACATCACCCTTGTTTATTTTTCTTTCTGTAACAGCTTTAAAGCAGTCTTCTTCCGAATCAAAGACCCTGGCCGGACCAGAGTGCTTCATAAGTTCCTTTGCACAGGCAGAACGCTTTACAACCGTTCCGGCAGGTGCAAGATTTCCGAACAAAACAGCAATTCCCCCGTTAGGTGAATATGGATTATCGATTGGCCGTAAGATTTCAGGATTCCTGTTCTCCACACAAGCGATATTTTCCTTTATTGATTTTCCCGTTACAGTGGGCAGTTCTGTGTGGATAAGATTCTTTTTGGACAATTCCTTTAATACAGCCTGAACACCCCCTGCCCCGTCCAAATCAACAATGAATGTATGCCCTGCAGGAGCCAGATGACACAAATTAGGTGTCCTCTCGGAAATCAGGTTAATCTGGTGAAGGTCGATTTTAACCCCGGCTTCGTGGGCTATTGCAGGAAGATGCAGTATTGTGTTGGATGAACAACCCAAAGCCATGTCCGCTGTAAGGGCATTTTCAAATGATTCAGGTGTTAAAAATTTTCTTGCAGTCAACCCCTTTTTATAAAGTTCCATAACGGCCATTCCAGCCTTTTTGGCAAGGGCAATCCTTGCTCCGTAAACTGCAGGAATCGTTCCGTTTCCGGGAAGGGCAAGACCCAAAACCTCCGTAACACAGTTCATACTGTTGGCTGTAAACATACCGGAACAAGCACCACACCCGGGACAGGCAACTTCTTCCAGGTCTTTCAACTGGGCTTCGGTAATTTTTCCTGCAGACACAGCCCCTACGGCTTCAAACATATCAGTGAGACTCAGATTCTTACCCCCGTAAGGGTTATCTTTATTATACGAATCACTTCCCGGAAGTTTTCCCGGCAGCATTGGGCCGCCTGAACAAAATACCGTTGGTAAATCCAGCCGGCCGGCGGCCATGAGCATTCCGGGAACTATTTTGTCACAGTTTGGAATCATTACCAGGGCATCAAACTGATGGGCCTTTGCCATACACTCAATAGAATCGGCTATCAATTCCCGTGTTACCAAGGAATACCTCATGCCTTCGTGTCCCATTGCAATACCGTCACAGACACCTATAGCCGGGAACTCCACCGGTGTTCCACCTGCCATTCTTATACCGTCCTTTACGGCCTGGGAAATTTTATCAAGATTTATATGTCCCGGAATAATCTCATTCTTTGCACAACAAACTCCTACAAGAGGCCTGGATAACTCTTCGTCAGTATACCCCATAGCTTTAAAGAGGGAACGGTGGGGGGCCCTTGCGACTCCAAGTTTTGCATTATCACTTTTCATAAAAATCCTCCTGTCTGAATAAAAATATTAAAGTCACAAGCATAAAATACCTTGTTTCTTATAGACGGGTCAAGAGGAGTTTTAGTAATATTAAAGAAGTTTTAAAATAATTACAAATAAATATTCCAAAGAACAGGAGGCCTTGTCTCCGGGATTTCCGTTCCTTTAATCATGGTTTTGACAATGTTACCCCTTAATGCCACTGCCCAAGTACTCCATAACCTTTTCAATATCTTCATCCGGGGTAGAAGCTCCGGCCGTAATCCCAACTTTATCCAATTCAAAAACTTCAGGAGGAATTTCTTCCGGATTTTCAATATGCCAGGCTTTTTTTACCAGAGCAGATGCAGAATAAAAAAGCCGCTTTGTATTTGCCGAGTTCCGACCTCCAACAACAATTATGCCCTCCACCTTTTGAGCCAGGTCAGCAAGGGCAGCCTGACGTTTTCCTGCTGCAGGACACAGTGTATTGCAGATTATTATTCCGGGATTTTTAGACTTCAGCTTTCCGGCTATGGCCTGGTACTCATCATCCTTTATTGTTGTCTGACCTATCAAAACACTTTTTTCAGGAATTTGATTTAAATTTTCTGCATCCCCGGGATTTTCCAAAACAATGCACCCTGGGGCAAACCCCGCAAGCCCTTCTATCTCCCCGTGGTTTTTGTCCCCTGCAAGAAAAACCTGGTATCCTTCTTTGTAATATTTTTCCGCCAACCTTTGGCTGGAAAGAACCCTGGGACAGGTGGCATCAACAAGCTCTGCACCTGAACAGGAAAGTCTTTTTTTTTCTTCCGGAGGAATACCGTGGGCCCGGATAATGACTATAGAATTTTCCAGCTCAGTATCCGTTTTTAAAATTCCGATACCGAGATTTTCAAGTTTCTTTAAGGCATTTGGATTATGTATCAAGGGACCTGCACTGTATATCTTTTTTCCGGGATTCAAAGAAGCGGCATCTACGGCCTTTTCCATTGCCTTTCTTACCCCCATACAGTAGCCTAAAACATCTGCCAAAATATAGTCCATGTTCACCCCAAAAAAAACTGCCTGCAATAAATTACAGGCAGCCGTAAATCCATAATTCTGTCAACGGTTCTTATACAGTGATTCCTGCCTGTAAGTTTTCATCTTTAACCACCTTTGATTTAACAAATTTACTTGTAAATGAAATAAAGGCGGAAGCAATAAACACTGTACTGTAAGTACCGGAAATCATACCGACTATAAGTGCCAGAGCAAAATCCTTCATGGAACCGGTTGTAAACACATACAGGGAAACAACGGCAAGAAGGGTTGTTACTGTTGTCAAAATAGTCCTGCTGAGGGTCTCTGACAGTGAAATATCAAGCCTTTCCTTAAAAGAGATTGAAGGAAGAATCCTGGTATTTTCCCTTATTCTGTCATAAATAACGATTGTATCATTAATTGAATACCCCAGAATAGTTAAATAGGCAGCTATTGTCGTAGAAGAAAATTCCATTCCAGTCCATACGATAAAACCGGTCATAATCAGGACATCGTGGATAAGTGCAAGAATTGCTCCCAGAGCAAAGTCCCACCTGAACCTGATTGTAGCATAGAGCCAAATCAAAAGTATGGTTCCGATCAAAAGAAGGACAACCTTTGTCCCCAAAGACTGGGAATACTGGGCTCCTACAAAATCCGACTTTACTATTACGATGGAATTTTCACCAAAAGCCCTTTCCAAAGAAGACTTTACAGCAGACCTTAACTCATTACTTCCGGAAAAGTTTGAATCTTTCTCTGCAACCCGGATTTGGTAAGTTCTGTCTTCTTCAGTTCCGATATTCTGTACGGCAACGCCTTCCACACCTTCAAGAGCAGCACGGACATCATCTGATGTAATAAGTTCCGCATCCGCAGGGACATAGTAAACATAATAGGGTTCCCCGGTTAATCTGGTAACTTTTTCTACATCGATAAAAAGTGCAGACATGGGAATTTCACCCTGGCTGTATTCAACATTGAATCCTTCCATCCCGTTTACCGCCCCGGCAAAATCCGCCACAGTGGGGTACTGCTCAAAGGTATAAGTGTAGGTGGTATTTCCGGTATTGGAACCGGTAGAAACGATATACACGGACCCGGAATCCAAACCTAATGTTACAGTAGCAGGCCCCACATAAGTTACGGAGGCGGCAATATCCGCAATACGGACTTCCTGAATCAAACCGGACCTGAAATCAAGACCGTAGTTAAAACCCTTTGTAAAATAACCTACAATGGAAACAATTATGAGTACAAGGCTTAAAATAACAGCCGGCACAAATGCCTTGGAAAATTTAACAACCTTTTTCATTATTTTATCCTCCAGGCAATACTTATTTTTGTTTTTTTCATTACATCAGTTCCAAAATCAAACATAAGACGGGATACGAACAAGGCCGTAAACACAGATGAAATAACACCGATTGCAAGGCTTACAGCAAATCCCTGGATAGAACCAGTTCCGATCTGGGAAAGGAACATGGCTGCAATAAACGTGGTAATGTTAGAATCCATAATGGCCCAAAATGCGTGCTGGAAACCGGCAAAAACTGCGGATGCCCTGTCTTTCCCCAGTCTCAGCTCATCCTTAATCCTTTCAAAGATAACCACATTTGCATCCACCGCCATTCCTATTGTAAGAATCATACCTGCAATACTTGACAAGGACAGGGTTAGATTAAAGGCAGAAAGGAAACTGAACATTATGTAAAGGTTAAGAATCTGGGCAACAATGGCATTTATTCCGGCACCCTTATACCAAATCAGCATAAAGACCATAACAGAAGCAAGCCCGATTACAAGTGCCATCAGACCGCTCCGGATTGTGGCAGCCCCCATGGAAGCACCTATAACCTGCTGGTTCTCCAACTGAAGGGGAACATCCAGCCATGCGGTTTTAAGAACGGTGGAAATGTTTTCGGCTTCATCATAACTGAATCCAGAAAGCTGCACAGACCCGTTGGGAATAGCTTCGCGGATTGTAGCATAGGAGCGGATTTTGCCGTCTGAAACGATACAAAGATTTTTTCCAACATTCGCTGCCGTAAACTCACCAAAAATAACAGCCCCTTCAGAATCAAGCCTGAAAGCAACAGCCGGCTTCCTGGTATCGGTTGAAGAAACAGAAGCACTTGTTATATGGCGGCCCTCCAAGGCAGGCTCCTTTTTTACAACCAGGTATCCCTGGAGGACATCAAGGTCGTATTCATCTTTGGCATAGTAACCCAGAACCATAGTGTCCTCAGGTATAATCTCGGGATTCAAAAGGTTTCCCTCGGAATCAAAAGTATTGTACCTGTTATTAGCATAGTATTCAGAAAATTTTGAAGTCGCTTCATCGTCAACAAGATGGAAGGCCAGCATTCCCTGCCCCATAACAATTGAATTTATCCTGTCAGAATCTGAGGCACCGGGGATTTCCACATAAATCCGGTCTGTTCCCTGTCTTCTGATTACCGGTTCACTTAAACCGAAACGGTCAATACGGCTGTTAAGAATCTCCATAACCTGGTTCATGGCATCGTTCTTAATATATTCCACATCCACACCGGTCGTCATCTCCGGATCCAGATTATTCACTACAGCATCCAGGTCAGCCTTTATGACAAGGCTCATACCACCGGAAAGGTCAAGACCAAGCTGAACCGCATTTTCCTGGTAGGATTTGATTTTCAAGATTCTGCTGCGGTACCTCTCTTCTATTGCCTGGGAAAGAGTATAAGGTGTGAAACCACGGCATACAGCAGCTGCACTCCAAACAGAAGGAAGAGTTTTTCCTTCCGACTTGTAATTTTTCTTTGCTATTTTTACAAGATAAGAGTACTCCTCAGGCACAGGAGTATTTTCGTCTGTTGTATTTGCAAGCTCAATAAGCTTGTTATAATCCAGGGATGCCATTTCCACAGCATACTCACGGATTTTATCCCTGGAACCAAGAGCCAGGGACTGGTCTTCTTTTGAGGTTAAAAAATACCAGTTGATTGAAGGCCACAGGCAGAAAAGGCAGACAGCCAGCACTGCCAGAATGATAATAAAACGGGTTCGTTTTTTCATTTTTGCTCACCGGCAGAAGCTTTCTCTTCAGAAACTTCCTCTTTTTCCTTTTTATTTGTTTTTTCAGTTTTAGAATTATTGTCATCAACAATCACAGCAGAAATTGCAGACCTACTGAATTTTATTTTTGCATTGTCGTCAACCTTAATAACAATGGTCTTTTCGTCAGTAGAGGATACGACCCCATGGATACCACCGATAGTCACAACCTTGTCACCTTTTTTAAGGTTTGCAATCATTTTTTCCGTCTCTTTCTGTTTTTTATTCTGGGGTCTGATAATGAAAAGCCACATAATAAAAAACACCAGCCCCATTGTAATAAGGGGAACCAGCATGGAAGAACCGGAAGGCGAACCGGCAGCGGCATCCTGCAAAAGAGGAACTAAACTTGAAAAACTCATAAATTCTCCTAAACCCTTTCATGAAACAACTGCACCTGACCGGGAACCCCGGCTCCACACCGAATTGATTCCGAAAGAACTGATTTTATTTTTCCTGACAGAACAGGATAATACCCCGGACTTCAGGAAAGAAATTTATTTAAGGTTAACATAGACTACCTTTAGAAGTCAATAAACAAAGGGAACGATATAAATATAACATTAAAAATGTCCCTATAGCTCTATTGTTTTGTTTACACCTTCCGGAACACAGATTCCGAAAATCCTGCCCAGCTGCTCTTTGGAATATTCAGAACCGGCAACACTGTTATAAGCAGAAACAACGGAATCCATCTCTTCTTCATTCCCGTCGTACAGGGCAAGGGCTGCAGCAGACCTGAAAAGCCCGGCCTCTATCAATTCCTTTACAGTAAACTTTCCGTAACGCTTTTTTATTTTTTTATCCACAACCATTGCCGGCCCGTCATAGCCTATGGCAGCCACCTGATTTTCCCTTGAAACCATAATTACCTTCCCTAAAATACAATATTGGGGATATTATAAAATCTTATTTTTAAAACATCAACACAAAGATTCCGGTTTATCTTGTAAGATTATCCAAATCCGTCTGCAATTTAAGCAAATAAGTATCGGAGGGATTAATAGCTATTGCCTGTTTAAGATAATATGAAGCCCTTTTATATTCTTTTTTTCCATAGTAATAGCCGTACATGGAGATAAGGGCTTCCTGATTCCTGGGATCAGACAAAAGGCTTGATCTTAAATCAGACAGCTGCTGTTCTTCGTTTGAGGCAAGCCTGCTCCGGTTATAATACAATACGCTTTTCTTTGCAGAAGATGCACCGGAAAGCTGCTCCTGGATTATTGAAGAAGCCGTTTCATATGAACCGGTTTCAATCAAAGACTGAAGGTAAAGGTTAAGAATATCTGTATTTTGCGGATCTTCGCTATACAGGGGGCTGATGGTTTTTAGGGCTTCTGCACTTTTCCCCTGCCCCAGGTACGCCCTTGTAAGAAGAATAAGAATTTCCGTGTTCATTGTTGTGGCAAGTACCTGGTTTGCACTTTCCACTGCGGTTTTCCAATCCCTCTTTTCCACCGCATCAGACACCTGAAAAATCCTTGCTTCAATATTTCCCGGATCCTGCAACAAGATTGTATTGATATATTCCCCGCCGGTCATGCCGTTCACAAGAACATTACCCCGAAAACAGACCCTTGCGGCTGCCAGCATAACATCCAAATCCCCGGGAAAAAGCTCCACAGCGTCTGACACAGTCTGGCTTGCGGCAGCGATATTTTTATTCCATTCCAACTGTACCCGGGAACGCAATAAAAGGTAATCCTTTGCCTGTTTGTCAACTTTGGAATAAGCATCAAGGAGGGAATTAGCCTTAATATAATCTTTCTGCTCAATAAGCACCCTTACCCGCATCAAAAGAAATTCCCCGTTATCCGGCTGTTCTTTTAAAATTGCAGAAATATATTTATCCGCCTCATTCCAGTTTCCTTCTGAAAAATAAGCCTTGGCACAAAGAGAGGACAATTCCCTGGACTTAGGGAAACGGCTTTGAATTTCCGTTGCTATATCCACAGCCTCCGAACCTCTGTTCATTTCGATAAGAAGCTTTGCCTGTCTGACACCTGCCGGGTAAAAACCTTTATCCCTGGTATATATTTCGGAAAACCTTGACAGAGCCTGCTGCTTTTTACCTTCCTCTTCTTCGAGAACACCCAAAAGATAACCTGCCAGAAGCCCCCCGGGATTAATGGACAAAGCCTTTTCCAGACTTTCCCTGGCATCAGAAAAATACGCATCCCTGGGGGAATAAAGCAGAACCAGGGAGGGTAAAGTAAGACTCAAATAATCAAAATTCCCGCTGTTGTAGTCGTAAACCCCGATTTTTGCCGAAGCAACTGAATCGAGATAAGGATCTATAACCGGGTTAACAGGAATCGGATAATTCCATGTTTCCAAAGGAAAAAGAATAGACATAAGATGACCGCAGAGTGCAAGGGCAGCCTGTTTTTTCCCCGACAACATTGAAGGGGATTTTCCGTTCAACAGTTCGGATGCAGCCTGGGACAGGGTAGCAGGTGTACAGTATTCTATGAGGGAAAGAACACCGGCTGAAACAGAATCAGAGTTTGCACCGCTGCCGGGAA
This sequence comes from Candidatus Gallitreponema excrementavium, assembly GCA_017694795.1. Lineage (GTDB taxonomy): Bacteria > Spirochaetota > Spirochaetia > Treponematales > Treponemataceae > Gallitreponema > Gallitreponema excrementavium. Next base: position 10,317 of record JADIMM010000054.1, read on the forward strand.
CCGGAATATTTGTCGATATTATGGTTCCTTCCCCTGGGGAGACTGTTTCGGTTTCTTTTACTTCAGGAGTGGACTTGCATGACAAAACAAAGGCGACAGAAAGCAGGGTCAAAACAAGCCGGTTCCCAAACTTTCGTTCAATCCTCATTATCTGTAAAACCCTCTCCGGGATTCTGGTACTGTTTACGTTTCCGGAAATATATGGCTATCAGCAATAATCCGCCCAAAACAAGCAGCAGGGGCCAAAAAGCAGATACCGTAACATTCAATGGAGTCGGAATAATATCAAAGGAAAAAAGCATAAAGAATATCCCGAGTACACTTATCATCCCCGCAGGAATAAAATACTGAAGTTCAAATTTCCTCTTACAAAACAGAGAAACCATTACCATTGAAAGGGAGATTAAAATCAAAAACAGGGGCCAAAGCTGCTCCAGTGACACAGGTATAATATTCCATTGTGCAAGCAAAAGAAGTACGGATGAAAAACAGAAGAAAAAGCCTAAAAAAACATTCTTGCTGCTGTTTTTTCCGGTATAGACCATTATGAAAAACAAAAGTCCAATGAATAAAACTATCACCGGGATGGTTTTTAAAAAAGAAATTTTATAAATCGTAAGTGCGAGGGTAACAAAGCCAACTACAAAAAGAGCCGATCCGAAATATAAAATCAAAACTTCGGCAAGGGATACTTTTCTTTTTTCGTGTTTAGACCCGTTTTTGTCATTTTTTTCAGTGTCATTTTTAAGCATAAAACCCCCATGATAATACAATAATAAATGAAGAATCCGTTCTTGCCAATGGGATTGTGTATATGATATTATCATCTCATGAAAATAAATTTTCAATCAGGAATTTTATCTTTTCTATTCTGTGCTGCAATTACATTTACAACCATTTTTCTTTGGGGATGCGACACCCCGGGTAATTTTGTGCCGCCAAACCTGAACGATGAGCAGGAAGCCTTGTTCCAGCTTTTAGGATCCACAGCCCCGGAAGCTGTTGACCAGCAGTTTGCCATAGTCAACCAGATTGCAGTAAACATGTATTCCGGAGACGATACTGACAACCTGATTCTTTTTTTAACCGATTATGTGGATAAACATCCCGAAAATCCATACAACTCCTATTGGCTGTTGATGACTGCCATGGCCTATGAAAAACAAAATTCCATAGAAGCGGCAGCCTATTTTTATAAAAAAATCCTGAATTTTTATCCTGATTTGACAGTCCAGGGAAAATCCATTTACCAGACATGTCTGGAAAAACTGATAACAGCCCCAATAACACCGGAAGAAAAAGTAAAGTATTATTCCATGTTTATTTCCCTTTTTCCCAAAAACGAGGACATAGCAAAATATTATTTTATGCTTGCCAGAGCATACGAAGAAACAGGGGAATGGAAACTGAGTATACAAACCTATTCAACATTTTTATCCTACAAGGAAGCCTCAAATATACAGATACCTGGCATTCCAAACGCCTATTCTTACGCAAAAAAACTTGTTTCTTTTAATAATTCCCCAAAAGACTGGACTTTGGAAAGTCTTGACGACCTAGTAAACCGGATAAAAAAGAATCTTACAACCGGAAATGCCCAGGGAGTCGAACAATACAGGGCAAAAGTCAATTTTTTTGCCATGTCATGGCCACAGGATGCCACGGATGACGGACAGGAAGTTGACTTTACAATGAAAGAATACATGAACAAAAAAAGAATCAGATGTGCCGAAACCATAGATAAATCCTCAAATTCCACGGAAGCTTATTTAAGAACCTGGGGCTGGGAAAACGGAATGACAATCTGGTATCTGTATTTCCGGAAGGTAAATTTCCCTGCAGATCCTGATATCCACGGACAGTGGGAATGGGCAGGAATCTACTATGGAGAAAAGCTTTAATGGGTTTAATCAAACAGGTATTTTTTGTCTCCCTTATTTTTGCCGGCTGCCTTTTTCCCGGATATGCCCAGGTAATTCAGGCCGGACAGAATCCGGTACAAAAGGAAAATGCCCCTGCCGCTGAAATGCAAGTCCCGGCAGAGGAAGAAAACAAAAACCCCTTTCTTAAGGATTCGCAGGAACAAACATCCCCGCAGGAAGTGGATGCAGCTACAACAGAAGAATCAGAACCAGTTGATACAGACCGTTCTACGGTAGGACTTCAGACCGGGGCAGTCTGCTACTGGGACATAAATAAAATGACCATTAATGTTCCTGACCATCCCCTTGTAGAAAAATATATCAAGCAATACACATCTACCGGAGGAAAAGACTGGCTTACACAGGTAATGAAGCGAGGAGAACCATACAGATCCTATATTGAAGACAGAATACAGGAAATGAACCTCCCCATGGAATTGGAATTCCTCCCCGTTATTGAGTCATCTTTTGTCGTTTCTGCCCTTTCCTCTTCAAAAGCCCTGGGGCTTTGGCAGTTCATGGAAAACAGTATTTCACCATTTGGAATAAGAAAAAACCAGTGGATAGACGAAAGGCTTGATCCCTGGCTGTCAACAAAAGCAGCCCTGAAAAAACTAAATGAAAATTACACGGTTCTTGGTTCCTGGGAAATGGCCCTTGCCGCATACAACTGCGGATTAGGAGCCGCCACAAGGGCGGCAAAAAAAGCCGGTAATTATGATTTCTGGTATCTTGCAGACAACGGATACCTTCCCAAACAAACCGTCAATTATGTCCCAAAGTTTCTGGCTGTTTCAAAAATACTTTCAAATTACAGGGAATACGGGATTGAAATCAACTGGCAGGCAAAAACAAGGGATTTTGAAACCATAGAAACAAATAAAGCTGTGGACATAGGTATTCTTTCTGAAAAACTCGGACTTGATAAAACAGAGCTTACCATGCTGAATCCGGCATTGTTGTACAATGTTACACCTCCCGGAATAAAATATTCACTGAATGTTCCTTCTGAAAAAATCCAGGAGGCTGAAAAAATAATAAATTCCGATGAGCTTCTTCTTAACTTTAATATATACACCGTAAGAAGCGGGGACACCCTCTATGCCATGGGATTGCACTACGGGGTTTCTGTGGAAATGATTCAGGATTACAATAATGGAATTAAACCCAGCCAGCTCAGACCCGGGCAAAAGCTTCTGATTCCCTCATTTAAGGAAGTTGAACCCTATCAGGGAAGAATCAGCTCCCACAAGGGGGAATTCAAGGGGTCATATACTGTACAAAAAGGTGACACCCTTTGGTCCATTGCCTTAAAATACCAGATCCAGGTGGAATCCCTTGCAGAAGAAAACAATCTTTCCGTAGATTCAATTCTTTCTATAGGAAAGACCCTTAAAGTGCCGATACTTGAGTAAGGGGTGTACAGGAAAGTGCAAAAAAACAGTGTTTTAAAAAAAATCTTTTTTTTATTCCTTAGCTTTTGTCCGTTTATTCCGGGATTCTCGGAAGAATTTCAGGTAAAAGAACCTGTGCTTACGGTAAAATCTTCGGTACAATGGGAAAAGGGCTTTTTTCTCTCTGAAACCTCCATGAATATCAAAGCAGCGGGACTGACAATGCCTTCTGCCCGTGGAACCGGAGTCGAAAGGATAAATATGGAGCTGCCGCTTCTGGTAAAAGAAGCCCTGTTCACCCTGCCGGTTGATTCCTCAAACACCCTGGAAGATGCAGTTGCCCAGGGGATTATTACTCTTGACCAGGTAGCCCAGATTATCAGCGATGGGGAAACCGGTGCCTCATATTTCAAGAATAACATGGAAATTCTTACAATCCCCCATTCAACACTCCTTACAAATATCGGGGCTGTTTTTATAAAACATTCAACACCCTACATACAGGAATCCTTTTTGGACTACACCCCTACACGGCAGTATACAGGAATAATTATTGATGCCAGAGGAACACTTCCTGTCCACGGGGAATCAGTAAATGAAAGACTCCAGCCCTGTCTCTTTCCCAAAATCTGGGACACCAATATGAATCTTATTTATGAAAGGAACACCGTAGAACCGGAAACAGCAAAAAAGTTCGGACTGGTTCAATACACAGATATTTCCGGAAGTAAAAATTACGTAAACCGGGTGGGAAAAGACCCATTACGGATTACAGCAAGGGCAATATTCGGCCAGAACAGGACAGACATCCTTATTTCCAGGGAAGATGCCCAAAGAATTTACGGACAGGAAGAAAACATAAATCTGCTAAAACAGGGAAAGGTTCTAATAATCTGTGACAGCGAGGTCCTGGTAAATTCATCCCTGACCCCGAAAAAAGACGGTCTCTATTACTACGCATTCTCCGATATAGTAGAAATTTTCGATGAAGAGGAGGATATTGAGGTAAAAGACACGGCAGGCGGAATAAGACTTTACACTTATAATGTCCACTTTGAACCGGATACAGCAGTATTCCTGCCTGAAGAAGAAAGAAGGCTGAACCTCATTGCAGAAAGCCTTAAAAAAATAATAGAAATATCACCGGACTCCGATTTTCTTGTAGACGGACATACTGCCAGTGTCGGCAGGCCCCAGGACGAACTGAACCTTTCCTACGAAAGAGCCAACGCAATGATTGACGAAATGGTAAAAAGAGGAATTGACAGAAGCCGCTTTGCATTCCGTGGATTCGGGGGAACCAAACCTGTTGCAGACAATAATACGGAATCAGGAAGGGCAAAAAACCGGCGGGTTGAAATAACAATAAAACTTAATAATTGATTAAAATCATTAAGTAATGCTAAAGTATATGGGAGTTAACACAAACTGAAATCACAGGGGGTATTATGCCTTCAAAAAAATCACCCTTCAGGTTCGGAGAGAAACTCCGGTCTGTGAGAGAAAAGAAAGGGCTTACTCTGAAAGTTGTTGCCAATTCTGCCGGTGTAAGCGAAAGTCTTGTGTCCCAGATAGAACGGAACCGTGTATCACCGGCCATTGACACACTGCTTTCTCTGGCGGAGGTATTGGATATTGACCTTGAATACCTTTTCGACGAATACAGAAGGGAACGTCCGGTAAGAATAATAAAGAACGGACACGGCAGAAAACTGGAAGAAGCCGGAATTAAATACACAGAAGTACTTAGACCCCAGGAAGGAGACGGAAAACACGCCTTGGAAGCCTACTTTGTAAATATCCCATCCGGAAAATCAACTACAAGGGGCTCATTCGGACACACCGGAAGAGAAATGGGCGTTATAATTTCAGGCAGTGCCGTACTCATGCACGAAGGAAATGAATACGAGCTTGATACCGGAGACAGTGTTTCATTTTCTGCCGCCTCCCCCCATACCCTTACAAATAAAGGTGCAGAAGAAATGATTGCCCTGTGGATATGTATTCCACCGGGAAAATTCAGTTGATTTGCTTCAGGAGTGGATTTTGGACAACAATCTCTATGACATAGTAGTTATCGGCGGTGGTGCCGCAGGTCTTACGGCAGCCCAATACGGGAGCAGGGCGGGAATGAAAGTCCTGTTAGTGGAAGGCTCCGAGACAGGAGGACAGCTTAATTCAATTCCTGAACTGGAAAATTACCCTGGATTAAGGGAACCTGTTTCCGGATTTGAAATTTCAAAGGAAATGGAATCCCAGGCTTTGAAATTCGGAGCCGAAATAAAAAAAGATTTTGTAAGAATGCTGGATAAATCAGGTTCTTTTTTCTCGGTTACCGGAAAAACACAGAACTACAACGGAAAAACAGTTATTATTGCTACTGGAGCCGAACATAAAAGACTTGGAATTCCCGGTGAGGACGAATTTGAAGGTAAGGGGGTTTCCTGGTGTGGCACCTGCGACGGGCCTTTCTTTAAAAATAAAAAAGTTGCCGTTATCGGCGGAGGGGATACTGCCTGCACAGAAGCCCTTTTCCTTTCTAAAATTGCCGGAAAGGTTTTTCTTATCCACAGGAGAAAGGATTTCCGTGCCCAACAGTTTCTTTTGGACAGAATCCAGGAAACTCCGAACATTGAGATAATAAGGGATTCTGTTCCGGTGGAAATTACAGGAGGACAGTCTGTAACAGGGTTAAAAATCCTTAACAATGTTACCGGAAACCGGGAAAACCTAAGTGTTGACGGGGTGTTTGTTTTTATCGGTATCCGGCCGAGAATAGATCTTGTAGATGCCTTAAAAAAGGATACGGAAGGCTACATTATTACAGACGAAAAAATGGAAACATCCCTTAAAGGAGTGTTTTGTGCCGGAGATGTAAGGTCCAAAACATTCCGCCAGGTAGTAACAGCCTGCTCCGACGGGGCCGTAGCAGCCCATTGGGCTGGAGAATTTGTCATGGGATTAAATTCCACCAAGCATGCAATATGAAAAAGCTGTATATTATATTCATTTTTCTGGCCGCAGTTGTATTATGTGCCTGTAATAAAACAATACCTGAAACCGTAACTCCGGCTCCTGTTCCGGGCAAAGCTGAGAACCAACCTTCAAAAGGAAAACTTTCCTCAATTCCGGAAGAAGAAGACATTGATTTCTGGTCCGACTATCCGGCCGAAACCCTTTCAAAGGCCCTGGCAGACAGGATGACAAACGAAGAGCTTTTAGCCCAGATTCTCATGTTCGGCTGGAGCGGGACTGTCCCGGGACAGGAAGTAAAGAGCTGGGTCATAGACAGAAAATTGGGCAGTATAAAAATATTCGGCTGGAATACTGATAATACTTACGCCCTGGCCGAAAATATTAAATTCTTTCAGGAAGAAACCCAGAAAACCAAGTTCAAGATACCTCTGTTTGTAGCAACCGACCAGGAAGGTGGATGGATCAGGCATGTAAAAGGCAGGACAACGGAAACACCGGGAAACCTTGCCATTGGTGCCACAGGTTTGCCCTACGATGCCTATTACAGCGGATACTATATCGGAATGGAACTCAGAGCCTTGGGAATAAATATGAATTTTGCCCCGACTGTGGATTTGTACACAGATCTTCACTCTACAGTTATCGGGCCCCGGTCTTTCGGCGAAAACCCCAGGGAGGCAGGGCTTTTAGGGCTTGCCTTTGCCCAAGGACAGTTAAAAGCCGGTGTTATCCCTACTGCAAAGCATTATCCCGGGCACGGTGATACAAACATAGACTCCCACGGAATCCTGCCTGTAATAGATGCCGACATGGAAACACTAAGAAACCGGGAACTTGTACCATTCAGGATTTTAAGTGAAAACAAAATCCCTGCCATAATGACGGGACACTTGGCTTTTCCAAAAGTAACAGACGGAAAAGAAATCCCTGCTTCTCTTTCCTCAAAATTTATAAAAACAATTCTTGAAGACGAACTCAATTTCGACGGACTGGTGATTACCGATGACATGATGATGAACGGTGCCATAGCCACCACAGGCAGTCTTTCTGAAAGTTTTATAGAAGCAATAAAAGCCGGAAACCATATAATTCTTTCTTCCACTACACCTCTTTTACAAGACCGTTTCTGGACAAAGAGCCTGAATCTCATGGAAAGCGACGGGGATTTCTTTTCTACCGTGAAAAATGCAGCTATAAAAGTTTTGGAAACAAAACTCACATACCTGAAAGGAGAAAATGCTGTTCCATTGTATCCCGATATTTCCTCCCTGGATGAAAAAGTGCCGGCACAAGGGGCTGAAGATTTTTTTCTTGAGCAAGCCGCCAGGGCAACAACTTTGGTTAAAAGCGGAAATATAAACCTTAATTCCGGGAAAAAGATTTTAATAGCCGGAGGATACAGAGCCTTTTTATCCGAAGGCACAAAAAGATTCCCACAGGCAGAAACCTGTTATCTCTCCCAAAGCAACAGTATCAGGGAAAACCAGCGTATTTTGTCCAATGCGGCGGCAGACTCCGAAATTGTTATTTACTGCGTCCACAGCTACAACTCAGGCAAAACAGCTGAAATCCTCAAAAACACCGGAAAAGAGCTGATACTGGTATCATCTCTTGCCCCTGTGTTTATAGAAAATTTGCTTTGGGCGGAGGAAATATATGCCGTCTACAGTTATTCCCCATCCTCATACAGGGCTCTTTTTGCTGCCCTTTCCGGGGATTTTATCCCGGAGGGAAAAATGCCCCTGAAGGCACTAAGGCAGGAAAACTAGAATGCCGGAAAAACAAGACAGGGAATTTAAACCTGTATCAAAAAAAAAGAGCCTCCCCTCACCGTATCAGGAAAAAGGGAAAAACACCGGAATTCTTATAACAAACCTTAATGACAAAAGACTTTTGCCAAGAATCATTTCCTTTCTCAAAAAGAATGAACCTTTTACGATAAATATCTCCAGGTTTTTTTTGGAATACCCGCCTGAAAAACTTGAAAAAAATACGGCTATTCTCTTCCTGTCAAAAAGAAAAATTAAAGGAATTATAACCATTTCCAACCAAGGAACAGTAAACTGCTTTTTCCAAAAGGATTTTTGCTTTTCACTTTTGAGTCCGGATACAAACCGGCTTTGGCTGAATGAATTCAAGGGAAAAAACATCTGCCTTGTCATGGGAAGGAAGGACTGTGTTGCTTTTCTGGAAGAAAAGCTGGAACAAATTTCAGGAAAGCCTGTATATTTTTTTGACTACTACACAATGAAAGGCCCGGAAAAATACAGGAATATAAAAAAACTTCCGGATTCCGGGAACTACAGATTCAAATCCTTAAAAAACAATATAAACGACCTGTCGGAATACCTCCCGTTGAGAACTGAATATGAAGCAGAAGAAGTTATGCCGCCAGGTGTAAAACAGACTCCGGAAATGTGCCGGAAACATCTTTCATCAATCTTGAAAAACCAGGATGTCGTTATATTAAAAAACGGGTACACTCCCCTTTCCACCGCAACAATAAATGCCAAAGGTTTTAAATATTGGCAAATCGGAGGTGTGTATACTGTCCCGGAACACAGAAACAAGGGGTTTGGGGAAAAAGTTATTTTAAGGCAAATCTTAAATATTCTTAAAAACGGGAAAAAACCGACCCTTATAGTAAAAACAGGGAATTATTCCGCCTTGAAACTTTATGAAAAAACAGGTTTTACCCAATCAGGGGATTTTCGGATTTCCTATTATTAGACTGTTTAAATCAGACTATTTAAATCCAGGCGGAGTGTAAAAAAACAATCTTCAGCTTCGGCAGCAACGCCCGCCGGACATGAACATTTTTCCCTTCTGTCCTGCCACTCCGGCATATTTATAATATATTGAAGAACCGGCCTTTTTTATTGTAAAATACGGCATATTGCCTTTTAAGGATGTTTTTATGAATGCAACTGTTGCAGTTTTTTTTTGCTTTACCTCGGGGTAATGATTCTGGTGGGAATACTTTCGTACCAGAAAACAAAGAATGCGTCGGATTTCTTTTTGGGAGGCCGTTCACTTGGCCCATGGTTTGCAGCCTTAAGTGCCGAAGCCTCGGATATGTCTGCCTGGCTTTTAATGGGACTCCCGGGACTTGCATATGCCACCGGGCTTCAGTAGCCTTCCGGACGGCAGCAGGTCTTGTACTTGGTACATATTTAAACTGGCTTATTGTGGCGAAACGGATCCGCCATTACACAATCAACGCCGGAAACTCCATAACAATACCGGAATTCCTGACAAACCGGTTTCATGACAAAACAAATGTTTTGAATATTATTTCCTCCCTGTTTATTTTGTTCTTCTTTATTTTCTACAGGGCATCCGGGTTTTCTGCCTGTGCAAAACTCTTTGTTTCCGTGTTTAATATAAGTTATGGATCAGCTTTGTTACTGGGGGTTTTTGTAATTCTTTTGTACACTTTGCTGGGAGGCTTTTTTGCAGTCTGTTCCACTGACTTTATTCAGGGCTCCATAATGTTTGTTGCCCTTGTTTTTACAGCAATTTTCGGAATTGCAGCTCTTGGCGGGGTAAAAGATGCATTCCAGAGTGTAGCTGCATTCGGAGAAGAATTTGTTAATCCCTTTGCTGCACCGGAAGGACAGAGTATTTCGGCAAAAGAAATTATCTCTTCCATAGGCTGGGGACTTGGGTACTTTGGTATGCCCCACATTCTTGTAAGGTTTATGGCAATCCGGTCCAGCGAAGAAGTAAAATTATCCAGAAGAATTGCGATATTCTGGGTTATTATCGCCATGGCTGCTGCCCTCATCGTAGGAATCATAGGAAAAGAATATTTGAACAACTCCCTTTCAGATGCACTCCGGGAGCAGGTATTTATAGAGTCCCTTAAGGGGTTATTCCCTGCCTTTATTGCAGGAATTTTCCTTTGCAGTATTTTTGCAGCCTCAATGAGTACTGCCGATTCACAGCTTTTAGTAGCAGCTTCGGCATTTTCCAAAGATGTGTACAAGCCACTCATAAAAAAAAGCTTCTGACAACGAAATGCTCATAGTAAGCCGCATTACAGTACTGCTGGTTGCACTGATTGCAATCTTTATTGCCAGCAATGAAAACAGTAAAATTTTTGATATTGTAGAATACCCTTGGGCGGGGTCGGTGCTGTGTTCGGGCCAATAATCCTTTGCTCCCTTTTCTGGAGAAAAACCACAAAACTCGGGGCCCTGCTTGGAATGGTAGTAGGCGGCGTTGTTATGATTATATGGGCAAACCTTTCAGGGGGGCCGGAGGAATATTCGATCTTTACGAACTTGTACCAGGTTTTGCGGCAGGGTTGATTGCAATTTTCCCGGGAAGTATTTTTGACAAATCCGGCAATAAAGAAGTATTTGCTGAATATGACAAAATAAGCGCATCATACAAGCAAAAGATAAAATAAGTGGATACTAAAAAATTAAATCCCGGCAGGATCCACAGGTTCCGCCGGGATTTTTTTTACCTTACTCTGCCAGGCTTAAAGTAAGCAACAAAGGCAAATGGTCACTGTATCCGGTCCCGGAATATACCTCATACCTATAAGGTATACCGTCTTTATAAAAAAGTTCAGGCAGCCTGACAGACGAAAACCCCCGGTATTCAAAAGCTCCTGAACCCATAATCCCAGGGGTAAATAATATATGATCGATACATTCCCATTTACCGTTGTAATAGTAAGACCCCCTGTCTCCCTCCGGCACATCAAACCAAGGCTCATACAAAACAGTCCCGCCGGAACTTTCTTTTCCAGCCAGTGTTAAAGATTCAAAATCCTGATTTCCCGTTAAATTTACCGGAAACTCCGCACTCTTATCAAAAATTCCCAGACCGTTTCCATCCTCCCAAGATTCATTAAAATCCCCGGCTGCTATCACTGCGGCACCGGGATTTTCAACAAGAATTTCATTAACCCTGGATGCCAGAAGTTCAGCCTGTTTTTTCCGCATCTCTTTGTCCTCACCGTTTTTTGCCAATTTGGATTTCCAGTGAAGACAGAAAACAACCAAATCCCTGGAGTCTACTTCCAAATGAATTTCTATAAGAGGTCGCAAAAGTGAGGAATCAAAGGTTGTACTGTAAACCTGATGCACAAAAACTGACTTAACAGGATACCTGGAAATCAGAGCCGGCATTAGAGGAGAATTATTCCAAGGTATAAAAACCCCGTAGGGATATGCGTACTTGGAAGAAAACCTGGAACACAAATCGTAGACAACATCCTGGTTTTCCACTTCAATCAACAGGGCTATATCCGGCCCCCCGTCACAGGAATTGAGTATTGTGGAAGCAAGCCTGTCCAGCCTTTCTTCATATTTTTCCGCCGACCACTTTGAAGAAGATGAAGTAAATTCAGAATATTCATTCCCGTCCTTATTACTGTCAAAAAAAGTCTGGACATTGTAAGAAAGGAAATTAAGGTTTTCTTTCTTTCCAACCTTAAACCTGCACCCCGTTAAAATCAAAAGCCCGCAAAACAAAAAAATTACATACTTTTTCATATAAACCCCTTTGAATTTTTATAAACGGATTGATTTGCAAAAAAATTCCGGCAGAATTCCTAAAAACCTACAGATAATTTCTTTTGGAATTTTTACTGATTTTTTACCGTCTATAAATACTTATAACAGGAAAAATTTATTTTGCTGAATTTTGAGGAAAAATAATCAGGATTTACAACCGCAGCTTCCACTGACAGTTATCTGAAATGAATTTACCGTGAATTTTTCTTTAGGAAGATTTCCTGAGATAAAATCCCCGATTTTGTCTTTTTTTGGGAAAAAGTCAAAAACTTTGCCACAATCCCTGCAAATAAAATGGGAATGAACTGATATATCGCCGTCAAACCGGCTTTCTCCCCTTTCCAAAAACAATTCGTTTACGAGACCACAATCTATAAAAAGCTTCAAGGTGTTGTAAACCGTTGTTTTGGAAAGGGTCGGGATTGATTTATGGAGTTCCCGGTATACCAAATCCGCCGACGGATGATTTTTTTCTTCCAGCAAGTATTTGTACACCGCCATTCTGTGCAAAGAAGGTCTTATACCATGACTTTGCAAAATGTATTTTATATCCATTCAACCGCCCCTAGAAAAGAAGGGCAAAGCCCTTCCTTTGCAACTAACCGAAATATCTCTCCAAAAGACCTTTAAACCCAGCTCCATGGCGGGCTTCGTCTTTTGCCATCTCATGTACTGTGTCATGAATTGCATCATAGTCGAGCTGTTTTGCCCTCTTTGCAAGCATCAGCTTTCCTTCGCAGGCTCCGGCCTCTGCTTCAGCCCTGAGCTGGAGGTTTTTCTTTGTAGAATTGGTAACAACCTCACCCAAAAGCTCTGCAAATCTTGAAGCATGGTCTGCTTCTTCAAAAGCGTATCTTTTAAAAGCTTCGGCGATTTCAGGATAGCCTTCCCTGTCAGCCTGCCGGCTCATGGCAAGATACATTCCAACCTCGCAGCATTCTCCGTTAAAGTTATCCCTTAAACCCTGAACAACTTCTTCGTCAAGACCTTTGGCAATTCCGATTTTGTGTTCATCTGCGAAACCTGTAGTTTCTTTTTTCTCGATAAATTTTTCTTTTGGTGCATTGCACTGTGGACAAAAATCAGGGGCTTCGTCTCCTGTGTGAACATAACCGCAAACACTGCATACCCACTTCTTCATAGTTTCTCTCCTAAAAAAAATAATTTAAAATCAAAACATAATTGTAATGATTACAATAATATAATTGTAATATTTTAATTTTTTGTCAATACAAAAATATCTTTTTAATTATTTTTTTTCACTTTTTTCAACCGTGATAAAAGAATAAGCCCAAAACCAGGCATGAATCAAATCAGGACAACAGGCCCCTATCCTTCCCCCGGAAGCAAAGCCTGGAATTTACGGCTTTCAGTTTGGGCCAGCCGGTCGCAGATTTCATTGTATTTGTTTCCTGCATGGCCTTTTACCCAAACCCAGTCAATATTAAATTCCCCTGTAAGTTCCTCGAGTTCGCACCACAATTCCTTGTTTTTCACAGGCGTCTTGGAAGCAGTCTTCCAGCCGTTTTTTTTCCAGGTTTTTATCCAGGTTGTTATTCCGTTTTTAACATACTGACTGTCAATATGAATACATATCCTCTGACCGGCATAAAAATCTGTTTTTTTCAATTCTTCTAAAACCCGGATAACCCCTGTAAGTTCCATCCGGTTGTTTGTGGTAAGGGCTTCCCCGCCTGAAAACTCAAGAACCTGATTTTCGTAAAGAATCACCGCCCCCCAGCCTCCGGGGCCAGGATTTCCAAGGCAGGAACCGTCTGTAAACACCGTTATACCATCTCCGGCCAAAAACAAATCACCCATCTTTATTCCTTGTAAGCAGGCAGAAATTCCGTTAAATCCACCGGTTTTATTCCCATCCAAAAGTTGCCGGAGGTTTATTGGTTATATCGTAATAAAGTCCGTCAATATAATCCAGATTAACAAGCCTGTCAATTATCATTTTAAGGACACCCCTGTCTAAATTGGCAAACCTGGCTGTCATTACATCTTCCGAAATTACAGGCCTGAGAACAATGGAACAGTTTTCCTTACAGGAAGCAAAAGGAAGGTTTATGGTCAAATGTTGGAAGATTTTCCTGTACCAACCGGTCTCCTTTAATACTTCCAAAACGACAGCATCCACAGCCCTTATCTGATCAAGCCTGCCTTTATCACAATACCCCTCCTGCAAACGGCAGCCTTCTTTTTCCCAAAAACACAAAACCGTCCTGTTAAAACTTTTAAAGTTATTAGTTATTTCAGAAGAAATTTTTTCCAGTTTCTGCCAGTTTTCTTCTGTAAGCAAATCCAAGGTATTGGAAGCCCCTTTCTCTTTCCCGGCAGCTTTTCCGGAAAAATCCAGAACCAGGGGGAACCGGTAGGTTCTGAAATCCCCCTGCACACCGACGGATCTTACAGGCAGGCATCTGAGCTCAAAGTCCAGGCTTATATCCCGGCATTTTTCCTTGATTTTTTCCCGGCACTCAGGAAGTTTTTTTACGGCTTCTTCATATTCACCCGGATTATCAAGAACTCCTGTACTGCAAAGAACATTTATAGAAAGCCCCGGTCCAGGAAAGGGATGCCTGTAAACCAATTCATCGGAAAGCCCCAGTTTTTTTCCTATCATCCGGACTTCGTCCTTGTACAGGTCTTTAAGGGGTTCAATTATCAGACCTTTTTCTATAAGCTTCTGTATTCCGTCCACCCGGTTATGGTGGGTCTTAATTGTCTTGGAATTTTTGGTTCCGCCGGATTCTATTATGTCAGGATAAAGGGTTCCCTGGGCAAGAAGAAAGTTGTTTTCATCCAGATTCTGGGACTCCAAAACTTTATTTCTGACAGTTATAAAATTTTCCCCAACAGCCATGCGCTTTTTTTGTGGATCGGTTTCTTTGTAAACAGCCTGTAAAAAGCTCCCGGATGCGTCCTCTGTAATAAAATTTTCAAAACCGAAATCCCTGTACCTCTTTCCGATTATGTGACTTTCGTCCTTACGCATAAATCCGTTGTCAATGTGGAGTCCCAAAACACGCTCCTGACCCAAAGCCTTATTCAAAAGGGCAAATGCCACTGTAGAATCAACTCCACCGGACAAGAAAAGAAGTACATTCTTATTACCGGCTGTTTTTCTTATGTCTGAAATTATAAGTTCCAAAACCTCATCCTGGCTCCAGTTTACTTCCATACCGCAATAACGGGCAAAGTTTCCCAAAATCAAATCCCCCTCCGGGGTGTCTTTAACTTCTACATGACACTGGAGACCGAATATTCCTTTTTGAAGATTCTGCATTCCTGCAATTTTGCAGTCCTTTGTAAACCCCATTACTTTAAAGCCGGGAGGAAGGACGGAAACTTCATCCTGGTGACTCATCCAGACCTGTGCCGGCATTTTAACACCTTTAAACAACGGGGATATTTCACAGCCGGAGTTTTCTAAAAAAGAAATTCCGAATTCCCCAACAGTGGCCCTGGATACAGCCCCTCCCAAGGTCTGGGCTAAAAGCTGGTGTCCGTAACATAATCCCAGTACCGGAATCCCCAGATTCAGTATTTCCTGATTGAATTCCGGGACATCTTTTTCGTAAACAGATGAAGGCCCCCCTGACAAAACTATACCTTTTGCTTTTTCAAACTGACTTGCAGCAGCAGAAGGCAGCAGAATTTCGGAATAATATCCGAGCCTTCTGAATCTTTTTGCTATAAGGTGGGCATACTGACTGCCGAAATCCAATACAATTATTTTATCCCGCATTTTATTTTCCAAACTCCTTGGACAATAGTATCAAAATTTTCAAACTTTGTCCCATGGCACAAAAAAGTTTTATGAATATTTCAATCTGAATTTTTCAAAAGGAAGATTCATCCTTAAAATCCTCCCGGATAAAAGTATTTTTTCTAATCACTTCTGCCATGGAATTCAACAGTTTCCTGCACACCTCAATATTATCCAGTGTCAAGTCAATAAAAACTGAATCCGGTATTTTTAAAACCACCACATCACTAACAGCCCTTACCGGATACCTGTATCCAATTCCTATGGCACAATCAAAATCCCCGAAAATGTCCCCTTTGACATAAACACGGCTTTCAGAAGGTTCATTATGGGTTTCTGCCGCCACCCCGAAAAAGAGATAATAGATATAATCCGGTTTTTCTCCGGCTGTGTAAATTACTTCCCCGGAATCAAAGAAAACTGCATAACGGCGGTAAAGACTGTAGGGCTCAAAAAAAAGGTAATGGTAAAATCTACCTGCCAGCCCCTGTGACTTTATCTTTTGCGGCAAAAGATAAACCTGGTTAAGTACAAGATTATCAAAATAAAGATTAACATAGATGAACTGGGCAAAAAACAGGAACAAAACAAAAAAGAAATACACTAAAAGAAGTGAAACTATCAGGTTGCTCAAAAAACCGTACATAAGATTGTACTTTGTCATGTTTGCTATTGAGTTAAAAAGAAGATTGACCAGCCAGTATCCGAGAGAACAGAGAACCGATGACAGGATAATAATTTTCAAACCCGGTTTCTTTCCGGGAACCGTTTTGTAAAATACACCGCAAAAAACAAGCAACAGAAAAACCGGAAAAAAACGTAATATTCTTAATGAAACATCGATAAACTCCACGCTGAAAAAACTGACAGCGAAAGAGCTCATAAAAAATTCCCTCAAAGCCACATAAAGGACAGCAAGGGCTGCAGCCAGAATTATTATTGCCACCTCAAAAATCAAAGATATGATATATGTGAGCAGAACAGTTCTGGAGGCTTTTGCCCTGAAAATAATATTCAACCCCACCTGTACAGACTGGAAAAATCTCCGGGCTGTCCAGAAAATGCTCAATCCAAGAATAATCTCAAAAAAACCGATTCTTCTTACAGCAAGAATTTCTGAATAAATTGTGTCAATAGAAATGTAATTATTTATCTCCGGAATAATCTCATAAATTGTTTTAAAAACTTCAGGAGAAGCATTTAAAAATCTCACCAGAACGACAAATATCAGAAGGATGATCGGTGCAATGGACAAAAGAAAATTAAACCCCACTGCGGCAGCATGGCCGTTGAGATTATTTTGAGAAAACAAAACAAAGGTAAAATAAAATCTTTGGAGAACCTCTTTTAAAGGGGCCTTTTCCTTTTCCTTATACTTTCTGATAGTGGCAATCTCCATTAATTTTGCGGATTATCCTGAAAACCCAGCCTGAACATATGATTTCGAGATAAAAACCGCCGGAACCGGACTCTTTTTTCCGACTAAAGTCAAAACCTTCTTTTTTCAGGACAGCACCGGCCCTTTCCAGGTTCAGGCAGGAAAGGATTACCTCCCCTTTTACGTCCCCGCCTTTTTCGGAATTTGAAAAACCAGAAGAAATGCACCCCCGAGACCTGAAGCATTCCTCAAAACTTTCTTTTTCAAGATCCAGAATTTTCATAATTTTCCCAAAGCCGGACTCTGCCATGGAATTATAAAAAAAGTCCTCCCCCATAACCTTAACCTGCTCAATAAAAAAGCTGTTTACGGCTTTTCTCAAAGATCCGGCTTCCAAAAGGTTTTCGCCAAAGTTTTCCACTATTTCCGTTCCGGAAGGAACCACAAAACTCCCCCCCAAGGCAAAAACCTGATCCAGGGCAAGATAATTTTTCATATTTTCCTTATTGATTCCCCCGGTGGGGATAAATCCCACAGAATGGAAAGGAGCCCCCAGAGCCTTCAGTGTCCTTATTCCTCCGGCCGCCTCGCAAGGAAAAAACTTTAAAACATTAAAGCCGTATTCCAAAGCCGTTTGTATTTCAACCGGAGTCTGGACACCAGGAATATAAGGGATGGAATTCCGGGAGCAGAATTCAAGCACCCCCACTGTAAACCCCGGGGAAACAAGAAAATCACTTCCTGCATCCAGGGCTTTTTTACCTTCATCCACATTAAGCACTGTTCCGGCACCAACAGTAAGTCCGGGAAAATTATTTTTCAGGATACGGATTGCCTGGGCAGCTTCCCGGGTCCGGAGGGTAACCTCAAGACACCCAAAGCCTGCCAGGGAAAAAAACCTGCCGTAAGTTTCTATTCCAGTCAAATCAGAAACTGTAAGCACCGGGATAAGCCCGTTCCTGAAAATACATTCAAATACTTCCTGCATCAGTGTAATATAGCACAGATTGAAAATCTTTGGTATATTTTTATGTGTGTACCGCAGGTATTTCGGAACAATAATCTTAAAAAACAGAGGCTGAAACAATGGACAGTATATCCGTGCTTTTTTTAGGAGAATTAATGCTCCGTCTTTCCCCGGAAAACGGGAAAAGACTTTTGCAATTTCCCACGCTGGAAGTTTCCTTCGGAGGAGCCGAAGCAAACAGTGCAGTACTTCTTTCCCGGCTCGGATGCAGGACTGAATTTATTTCAGCCTTTCCCGGTAATGAATTCGGGGAAGCTGCCTTAAGGGAACTGAGGGCAAATAATGTGGGAACGAGATTTTGCCTAAAAAAAGACGGAAGAATGGGGATTTACTTCCTGGAAAAAGGCGGAGACCAGCGTCCCTCCAAGGTTATCTATGACAGGGAAAACAGTTCCGCATCTAAAATTACCCCCGGAGACTTTAACTGGCCGGAAATTTTCAGGGAATCCGGAGCCGGATGGCTTTACGTAACAGGAATCACCCCGGCAATTTCAAGCTCGGCAAAGGAAACAGTATTTTCCGCCCTGGAAGCTGCAAAAAAAGCCGGACTGAAAATTCTTATTGATTTGAACTTCAGGAAAAAGCTCTGGAATTACGGGGAAAAAGCATCCCAGGTAATGCCCCGGATTGCTTCCTACGGAGACATACTTATTGCCAACGAAGAAGATATCCAAAAGTCCCTGGGCATAACGACAGACCGCACAGGGGAAGTTTCCTCAAACCTTGACGAAACAGGGTATGTGGAACTCATAAAAAAAACAAGGGAGCAGTACCCGGGGGCAGAATTAATCGCCATAACCCTGAGGGAAAGTTTCTCCGCAGACCGGAACCGCTGGTCGGCAGTAGTTTCCGCCGGAAAGGAGCTTATAGTTTCACGGAAACACGTAATGGAAGATATTACAGACCGGATTGGAGCGGGAGATGCCTTTGGGGCAGCCCTGCTCTATGCCTATTGCACAATGGATGACATAAAGGAAATAGTTGAATTTTCAGTTGCTGCCGCAGTCCTTAAACACTCTGTTTGGGGTGATTTTCCCCTTATTTCCCTGGAGGAAATCAAAGCCCTGGCAAAGGGAAATGAATCCGGAAGAGTTCAGCGGTAAATGATTGGACGCCTTGATAAAATTCTATCTGCCGCCGGACTGGGAACAAGAAAGGAAGTAAAACGTCTTATCCGTTCCGGAAGAATAAAAACCGGTACCGTAATATGCAGAAGTCCGGAACAGAAATTTGATACCTCCGGAACGGAGATTTTCCTGGATTCCGCAAAAATTGACATTAAAGACTTTACCTACATTATGCTCAATAAACCCGGGGGAGTGATTTCTGCAACCCGGGACAAAACCAAATCCACAGTGCTTGACTTAATGCCGGAAAAATACAAAGGCCTTTTTCCTGTAGGCAGACTGGATATTGACACCCAGGGACTTTTAATTCTGACTGACGATGGTATTTTAACCCACCGGCTGACAGCTCCGGGAAAAAATGTTGAAAAGATTTATTATCTTGAGCTGGAAAATCCCTGGGAAAAAGATTACGGGACAAAAATAGAAGAAGGCTTGCTGCTTTCCGACGGGTACAAATGCCTTCCGGGAAGAGCCTGGCCTGAAAATCCGGAACCGGATTGCAACAAAGGATTTATAGCCATTTCAGAAGGAAAATTCCACCAGGTAAAAAAAATGTTTTTTACATTGGGTAACTATGTAACTTTTTTAAAACGGGTTCAAATAGGAAATGTTAAACTTGACGAAACCCTTTCCCCGGGGGAATTCAGGCACCTTACTGACGCGGAAGTGGAAAGCCTGAAAAAATCTTCAGGACTTTTGCTTCCCTGCACTAAATAATCCGGACATCCTCCGCTCCTGGCCTTATTAAAGCGGGAAGCCCCCCAAAAAATCCTTTACAGACACAATATTAATACCACGGTAAACCCCGGATTCAACTTCCTCAGTTACGAGTATTTTCTTCCACCCTTCATTAATCCCTAAAAGAGGTGATAGAACTTCCCTGTAATCCAGTTCCGGAGGAATTGAAAAAGGTTTTACAGGTATTGAAGCACTGCAATGGACAAAGATTTTTTCGGTTCTTTCATTCATTTGCAGGCTTTCTTTACTTCCTTGTGAAACCAAGGCTCCGGATTCTGCATTCCCAGAAAATCCTGAAACTCTTGTACAAACAAAGTCAATCCGTCCGTTTTTCTTGTTTTTAATTTTACCTTCCCGGATTTTCCAGCCTCTGGAAACAAGTTCCAGAAAAACACAGTTTTTCAACCTTTTTTCCCTTTCCTCCCCGGGAAGCATACCCTTATAATCCCTTGTTTCCAGTGATACAAAATAATTTCGCAAGCCTAAGTCAAAAAAGTAGTAGGTTTTACTGCCTTTCAGGTTTTTCCACAAGCCCTCTTTTCTGGAATACTCAGAAACTTCTATTCCCCTTATTATCCCCCGGCAACTGCAAAAATCTATGTAATCAAGCACCCCCTGAACAGACATAGTCTCCCTTAATTCCGAGAAAAAACCGGAAATTTCACCGGCAGAAAGATTTTCCCCTGTTTTGCGGCCCAGTATTTCAAGCAGAAGGGTTAATGACTCGGGATTCCTTATCTTCTTTGTATCAGTGTACGGGTAAAAAGAAAGACTCCGGGCAAAAAGTTCCAGATACTCAGTAGAATCAGACCTGTCCCCGTTAAACCGGAAAAGAAAGGGCAACCCGCCGTACCCAAGGTAAAAATCCATAAGTTTCTGGCCGGAAGCCCCCCCAGGAAATGTTTCTCCAACAGACCTTTTAATTTCGCTAAAGGAAAGAGGAAGCAGGAGATGTTCTTCATACAAGTTTCCGGGTATTTTTTCTTCAGGACAAACCAAGGAAAAAATCCCCTGAAAGGTCATGAACACATCCAAGGAAGATATTCCGGCAAGCTGTTCGATTGCCCTTGGATAATCAGTTATTTTTTGTATTCCGTCTATAAAAACGGCCGCAGGCCCTGTACCCAGGTTTTCACTTTCTTTTACAAGATTCTCACTCCAAAAAAGATTATTCCAGACCTTTTGTGCCGTATCAATATAAAGGCAGTGAATGAATGGTTTTTGCCTTTTTACTTCGTTGTAAAATTCCTTTAACACAAAGGTTTTGCCGCATTTATTCATTCCGGAAATAATTTTTATTTTTTTATTTCCCAGTCCTGCGGCAAGTTTTTTTTTCCAGTCCTTGCGGTCAAAAGACAACCTGTCCCTGTTGCCGGTTATGGTAAAACCTTCCTCCATAAAACCTCTAAAATTATCTTTTATAATTTATAATATTATAAAAATCAATATTTATTCAATTATAAAAGTTAATTTTTTAAAAATTTATATTGAGGAATTGTATCAAACTTGATAACCTTGGACTGCATTAGAGAAATCCGGCGTACCGGAAGCAAAAAAGATTCAACAAGGAAGGATGTAAAATGGCCAGAAGAATCAGAATTTTTGATACAACTTTAAGAGACGGGGAACAATCCCCGGGATGCAGCATGAACCTTCATGACAAACTTGCTGTGGCGGAACAACTGGAAAAACTAGGTGTCGATATCATAGAAGCAGGGTTTGCAATTTCCAGCCCGGGAGATTTTCAGGCTGTACAGGCTATAGCCAGAACCGTAAAAAATTGTACTGTAGCATCCCTGGCACGTTCCCTCGAAAAAGACATAGACTGTGCCTGGAATGCAGTGAAAGATGCCGCAAACCCAAGAATCCATCTTTTTTTGGCAACAAGCCCCATACACATGGAATACAAACTCCGTAAAACCCCAGACGAAGTTTATGAGCAGGCTGTAAAAATGGTAAAATATGCCAGAAACCTTTGCGGCGATATAGAATTTTCCTGCGAAGATGCTTCCCGCTCCGATCCTGCATTTTTATACAGGATTTTGGAAGGCGTTATAGCAGCAGGGGCTTCTACAGTAAATATTCCTGACACAGTCGGATACGCTGTTCCGGATGAATTCTCCCAAATGATTAAGGGAATAAAAAACAATGTACCGAATATAGACAAGGCTGTGATTTCAGTCCACTGCCACAATGACTTGGGACTGGCAGTTGCAAACTCCCTTGCAGCAGCCATGGCAGGAGCAGACCAAATCGAATGTACCCTTAACGGTATCGGGGAAAGGGCCGGAAATGCAGCCCTGGAAGAAATTGTAATGAATATGTACACCAGGCAGGAATTCTACCAGATGACCACAGGAATCAACACAAACCAGATTTACCCGGCTTCACGGCGGCTTATCCAGGCAACAGGTGTTAAATGCCAGCCGAACAAAGCCGTTGTAGGGGAAAATGCCTTTGCCCATGAATCAGGGATTCACCAGCACGGAGTTCTTGCAAACCGGGCGACCTATGAGGTTATGACTCCGGAAAGTGTAGGAGTACCCCACAATAAAATGGTTTTGGGGAAACACTCCGGCCGCCACGCCTTTGAGGAAAGGCTGTTCTACCTTGGGTACCATGTTGACGAAGAAAAACTCAATGCCCTTTTTGAGGAATTCAAGGTGCTTGCAGACAAAAAGAAAACAGTTTCTGACAAGGACATAGAGGCCCTTGTTACAGGAACAAGAGGTATAATTCCGGAAACATACACCCTTGACCGGTTTGTAATCAACTCCGGGTCTTCAATTACCTCCACATCTGCGGTCAGACTTATTTCCAAAGACGGTATTGCCCTGGAAAAAGTAGCTATCGGCGACGGGCCAATTGATGCCTCTTTTAATGCCATTGATAAAATTGTAAGAATGGACACTACCCTGGAAGACTTTACCCTTTCTACAGTAGACGGGGGAACCGATGCCCAGGGGGAAGCCTATGTAAGGATTTCCCGGGACGGACGCTCTTACAACGGAATGGGTGTTTCAACAGATATTGTAGAAGCCGGAGTCAAGGCCTATATTTCAGCAATAAATGCCATGATTTACGAAACAACAAACCATAATTCGTAGTCGGTGCTTTACAAAATTCCCTGTAATAAATATCCTGTAAAGGAAATTTTCCCTGGGAAACAAAAGACCAAGACCGGCAGGATGTACTTTTTCCGGTTAACACCCTGCCGGTAATCCGGATTTTTTCTTTTGGAAAATGTATCGTAATTTACGGAAAAGGTATAGGTGCAATGGAAAATACAGAAAAAAATGAAAGAACCGTGGAAATATTTGATTCAACCCTTAGGGACGGAGCCCAGGGGGAAGGAATAAGTTTTTCGGTACAGGATAAACTGAACATAGTAAAAACCCTGGACGAGCTGGGAATTTCTTATATCGAAGCAGGAAACCCCGGTTCAAACCCTAAGGATTTGGAGTTTTTTCAGGAAGTAAAAAAAATAAAACTACAAAACGCCAGGCTTGTTGCCTTTGGGGCAACAAGGCGCAAAGACATCAGCGTGGAAAGCGATGTAAACCTCCAAAGCCTTCTGGTTGCGGAAACAAGCCATGTGGCAATTTTCGGGAAAAGCTGGGACTTTCAGGTAAGGGAAATCCTCAAGGCCTCCCTGGAAGAAAACCTTTCCATGATTTATGAAACGGTGGCTTTTCTGACAAAAAACAACCGTAAAGTAATCTTCGATGCGGAACATTTTTTTGACGGATACAAGGCAAACCCGGAATACGCCCTTATGAGCCTTAAATCCGCAGTTAAAGGAGGGGCAATATGTCTTTCCCTCTGTGATACAAACGGGGGAACAATGCCCTCTCAAATTAAGGAAATAGTAGAAAAGGTCGTCAAAGAATTTACCCCGGAAGGAGTCACAATAGGAATCCACACCCACAACGATACAGGAATGGCCGTAGCAAATTCCGTAATTGCAGTGGAAGCCGGGGCTGGCCAAGTTCAGGGAACCTTTATCGGAATCGGTGAAAGGACGGGAAATGCAAATCTTTCCACCATAATTCCAAACCTGGAATTAAAACTGGGATATAAATGTCTACCGGAAGGAAACATCCGTCTCCTTACACCTTACGCCAGAAGGATTGCAGAAATCGCCAATGTAACCTTGGAAGAAACTATGCCCTATGTAGGCCAGACAGCCTTTGCCCACAAGGCAGGAATGCACATAGACGCTGTAACCAAAAACACAACAGCCTATGAACATGTTTCCCCGGAACTTGTGGGAAACGAAAGGGTCTTTTTGATGAGCGAAGTTGCAGGCCGTTCAATGATAATCGAAAAAATCAAGAAATTCGATAAAACCATTACAAAGGACAGCCCGGTAGCTGCCGCAATAATCCAACAGGTAAAGGAACTGGAACACGAGGGATACCAGTTTGAAGGTGCAGACGGCAGTTTTGAACTTTTGGTACGGAAAGCGATTGGAAAATACCAGCCTTTTTTCAAACTCCATTATTACAAGATTCTCGGGGAACAGCCTCCCCTGGACAAAAGTCTCTGTTCCTTTGCCCAGCTCAAAATAGAAGTAGACGGCAAAGAGGAAATAACCGCAGGAGAGGGGGACGGACCTGTCCATGCCCTGGACGTGGCGCTGAGAAAAGCCCTGGAACACTTTTTCCCGGCGGTGGCTGACATAAGGCTCACCGATTATAAAGTAAGGGTTTTGGATTCAAAGAGTGCCACAGCCGCCAGGGTCAGGGTTCTCATAGAATCCACAGACGGAATTGACCAGTGGGCAACGGTGGGTGTTTCCCCTGACGTAATGGCTGCTTCCTGGCAGGCACTGGTGGACTCCTTTGAGTACAAGCTCATAAAAGACGTGGAAAAGAAATTCAAGGCTTATTTGTAAAAGCTGTCCAAAGGAAAATTAAAGATTTTTTTGGGAATAAAAAAGGGGCTGCCTGCAGGACAGTCCCTTTTTTTTAACCTGGCGGTTAAAAAAGCGTCCCAGCCGGAGGATTTACGGTTAAATTATATTCTTCTCCGGCTTCAATTTTAATTTTTTTAGAAAGCATCAGCAAACAATCACCCTCATACTCTGTTGTAGCTTCTGTCTGGGATTGACTTACCGAATAATAAAACTTTAAATAATATTCCCCTTCGGGGAGATATTTTACCCTGGTCAATCCATCTTCTATTGCAAGCGTTTCTTTTTTTGCATTTTCCCAATCCTTATCATCAACGGTATAGCGTATTTCCTTTAAAGTGTACCCGGTTTCATTTGTTATGTTAATCTTTGCAAGTTTATTATCTTCCTGGACATTTTTAATCCTATACTCAACTTCCGTTGCTGCCCCAAGACTAAGATTATCTTTGCTAATATAAGCCTTTTCATCACCGGCAGGATAATTTGCATCCCGGGCAACAAATTTTACGGTATAATCTCCTCCGGCGACCCCATAAAAAGTATATTTTTCACCCCTCATAAGGTCTAAAGACTCCTGGTATTTATTCCAGGAAAATTCATCAACAGATTCCAAAGTTATCTCTGTAATAACTTTACCTGGCAAATCATTTACAAGGGTAACAGTATAAGACCCGGTATTGATTACATCAAAAAACCCCTTGCACCCTGTAAGGGTAAAAGACAGTACCAAAAATAAGGAAAACAAACACAATAATTTTTTCATATCAAACCTCATTCAATCCACTATATAACCCATATAGTAAATTTTCAACACAGAAACTCACAATATACCGTAACGGTAAGCAGTAAAATATAATTCCCCATAAAAAAGGTTTCCAACCATCTGTTATAATGAAATTGCAACATACCAAAAAACAGGAGGAAAGAAACCTATGGAAACTTTACCACGAAAGGAGAGAAAAGAA
>JADIMM010000055.1 GCA_017694795.1 Candidatus Gallitreponema excrementavium
TTCTTTTCTCTCCTTTCGTGGTAAAGTTTCCATAGGTTTCTTTCCTCCTGTTTTTTGGTATGTTGCAATTTCATTATAACAGATGGTTGGAAACCTTTTTTATGGGGAATTATATTTTACTGCTTACCAAAATTAAAAAACTCCACTTTTTTGTTTGACAGATTCATAAAAGGGACTTATCATTTCAATAATAAGATAATTTTAGGAGGCCTTAAATGGCAAAAGTAGAACTCAAAGGCATAGGAAAAGTTTACGATGGTAATGTCCGTGCCGTTGACAACCAGAACATCGTAGTTGATGATCAGGAATTCGTTGTATTTGTTGGACCTTCCGGATGCGGAAAATCAACAACCCTCAGAATGATTGCCGGATTGGAGGACATCACAGAAGGTGAACTCTATATCGACGGCGAACTCATGAACGACATTCCCCCAAAGGACCGGGATATTGCAATGGTTTTCCAGAACTATGCCCTTTATCCACACATGAGTGTTTATGACAACATGGCCTTTGGTCTTAAAATCCGCAAAACAGACAAACAGGAAATTGACCGCCGTGTAAACGAAGCTGCAAGAATCCTCGAAATAGAAAAACTTTTAGACAGAAAGCCAAAAGCCCTTTCCGGAGGACAGAGACAGCGTGTTGCCGTAGGCCGTGCCATCGTTAGAAACCCCAAGGTATTCCTTTTTGACGAGCCTCTTTCCAACCTTGATGCAAAGCTCCGTGTTGAAATGCGTACACAGATTTCAGACTTGCACCACAGATTGAATGCAACAATGATTTATGTTACCCACGACCAGATCGAAGCTATGACAATGGGTGACAAGATTGTTGTAATGAAAGACGGAAAGGTCCAGCAGATTGGTTCACCTCTTTACCTCTACAATCATCCTATAAACAAGTTTGTTGCCGGGTTTATCGGAACACCGCCTATGAACTTCCTTTCAGTTAAGATTGTTGAAAAAGGCGGACAGATTGTTGCTGACGAAGGAACCTTTGAGCTTGTACCAACAGCAGAACAGCTTAAAACCCTTAAAGAATATGTAGGAAAGGAAGTTTACTTTGGAATCAGACCGGAAGACATGAAATTCTGCGAAAAACCGGTTTCAAAGAACAATATGCAGATGCAGGTAAATGTTATCGAACCTCTTGGTTCCGAAACACAGCTTTACCTCACATCAAAGAACCAGCATGTTGTGGCAAAAGTTGCACCAAACTACACATTCAAAATCGGCGAAAGCGTAAATTTTGAACCGGTTATGGACAAAGCAAAGTTCTTTGACAAGGAAACAGAAAAGAACATTTGTGAAGAAGTAAAACCTAACTAAGACAGGTTTTTAAAAGCATAAAGGCTGTTCCGGGAACTTGAATCCGGGACAGCTTTTTTTATATAGAGTATATAAACTTACAAATCCCAAAACATATATATTTGCATGTGTTGGAAAATCCTGTACAAAAACTAATTTTTTTGGTCTACCCCTCCCTTTAATTTTTTCTTGGATTTTCCTTTGACCATATTAAGACTTGGCTTTATAATATCGCTAAAGGCAAAAAATTACCTATTTCAATCTTAATGAGGTTTATATGATTATTCTCACACTTAATTGCGGAAGCTCCTCCGCTAAGTATCAGGTTTATGACTGGGACAACAAGGATGTTCTTGCTTCGGGAGTGGTGGAACGGGTAACCCAGGACGGTTCTGTAATTACCCACGAAGCAAAGGGAAAAGAAAAATACATCCTGGAACGCCCATGTCCCACCCACAAGGAAGCCATAGAACTTATTATAAATACAATTACAAATCCTGTTCACGGTGTAATTTCCGACATGAGCGTAATCAAAGCGGTAGGACACAGAGTCCTCCACGGAGGTGATAAATTTACAAAATCTGTTATTGTAACACCTGAAGTCATCGATACATTCAAAGAAGTTAAGGACTTGGGCCCCCTCCATAATCCTGCAAATATAATGGGAATAGAAGCTGCCCAAGCAGTTCTCCCCAATGTCCCACACTGTGCAGTGATGGATACGGCCTGGCATCAAACCATGCCGGACACCTCATTTATGTATGCTGTTCCCTATGAGTGGTACGAAAAATATGCTGTAAGAAGATACGGTTTTCACGGGACTTCCTTTTTATACACAGCAAAAAGGGCCGCAGTTCTTTTGCACAAAAAACCGGAGGATACAAATATCATTATATGCCATATTGGTAACGGTGCCTCGATGTGTGCAGTAAAGAATGGAAAATGCTTTGACACATCCATGGGACTCACCCCATTGGAAGGTCTTGTTATGGGAACCCGCTCCGGCGACCTGGATCCTGCCCTTTTGTGCTATGTGATGAAAAAAACAGGTATGACCATCCAGGAAATGGACACAGCTTTGAATAAAAAATCCGGACTTTTAGGAATTACAGGCAAGTATACAGACCGGAGGGATGTACAGTCCGCCCTGGAAAACGGAGACAAAAGGGCAGAGCTTGCACAAAACATGGAATGCTACAGAATAAAAAAATATATCGGTTCTTACATTGCGGCTATCGGCCCTATAGATGCAATTATCTTTACCGCAGGGGTAGGCGAATTTTCACCACAGGTAAGGGAAAAATCAGTCTCTGGACTGGAGCACATGGGTATAAAGATTGATCCGGAAAAAAACAAGATAGCAAGGACAAGAAATGCGGAAACCCTTATAAGTGCTGATGATTCCAAAATAAAGATTTTTGTTATTCCTACAGACGAAGAACTTGTTATGACCGAAGACGCCTATGCCCTTATGAAGGGAACCTATGATGTCCATACAAACTTTACATATTCTTTCCAGTCACCTGATTACCGCAACAAGGCAAGGGAAGAAGGGCTGAAAAAAGACCTTAAAGAAAAACCAGGCCTTGAGAAAATAATTGCCAGATAGAATTCCAGGTGCCATGCAGATTTTAAAAATCTGCATGGCAACACCGCAGTCTTTTTAATTACCTTTTCTGCTGATATTTTTTAATACAGGATAAAAAACAGTTTTTTCTCCACATAGGGATACAAAAACCTTAGGGGACAAGTAAAAAATTTACGCCAAAGGTTAAAATCTTTTACACCGGTAAGCCCTACAGTTTTCCAGTTAGGAATTACTGCCCCTTGCTACAACCTGCTCCCTGATATGCTGTGCCATATCTTCCCCGCCCATGTAGCGGATTATTTCAAATGAAAATTCCTCGGCACAACCGGCTCCCCGGCTTGTGATATACTGTCCGTCCCTTACAACCCTGTCAACAGAAAACAAGGTTCTGTATTCCTCTTTTACCTCGTTTTCCATACCAGGGTAACAGGTGAATTTTTTCCCTTTTAAAAGCCCCCAGGAGCCTAAAACCAGAGCAGGAGCCGCACAGATCGCCCCGACAAACCCGCCGGAAACAAGCACCTGCCGGACAATCTTTTCGCAAAGTACAGATCCTGCAATATTTTTAGAACCTTTCAGCCCTCCGGGAATCACAACACCGGCAACATCATTATTTTGTGCGGAGCATTCCCTAATAAAAGTTTCTGTCCAGTCCTCTGTAAGAATTTCATCGGCTTCTATAGTAATATTTCTGGCACTTTTTACATTCTTTCCGGTTACTCCAAGAACGAGGACATTAAAGCCTGCCCTTCTTAAATAATCAACAGGTGTGAGAGCTTCTACCTCTTCATACCCTTCTGCTAAAAAAACAATAACCTTCTTCATATCTATACACCTCTACACAGTATTTATTTTACACCTTTTTTTAAGTTATATAAATTTCTTTTTTCTTTTTTTGTTCATTTCCTGAGTATTTTTTTTCTGGAAATTGAATATTCCGGTTTCAATAACAAGAATCATTCCTATTAGGCCACTGGATTTCTCAAATGCCGGGTAAAAAGTCCCCTTAAAGTCTTCGTTCTGTATTTTTAAGGCATCCTTTGCACTTTCCAGCTCATGGACTATATTTGAATGTTCTATTTCTTTGGAAATTACAGAAAAAGAAAGTCCTTTTATGCTTAAAAATTCAGGTGCAAATTTGGTTATAAAAAGGTGGTTTGCAGCCCTTATCTCCCAATTAACATCAAGAATTACCGCCGGTTTTTCTATAATGGACAGGGTTTTTTCTATGATGCTTATTTGGGCCGAGATCCGCCTGCCTTTAAGTTCACTGACTTTGGAAGTTGTCTCGTAAAGAGTTTCAAAAACCCTTCCCAGTTCCCCCAGAAAATAAAAAAAATCTTTTTTTAAAACCATACCGGATTCCGCCATTTCGCCTGCCCGTTTAATCCGTCTGGTTTTTACTGCCGAAGCGGAAATAATTCCTATACCAAAGGAAAGGACAAAAATAAATCCGGTAACATAAATAAAAAAAACAAGCTCTGCCCGGGATTTTCCTAAAGGAATAATGTCATAATTTTCCATAATGAAATTCCAGACAAAAAATCCTGTCCCGATAAAAATCACGAGTACTACCAATATAAAAATGTAAAAAACGCTTTTCTTAATATAAATCATAAAATCCTCTTTAAGAAAGGAGATTCTTTTTTGACCAATCTTTTAAATATGGTTCCGGGTCTTTTAGTAAAATTTTGAAATATAACTCTTGCAGTTTTGGAAAGATTTGGGAAAGGATTATTCTTTCATCAGAAGAAAAGGGGGAAAGAACATATTCTGCAATATCCCCGGAAGAAGGCCTGCCTATCCCTATTCTCAGTCTCCAAAAATCATTTGTCCCTAAACAATCCCTCATGGAGCGCAGTCCGTTATGGCCCCCAAGGCCTCCCCCCCATTTAAGGGAAACGGTTCCCAGTGGCAGTTCAAGCTCATCGTGTACCACAAGAATTTGTGAAGGTTCAATTTTATAAAAGGCAGCAACCTGGGAAACGCTTTCCCCGGAAAGGTTCATGTATGTTTCCGGTTTGATAAAATGAAGCCGTGTAAAATCTTCCCCGGTTTTTAAAAGTGCAGCCTTATCAGCAGCAGCGTACTGTCCTTTGAATTTTTTCTGCCAGTTCAACGAATCCAGGAAATCAATGCTTTCAGAAAAAATCCAGGCACTGTTATGTCTTGTGCCGGCATATTTGGTTCCGTAGTTACCAAGAAATGCAGTTAATAAAATCATAAAAGAATTATAGACATAAAAAGAGTGGTAAACAAGACCTTGATATTCCGGTTGCAAAGCGAAGCTCTGTGTCACAACACGACAAGTAATCCTCAAAAAACAGAGCTTTTTGCAGCTTTTGTGCCTTTGCAGAGAAACACGCTGTTTCTTTGGAAAACCCCGGTTGCAAAGGCTGCAAAAGCGAAGCTCTGTGTCACTCTTTTGTTAAGCTCAAAACCCGGCAACAATGGCATATTCCGGGACGAAGGGGTGGCGGAAAACCGACAGGTAAAATAAAGGCGGTACTTTATTGGAAATATAAATACAGGAGAGATATTACGGAGGGTTGAAGCCAGGGGAAGCCGCGTCTTTTGCCGGAAAAAGGAATCCTTTCCGGGGTTAAGGTTTTTTGGGTGTTTCCCCTCCTGATAAGTTTTTTTAACGGGGAAAGTTGTCTGACAGGCTGGGGTTTTTCTTCTTATTGCAAACAATTTTTTATTGATATACAATCTTGGGTTATGAGAGCAACAAAGGCAGTTATTCATTTGGAAAACCTGCGTCATAATATTCTTGAGATTAAAAAAATTGTTTCCCCCGGGGTGAGGCTTTGCGTTCCTGTTAAGGCTGACGGTTACGGTCACGGGGCCGGGAAGGTAGCTGTTGCTGCTATAAGGGCCGGGGCTTCTTTTTTGGCTGTTGCTTCTATCCAGGAGGGGATTGATTTACGTAATGCCGGAATTGTGGCTCCGATTTTGTCACTGAGTCTTCCTACCCCGGAGGAGATTCCAGGTATTATCGCCAATTCAATTACTCCCTTGGTCTTTGATTCCGAGTTTATTTCGGATTTGGGAATTGCAGCAAAAAAGATGAACAGGGTTATTCCTGTTCATTTAAAGATTGACACCGGAATGGGCAGGATTGGTTGTTTTCCCGAAGAAAGTGTAAAGATTGCAAAACTGGTTTCAAATGAATCCCACCTTTTTTTGGAAGGTGTATGTACACATCTTGCGGTTTCGGATTCTTTGGACAAAGATGATATTGAATTTACCAGGCTCCAGATTAAAAGGTTTGAAGATTCGGTAAAAAATATCCGTGAAGCAGGGATAAATCCCGGAATTGTGCATTGTTCCGCATCAGGAGGGGTTTTGCAGTATCCGGAGGCTCATTTTGATATGGTAAGACCGGGGATTCTTATCTACGGATATTCCCCTTCCAAGGAACTTAATGCAAAAATAAACCTCAAACCTGTCATGGAACTTGTAACTAAGGTTGTCTCAATAAGAAAGGTTCCTGCAGGAACTTCCATATCTTACGGCAGAAAGTGGATTGCCGGAGAAGATACCTTTATCGGGACTCTTCCGGTAGGTTATGCCGACGGGCTTTTAAGGAAATTATCCCCGGGACTTTGTGTTTTAATCAAAGGGAAAAAATATCCTGTTGTCGGCCGTATCTGCATGGATCAGTGCATGATAAACCTGGGGAATTCCGGCGAGGTTCAGCGCTGGGACGATGCTGTGATTTTCGGACCTGATCCCATGGGAAATTCTGCCGAAAATCTTGCAGAGCTTTTGGATACGATTCCATATGAGGTTACCTGCGGTATAAATAAAAGGGTTCCCAGGATTTATACCGGAACAGAAGATTTAAACCCACCGGACTACGTGTAAAATGAAGGTTAAAAATTCCCCTTATCTATTCCAGCTTATTTTAATTTTTTTGTTTCTCCTGTTAAGACCGTACAACAATTTTGAAGGGCTTTTGTCTCCATGGGGTATCCTTTTTTTTATCATTGAAGTTTTTCTTGCGGTTGCCTCAGTTTTTTTTCTGGTGGCAGGTTTTGTCCGGGCACCTTATAAAAAGGTTTTTCTTTATGAATATTTGCCTGATTTGATTTTTTCTTTGTTTATTCTCTTTTTTTTCTCCCTTAATATTTTTTTTTACGGTTCATCCTGGGGGCTTTTGTATTCTGACCTGGTTATTCTTTTTTCTGTTTTTTCGGTAATTTTCAGGATTTTTAAAACACATTT
The DNA here is from genome assembly GCA_017694795.1 of Candidatus Gallitreponema excrementavium. Taxonomy (GTDB): domain Bacteria; phylum Spirochaetota; class Spirochaetia; order Treponematales; family Treponemataceae; genus Gallitreponema; species Gallitreponema excrementavium. The sequence continues at coordinate 7,126 of JADIMM010000055.1, forward strand.
TGAAACTTCAAAAATTTCTTCTTTTTGGAAAAAGTTTTCTGCAAATCCACCTCTTACGATTCTGCTCAGCTTTATTTTTGTTATTGCACTGGGAACAATCCTGCTTTCCATGGGGTTTTCCACAAAAGACGGAAGGGGGCTGCCTTTTTTGGATGCCCTTTTTACCTCCACCTCTGCGGTTTGTGTAACGGGGCTTATTGTAACGGATACAGCCCTAACTTTTTCGGTATTTGGAAAGGTTGTTCTTTTGATTCTTCTCCAAATTGGCGGATTAGGGTTTATGATTCTTTCTTTTTTCTCCCTTTACCTCCTTATAAGGAAAATTCCACTGTCAAACAAGGTGCTTTTGAGCTACCTTTTAAGCGATGATGACATGCACAACATACACAAGGTTTTACGCTCAATAATCGCCATAACTTTTTCGATTGAAGGTGCCGGGGCAGTCCTTCTTTTTGCCGGTTTTTCAGGCAGGGGGTTCCCAATCCCAGAAAGGATTTTCCATTCTGTTTTTCACTCTGTTTCGGCATTCTGTAACGGCGGATTTTCATTGTTTTCTGATAATCTGGAGTCTTTCAGCCAATCCCCATTGGTTTTGTGTACAATAGCTTTTCTTATCATTTCAGGGGGATTGAGTTTTTCTGTTATTATTAATCTGGGCATATTTTTTAAAGCTTTGTTCCGCAGGAAAAGTCTTAAGGGAATTTTGAGTTTTAATTCCAGACTTGTTATTGCAGGCACTGTTTTTTTGATTATATTCGGAACCCTTGTGATTTATTATCTTGAGTTTACCAATTCTTTAAAGGATTTTAACCTGGGAAACCAGTACCTTAATGCTTTTTTTCAGTCTGTGACTTTAAGAACCGCCGGTTTCAACTCGATTCCTTTTTCAACTCTTACGGAGGCCACATATTTTATTATGATGGTACTTATGTTTATAGGAGCGGCTTCGGGTAGTACAGGAGGGGGAATAAAGATAAATACTGTATGGGTACTGCTTGCTGCGGTAAAATCTTTCAGGAGGGGACAAAGCTCTACAACACTGGGGAAATATTCAATTCCTCCCCAAAAAGTAAGGGATGCTTTTATTATTCTGCTTTCTGCTATTTTTATCAGTTTTGCTGCAATCTTTATTCTTTCCATAACAGAAAGGAAACCTCTTGTCCATATTATGTTTGAGGTATTTTCTGCCCTTTCTACATCCGGGGTATCAGCAGGCATTACCCCGCTTTTAACAGCCCCTGGCAAAATTATAATAATTCTCCTTATGTTTATCGGGCGGACAGGAGCCATTACCATTTTAAGTGCCGGGAAAAAAGATGTGGAAACAAAGGTTTTTCTTCCACAAACGGAAATAAGCATAGGTTAATTTTTCTGTTTACAAATTAAGATTGAATTTATAGTTTTTTTTAAATATCATATTTCAGGCAGGAGAACACAATGGGAACAAATAAAGTTTTTGCGGTATTTGGGCTGGGGACGTTTGGACTTACTGTTGCCGAAACCTTGACGGAAAAAGGGGCCACCGTTATTGCAATAGACAGTGATGAAAATCAGGTAAACCTGATAAAAAACAAGGTGGATACAGCCTTGGTTTTGGACACAACTGACGAAAGAGCCATGGAAAAAGCCCCCTTGGACGAAATAGACACGGCTGTTATTGCTTTGGGCGAAGACCTGGAAACAAGTATCATAACAACTGCCTTGATAAAAAAGAGGGGGATTCCCATTATTATTGCCCGGGCGGTAACTTCTATTCATGAACAGGTATTGCGGCAGATTGGTGCAACGGAAATAGTTAATTTGCAAAGGGACGGGGGCGAGAGGCTGGCACAAAAACTGGTGGCAAAAGAAGTTTTGGATACTGTTCCTATTTCAGGTGATTTTAGTATTTCTGAAATTGAAATACCCAAAGGTTTTTTTCAGGAAAAACCAGAAAACATGGCCCTGAAGGAAAAATTTGGAATCCGGCTGATCGGAGTAAAAAGGCAGAAACTTGACCTGGACGGCGAGGGAACTCCTGTAAAAACTGAATATCTGGTATTTGCAGAAGACCTGGAAACTTTTCAGGAAGGTGATATAGGAATAATTCTGGGTGAAAATTCCAAAATAAAAGAACTGGAAGAAACTTTATAAGGCAGCAGAATTAAAATGAAAGATGAATCAGGTTTTGAAAGACTTTACAATATCGTAAAACGCTTGAGAGGGCCGGGAGGCTGTCCCTGGGATATAAAACAGACCCCACTTACCATGAGGGAAGATTTGCTGGAAGAATGTTATGAAGCTGTAGAAGCCATAAGCCAGGAGGATTTTCCCCACACCTGCGAAGAACTTGGAGATGTTTTTTTAAACACCCTTATGATTTCCTATATGCACGAACAACAAAATCTTTTTACTGTAGAGGACACATTGAATCTTGTCTGTGACAAAATAATCAGACGCCATCCCCATGTTTTTGGAACCACCGAAAAACTAAAAACCCCGGAAGAAGTTCTTGCCCAATGGGATAAAATCAAAGATGAAAAAGAAAACCGCAAAACAGAATCCATAATGGATCAGGTTCCAAAAACCTTTCCCCCGGTTAAAAGGGCTGCTAAAATACAGAAAAAGGCTGCAAAAACAGGCTTTGACTGGAACACTCCGGAAGAAGTCTGGGATAAAATCCGGGAAGAAGAAAAGGAAGTTATTAGTGCAGGAGAAGAACTAAAAAAAACGGGAGACAGCCGGCATCTGGAAGAAGAAATAGGGGACCTGATGTTTTCCGTGATAAATCTGTCAAGAAAATACAAGGTTGACCCGGAACAGGCTCTTTTATCTGCAACTAATAAATTTGAGGCAAGATTCCGCCTGATGGAAAAGGAAGCAGCGGAAAACAACAAAGATTTTTCGGATTATTCCCCTAAAGAAATGGAAATAATGTGGGAAAGGGCAAAAGATAAATTAAAGAATTTGAAATAAACTATTTTTTAGTGTATTTTTATATAAAACCTTAAAAAAATAAGGAAGGAATATGAAAAACAATTTCAATCAGATTCTTTTTGAAGAAGAAGAGTGTCAAAAGAAACACGAAAACAAACTGGAAGATAATTCAATAAGCTCCACCTTTTTAAAAACAAGGCAGATTCTCCTTACAGGGGAAATAGATAAAGACCTTTCGGAAAAAATCATCAGGCAACTGCTGATTATGGAAGCTGAAAATGACAGTCCGATTTACCTTTACATTGATTCCCCAGGTGGAGATGCAGATGCCGGATTTGCAATTTTTGACATGGTCAGATTTGTTAAGGCCCCGGTTTATATAATCGGAATGGGTCTTGTAGCAAGTGCAGCGGCATTGGTTTTGCTTGCAGTACCAAAGGAAAGACGCATAGGCCTTACAAACAGTCATTACCTCATCCACCAGCCCCTTTCGGGTATTAAAGGTGTTGCCACTGAAATTGAAATTCACGCCCAGGAAATTATTAAGATGCGGGCCAGGATAAATCAGGTTATTTCCTCCCAGTGTTCCCAGCCTCTGGAAAAGGTTGAAAAAGACACAGACAGGGATTTCTGGTTGGACGGGACCGAAGCCGTAGAGTACGGGCTTATAAGCAGGATTATTACAAACAGGGACGAATTAAAGTAATGTTTAAAAATTATGTCTTTGATTTATACGGAACCCTTTTAGACATAAGAACAGATGAAAACCTCCCGGAATTATGGGAAAAATTCGCACAGTTTTATAAATTCCACGGTGCAGACTTTACCCCGGAAGAACTGAAGGCAGCTTTTGAGACTGAATGCAAAACTCTTTCCAAAGACAGCCCCTATAAGTATCCGGAAATCCAGCTGGAGTATGTTTTCCAGAACCTGTTCAAAAAAAAGGGTGTGGAGCTTTCTATCGGGGAATGTGTTACTGCCGGACAATTTTTCAGGATTCTTTCTACTGTTCAATATGTCAGCCTTTATCCCGGAGTAAAGGACCTCCTGTGTGCATTAAGAAAAAAAGGGAAAAAGCTTTATGTCCTTTCCAATGCACAGAAGATTTTTACCTGGAATGAAATGGTTGCAACCGGCATAGAAAAATCCTTTGACGGAATTATATTTTCCTCTGATTACGGGTGTGCAAAACCTGACCCTGAATTTTACGGAATTTTGAATAAAAAATACGGACTCATTCCGGAGGAAACAATAATGATTGGCAACGATCCGGAAACAGATATTGAAGGCGGCAAAAGGGCAGGCCTTCATACACTGTACATTCATTCAAATATTTCTCCACAAGGAAAGCCTGTGCCAGAAGCGGATTTTATAATACCTGACGGGGATTTTACAAAAATTAAGGAACTTATTCTTAAATAACCATGAAAGAACTTTCCAGAGAGTTAAAGAGCCTGATAGCGTTTGGTATGGAAGACCAGGAGAACAGCTTTTACCTGGATTTGCGTTCAATGACTCTTATAAAAAATCCGGAAAAAATACTTCCTGAAAACATGGAAAAAATCCCGGAATGGAAACCGGCAGACGGATTCAGGCTTATGGAGGAATTTGTTTCTTCCCTTAAATCAGAAGAAATAAAAGGCGAGTTATCTTCTGTCTTGTCTGAAGGAAAGGGCGTATTTAAGAATTTCAAGCTGTCCATGAAAAAACACCCCCTCATCGAAAAAAACTGGCTCAGGTTTAAGGAAAACAAATTTGACGGGCTGATAGAAAACTGGTTCAAACTCCTTTCTGAATCCAGAAAACTGGAAATACTTTCCCGGGAAGAGGATCTGGACAACGAGACTGATAATCTTATCAATTCCGACTTTGAATTTATTCCTGTTTCCCCGGAGGAATTACAAGACCTTAGATCTGAGTACAGGGGGAAAACAAACTCTTTTTTCCCTTTTTTAGAAATTTCACCTGGATTAGAAAAAGTTTTGACGGCTTTGGAAGAAAAACACTGCGAATTATATTCCCGGGAAATCCTGGCATTAAAAGCCCAGTCCATGGCAGGAAACAATGCCGGTTTTGTTACAATACACAAAACCAATGTAAGCCCGGGAATTGCAATTATTTCCGAACTAAAGGTATTTCCGGAGTACCGGGGAATGGGCCTGGGAGGAATCCTTCTTAATGACGCAATCAGCAGAATAAGGGCAATGGGGATTTCAGAGGCTGTAATATGGGATTCTGCAGTTCCGGTTTTTTTTGAGGGAATCCTGCTTAAAAACGGCTTTGAGAAGGTGGGGACTATTTTTAGAAGGAATATGCTTGTATAAAACATTTTTCTATGTCAAAATACCCTGGGGAAAGTCCCACCGGTTGTTTAGTTTTGAGAATTTTTTTCTACCGGAAAAATATGTTTTTAGGAGTTTTTACTTTTATGGGTAACGATTTTAATCTTGACGAAGCTGGTTTTTCTGAATTTTACAGCAAGGTATTGTCCAACACTCTTTCAGAGATTGATGAAGATTATAAGAC
>JADIMM010000056.1 GCA_017694795.1 Candidatus Gallitreponema excrementavium
CGGGCACCCATGGCCACACCCTGCCTTACAAGCAGCATCCTCATGAACAGCATCCCGTATTCCCTCATCAGGACCACCACATACAGGTACGGGGGCATGTACCCGTCCACCACAAAACAAAGCATCATCACAAGATGGGTAAGCACGTCCCCGAACGGGTCGAAAAGCTTCCCGAAATCCGACACCTCCCCCAGCTTCCGGGCCGTTGCACCGTCAAAATAATCCGTCAGCTCCATCACTATGAAAAGCGGCACCAGTATGTAAACCGACACCGCCGCCGCCCCGGCCCCTGCCGCCACCCCGGGGATATAGTAAACCAAAAAAAATACCGGGCTCAACACAACCCTTACCATTGTTATCTTGTCTGCTTTCGTCATCTTTCCAGTATATTATTACTCCCCATATTTGACAAGACAAGTGTTTCCGGTCTATCATTTTCTGATATAATTATGGATTCTAAAATAGTTTTTAAAAAGTCCTCCTTAGAGAGGTCATTTTTCTCTTTTAGCATACAGCTCTATCTCTTTCAGATCCTTGTTTCAGGATGTATTTCTTTGTATTTAAAACAAAGCATTAAACCTGTCCTTGTTTTTTCCGCACTGAATTTTTTATACCATTCGATTTTTTGTTGTTTTTTATGTTCCATCCGGTACTCGTTTGTAAACGACAATACCGGGGACAAACTTTCTAAAATCAATACAGCAAACAGAATCACATGTTTCAGAATAAGTACCCTGCCAACGGTTATCTACTTCATGCTGACTGAAAATGATAATTTTTATGGAATTCTTATACTTTTCCTTTATTTTATCTTTTTAACGGACTTTTTGGACGGTTTTATAGCCAGAAAATTCAACCAGCGAACAAAAGCCGGAAGAATTCTTGATTCATGCAGTGACTATTTAGTATTGTTCAGCATAGCTGTTGTTTTTTGCATCAAAGGCTTAATTGAATGGTGGCTTCTTATGCTGCTGGTTATCAGGATTTTGGTACAGGGTTCCGGAATGCTGTATTTTATTATTAAAAAGACACCCATGGAACCCAGGTCAACTCCCGGCGGAAAAGTCGCCATAGCAGGAACAATGATTTACCTGGTAATAAGTCTTGCAAGCTTCACATGGTTCAGACTTCCTGTTACCTTAAAACTATCGCTGGAAATACTTCTTGGAGCTATCCTCTTTTTCAGCAACTTTGAAAAAATATTTCTTTTTCTTGAGCACGGTAAAAAAACCGGAGTTAATAATATGGAACCGGCACCATAACGAATCCGTCTTTTTCCTTATAGATTCTGAAACAAGCCGGATAAAAAGATTGTACAGGAGGATCAGAAGAAACAATTTCAAACGTTCTACCCTTCTCTTCCCCGGAAAGTTTCAAATCAACAATACGGAAAAAATCCTGAATCCTGATGAACAATTCCTTTGATTTATCGTAAAATCCAGATCTTTTTAGGGAGCTATTCTGCACTGATTTTTCCGGCCGGAAAAAAACCGTTCCCCAGGTAATCCCGCAGGGAAATGTCCTTATCTGCTCTATAACAGGCCTTTCACCCTCAGAGGCAACTGTTATTTCAATACACTCCCCTTTTGATTCAGAAGAAAAACCATCCAACACCCAGCAACCCCAAAAATAAAAACAGGCATAGAGGAGAAGAAAAAAAATACCAACCCTGAAAAAAAATCCCGACAGCAGAAAAAAAACAAAAAGAAACCCGGAATAAAAAAGGAAACCTATATTTACATGGTATGTGAACCCGCCTTTTACCAGTCCCCAGGAAAGCGATACAACCGGAAGAACAAAAAGCACGGTACAAAGGGTTACAAGCCTCTCATTTTTTCCTTTTTTTGACAGGCTTTCCCGGATTAAAAGGCCCAAAAGAAAGCCTGCCAAAATAAATCCACAGAATACAAACTGGGCGGGAACCATTAAGGATAAGCCTTAAAATCCTGCACCACAGCAATTGAAGACTTTACTTCGTATCCGGGAGCCATACGCCTTGCTATTTCCAAAGAGCGTTCAACCCCGGCAACAGAAGATGTCACGCCATGGAGCAAAAGCACCTGGCCTTCTACCACTGCATCCAGAAAATGAACCTGAATACCTTCTTCAAAAAGTATGCAATTTACAATTTTCTGGGCCAAGAGCCTTTGTTTAATAACCGCATCCCCCTTCTGAACATCCTCAGCTGAAACAGCCTTTTCCACAGCACTCTCAATTATTCCTGCCGAGCTTTCCGGAGAAAGCAAATCAGTATTCAAAACCAAATGGTAGTGGACTGGGTCCTCCCAATCCACATTAAAAAAGGAATTATGGAATCCGGACCGGTCATTATCACTTTTTGTAACTATCTGCTGGGCTTCTTTCTCACCGCATTCAAAATCTTCCATCGTCCTCTTTACCCTGGTCTCCATGGAAGAAACAAACCTTACGGAAAAAACACCGGGAATCCCACCAAGAATGGCAAAAGCCCCCCTTCCGATGATGATTATATTACCCTCGGCAGCCTCTGTAAGAACGGCTGTTTTAAGATAATGAAAGTACAAATCCCTGTTTTTAGTCATAGAAGCAATAAAACCGGGTTTCTTTTCGTCATACTTATCCAAAATATCCTTAGTAAGCCCCGCATCCCAAAGTCTCTCTTCTATCATCCTTTTGTCAACAAATTTATACCCTAAGGCTTCCGCAGCAAGAGAGGAAACCTTATCTCCTAAGGCAGAAATCTGCCGCGCCACTGCAATAACAGCCATAAAAACCTCCGTTAGAAAAGTATTTGCATGGAATATTATACCATATTTTTTCTGCAGGTAAAAAAAAAGTGCTGGTAAATGCAGCCGTCAACTGCAACTACAGCACTTTTTCCCCTTTAATTTTTTACAAGGGGATCATATTTCTTGCCAGGATCAAATGTACCTTCCCTGTATTCACCATACAGACTTGGAATAGTCAAAACTGTTCCAGGCAAAATAAGGTTGGGATTATCAGGATCAGGAATTTTATCCTTATTTGCCTCGTAAAGTTTTCTCCACTGGAAAGAATCATCAAAGACATAAGGATAACCGGCAATTGTCCAAAAACAATGTTTAGCATCCCTCCAGCTTCTCACAACATAATACTGAGGAAGAGGATCTACATCCCGGACATTAGACAGGGCATCAAGTGCCTTTTGGGCATATTCCTTTGACAAGGCATAATCCTCGGCATAAAAGGCATCTGAACCCAAAGCTATGGAATCTACTGCGATGCTATATACATCGGGGAAAAATTTTTCTGCATTCAGGGACTTGGCCCAGGTAAGTCTTGTTCTCGCAGTATTCATCAAAGTTTCTGCTTCAGATCTGGCTACCATCTTCTGTATATACGCCTCTGACTGGGCTGCATAATCGGCTGCCTGCCGGGAGTATTCTGCAGAAGCCTCATAATCCCCGGAATCAAAGGATCGTTGGGCAAGAGAAAGGTAGAACCGGCTTTTACGTGAATACTGGTTGTTGTCATAGGAAGCACTGAAAACAAGGGCAGTACAAAGTACAAAAAGCAAGAAAAAAATAAATCTTTTCATTAATTTGCCTCCTCAGTTACAATATCAGCTCCGTCTAAAATTCCGGAATCCGCTGTCGTTTCAACAGCCCCGGATTCAGAATTTTCAGGTTGATCATTTCCGGAAGATTCGGTTTCTAAAACGGGAGTTTCGGACACAACACTTTCTTCTGTAGAATCCACATCAGAATCTACATTCTGTACTTCAGGTTCCAGGGGCTGCAATTCTTCGGTTACATCCCCGGAAGTTTCCTCCGGTTCAACAGTTACAAAACCAGACGCTTCAATCTCTTCCACAGGAAGGTTTTCCTCAGGAAGCTCGTATTCCGGTTCGTCTTCCCCTTCGAGAGGGGCAATTTTGTCTGCCTCAAGGGCTAATTCCCTGACTCCGGCATGTTTATCAGTCGCAGCCTGCATTGCGGCAAGAGCTGCCTCCCTTTTGGCGTTAGCCTGCTCATATACATCCCGGTATTCTGAAATCAAGCCCTCAAAAATGAAATATGATTCTTCGAATTTTCCGGAGTTTTTTTGTTCAAGCCCCCGGGCATAAGAAGCTTCGCAGGCTGCGTAAGCGTCCTTCATTGAAACCTGGGCTTTAATCGAGTCACAGAGTTCCTTTTCCTTTAGGAGACTCTTTTCCGCTTCTTCACCTAATATCCTGTATGCGGTATCTATTACCAGCTGGTAAGACTCCAATGCAGAGCGGGCATTATCCCTGGCTGCAACTGGGTCAGAGGAAATAAGCGGCAATGCTTCCTGAAAGGCTGTATTACCGGAATTATAAGAGGCCTCATCATAGGAAGCCAAGCCTCTTTCTTCTATAATCTTTGCCTTTTTTCCTGCATAAGACAGATACTCAAGGGCTTCGTATGCAGCTATCTGGTTTCTATAAGCCTCCGCAGCAGTCTCATCCCCTCCTTCCAGGGAAGGAAGAACCTTTGCCTCCAAGGCATCAAACTCTGTCTTGAACATATCCCCTGCCCCGGCTTCCAAAGCCCTGTTCCTTGCATTGGCCAGTTGTTCAGCAAGATTCTCAGTTTCATCAGGAACCTGCGACCTGGCAGCCATTCCCAAATCATAAATTTCCTGATAGAGATTGAAAACTTCCTGTAGTGCAGTTACAGCCTCACCGCTTCCTGTTTCGGCAAGAGGTTTTGCAGACTCAAACGAAGCCTCTGCATCCCCCCACTTATCCGGAAAAACGACATCAAACCCTTCATCAATGTCAAGCTGCCGGATTTTTTCGATATCCACAAGTAAATCTGCAACAGCGGAAGAATTATCCGGTGCTGATTTACAACCCGAAAAACCAACGGAAATAATAAGTAAAAAAACCGCCAGTATTAATACCGGCTCAGCAAATCTTCTTTTCAAAATTTCCCACCTTTTCATAAAATTTACGGTGCAAACCGACATGATAATTTTAATATTTTTTTTTTAAAAAACAACTTTTTTTTGTGTGTAAAGCCAAAAAAGTGTTATATAATTCAGATTGGCAGAAATGCTTTTATTCTTTTTTTATATTATGGAGTTTTTATGGCTGATGATTTTTCCTTTAAAATTACCAGGCACATCGGGGTTCTGTCTACAAGCGGCAAAGGCTGGACAACGGAGCTTAACATGGTATCCTGGAGTGAGCGGGAACCCAAGTATGACATACGTTCGTGGGACCCCCAGCACGAAAAGATGAGCAAGGGAATCACCCTTACGAAAGACGAACTTATCCAACTCGGAAAACTTATTAACCAAGAAAACTAAGGCCTATGAATACCGTAAAATTTTTTTTTCTCACTATAATTTCCGTTATTTTATTTTTGGGGTGTACGGAAAGGAGGGAAACCGTTGCTTATCCTTCCATGTGGTACATTGCAACCGGAACAGGGCTTGTTCCTGCATTTCCTGAATATGCCAAGAGCAAATCTTCCGCCACAGAAGACCAGGTAGGAGACTATGCCCCCTGGACTGAGAAAATATCTTTCACGGACTTTTTTATCGAGGACAACAAACTGTATCTGTTCACAAACAAAGCAGGTATTTCGGTTTTTTCTCCAGAATCAGAGAGTCCCCAAAAAGAAAAATTCACGGATTTTTACCCATTTCCCGGTGAAATTTCTGAAAGAACCTGCGGAACCCTCTTTACCGTGCAGAATTCAGATACAGGGGAAAAACCGGTTTTCTTTAATGTATACAGAAATACGATTTTCTCTGATAACCAGCCGGAAGCAAATCTCCCGGGAATTTACAGGTATTTCCCCGAAAACCAGACAATAACTCCCGTTTTTACTCCGGAAGATTACGGCCTGCCCGGGGCAGCCCAGGCTGTTGATGTTTCTTCCGGGAAAAATCCCGGAATCTGTTTTAAAACTTCTACCCCGCTCAAAGTAGAGTTTGATTACATAAAGCTGGAAAATTTTAACGGAGAAAGTTTTTCTATTAAAAAAATCTCGGAAGGTGATTTTAAATCTTCGTTTGAACAAAAGCCTGAATCAGAACTTCCTTCCGGAATAAAAACTTTTCTGGAAGAAAATGCATACGGTTTTGCCGGACTTACGCTCATGGAAAATAATACAAAAACCTTTTACACGGGAAACAGCAGTGACGGGAAGGACTGCTTTGTATACATGGACGGGGAAAAGACCTTTGTTTTATTTTCGGACGGAACATTCTTTTTGGACTCCGGAATCCAAACAAAGGAGAAATACTCATTCAAGCTCCCCCTTTTTTCTGAAAAGGCAACCTATACCGGGGGCGTAATCATCGGTAACACAATAATCTGCCTGTGGGAAGAAAGGGATTTCTACAAAGTCGGAAGGACAGGCCTCCTGATAGCCAGGATTGGGTAATTCCCGCCCCCGGCTGTTCCGGGCTAGTTCATCAGGTATAAGGGGTTTTTCCCCGTTCCGTACTTAAATACCGAAAAGTGAAGATGAGGGCCGGTACTCTGCCCAGTGGAACCTACATACCCCACAATTGAACCTGCAGGATACCACTGACCCTTTTTCATATTCGATGGTTTAAGCATGTGACCGTAAAGGGTCACATAACCTGAATGGTGTTTAATCCTGACATAGTTACCGTATACATTGCTCCAGCCGGCAGACTCAACGGTTCCGTCCATGGCACTGTATATCTTGGTTCCTGCAGGACAGGCCATATCAAGACCATTGTGCCAGCTTCTGGCTCCGGTAAAAGGGCTGGGCCTCCAACCGTAATAAGAGGAAATGTAATACCAGCTTCTAATGGGTTTTCTGAACAAATCACCGTTTATTTCTGCCAGGGCAAACTGATCCAACTCAGCCCCCGGAAGAAAAAGGTTCACCCCGGCCTTTAATACAGAATCCTCCGAAAGATTGTTTACCTCCAGGATATCTTCAGCAGGTATTTCAAAACGGCTGGCAATTCCGGAAATCGAATCCCCCGAATTTACGGTGTAGCTGATACCGTCAATCGAAGGTATCTTCAAATATTCCCCTATTTGAAGGGAACGGGTATTGCTTATCTGGTTGGCGCTGATTATCGCACTGGAACTGATACCAAAATCCTTTGCGATAAAATCTATCATATCACCCTGTTTTACCTGGTAGACGCTGTAATTTAAATCCCTGGAGGATACCCCCTGAACACCTTCCTCACTGTATGCTGCAGGATACCCAAAAGTTTCTATACCACCCATACCCGAATATTCCGCAGGAACTTCAGGAGTCCGGACTTCTTCGGCTTCGGATTCTTCCGGAAAATTTTCCAGCGAAGGAGGTACAACCTTTGAAACACCGGCGGTACTCCCGGCCCCCTTATCGGAACCACCATTACAGGCCAAAATCAGAATCAAAGAAACCAAAAACAAAACGGACAAACTAACCTTTCTCAACATACAGCACCAAAACTCCGAACAAAAGCTATAAAATTACAATACTCTTTTACTTTTTATCCATCGACATATTATACACCACATCTTATATTTTTTTCTATTTTTTTCCAATACCTATAAGATAAGTTTCAAAAGATTCCTGACGGCAGGCCTCCGGTTTAAAAGCCTTTACTGAGGAAAAAACATTCCTCATTTTTTTCATAAGGAGCTGTTCCCCGCCACCTTGAAAAATTTTTACAACAAAATTTCCCCCCGGTACCAATACTTCTTCCCCGTAAAACAAAACCAGCTCCACAAGACCTTCCGATCTGGCAGTATCCACAGTTCTGTTTCCTGTTGTAGCAGGGGCTGCATCGCTGACCACAAGGTTATAAGGTCCCAGTCTAAAAACCTCATTCCTGATATTCTCATCATACAAATCCCCCTGAAAAAAAGTGAGGTTTTCACCCTTCACTCCGGAAGCCAAAGGGGACAAATCAACGGAAACCAACCTTCCTTTACCATCAAGCTTCCGCAAAATGTAGGTAGTCCAACTGCCGGGGGCTGCCCCCAAATCCAATATGGAAAAATGTTTCTTTATCATGGAAAACTTTTCGTCTATTTCCTTTAGTTTATAAACGGATCTTGCAGGGTAACCTTCCGAGAATGCCTTGCGGGACCAGTAATCCGGTTTTGAATAATGATTTTCTGCCATAATTTTTATCCTGAGAAAAAAAATATTGTCTTGAAAAAAAACGGTATAACAATAGAATATCAGTTATGGATAATTATACTGAGCTTCAGAAAAAAATTGAAGAGGCTATACAAAACCAGATCCCGGAAAACCCTGACAGGAAATGGCTTGATTTTTATTTTAGGGACACTTTCCTGGATGTATCCCCTTACATGATAAAACCCCTTTCAGAACCCTGCAGGGAGCTTGTAAACCGTGGGGGAAAAAGGTGGCGGCCCATGCTGATGGTGCTGACCGAAAAAGCTTTTAACGGAACAGAGAACTCAATAAGCCTTGCCCCCGCCCTGGAGTTTGTCCACACAGCCTCCCTGATTCATGATGACATAGAGGACCAGGCTACAGAACGGAGGGGCGGAAAAGCCATACACCTTCTATATGGTACTGATACAGCAATAAATTCCGGCTCCTGGCTTTATTTTCACGGAGGAAATGTCCTTAACAGGTACTTGTGCCCCCCGGAAGAAAAAAACAGGATAACAGACTGCTTTTTCAGCAATCTGGAAAAGCTTCATCTTGGGCAGGCCCTTGACATAAGCTGGCACAGGGATTCGGGATTTTATCCGGCAGAAAAAGAATACCTGCTTATGGTTTCCCTTAAAACAGGAACCCTGGCAAATATGGCCGGGGAATTTGGGGCAATAGCCGGAAAACAGGAAGGAAGAACTGTTTCGGAGTGCGGAGCTGCTTTCAGAATGGCAGGAATGGGTTTTCAGATTATTGACGATGTGATAAACCTCAAAACAGGCAACCCGGGAAAACTCAGGGGAGACGATATTGTTGAAGGGAAAAAAAGCCTTCCTGTAATTTTATATGCAAATCTGCATAAAGGAACAGAAAAACTTACAGAGATATTTAAAACAGCAGGAAAAGAAGGGATTACCTCCGGTGCAGTGGAAGAAGGAATCAAACTGCTTTCCGGCTCCGGTGCAATAGACAAAGCCCTGGAAAAGGGCAAAACACTCATTTATGAAAGCATGGAAAAAATCGGTAGGATTTTTCCACCGGGAGAGGCAAAGGATGGGGTTATTGCCATGCTGGAAAAAATGATACCACAAAACCTTTAAAACCTGTTCTATTTATACACTAGAGAATATCAATAATGACGGGAAGCCTTTTTTCTCCGTTTCTGAGCCCAATCTGGTAAGACAAAAAAAACATCAGCCCCAGTGCCCCCAGGGAAAGCCCGATTTTTCCCTGCTCACCGAGATTTTTCCAAAATACCGAAGAAAAAACATACACCAGAACAGCAACAAGGATAGGAAAAAGGATTCCTGTTATAATTTCCACAGTCTGGACAGAAGCAGAAGCCGCAACCCTTACAAGGGAGCCTTTTTGAACCGGCAGGGACTTGGGATTTTTTGCATAAAAAATGTACCCGCCTTCCTTGCACCTGGCATTCGTACATCCGGCACAAGACTCTGAATCCAATGGTACAAGAGCCACCCTGTTTCCCTTAATTTCCACAACTCTGGCTGTTTCCTGCATTTTGACCTCAACCTCCATGTAAATCCGTAATAGTAATCCGGCCTATTTTTCAGGAAAGCCGGAAAAGTCCTTAGAGTCCCCGGCAGGCATGGAAAACCTTTCCACGGATACACACCCTCCGGTTTTGTCATCAACAGTAAAACAGGCTCCTTGGACATGGGGATTTGCCAAAGACTCACAGGGCCACTCCGGAATCATTGTTTTATAACTGCGGATCCGGTTTTCCACATCAAAGCCCCCGACACTGTCAAGAGCTCCGGTTCTTCCTGAATCGCAGATTACCCCCGTTCCGCCTTTTAAAACACGGTTGTCGGAAGTCTGAATTCTTCCATGGGAACCGGCAATACAGGAAACCTTACCGTCAAAAGCGTAAAAAAAAGTTTCTTTTTCAGCACTTGTTCCGCCATGAAAATCTACAAAAATTATCTTTCCCTTTTTCTTTAAATCCGGGAGAATTTTTTCAAAGTAATTAAAGGGATTGTCACCGTAAATCCTGAAATTCCCGCTCCTACCCAACAGGCTTACTACAACCACAGGAACAGGATACCTTTCCCCGCTGAAAACATAAAAACCGGAACCGGGACTTTCCTCAGGTAAATTACAGGGAGGAAGAATCCTTTTGAATTCAGAAAATGAAGCTACCATATCCCTTTTTGAATAAATATAATCCCCACCGGTAATAACATTTATTCCCAGTTTAAGGAGATAAGCCCCGTGGGCCCTCCCCAGCCCCCGTCCTCCGGTTGCCCCGTCCCCGTTGGCAACGACCAAATCAGGGGAATATTTTTTTTTCAGGACAGGAAGCCCCTGCTTTACCGCCCAGACACCTATTTTACCGACTATTTCTGCTATGTATAGAATTCTCATTCAGTTTCCAGCCTTTTCATTTCTTTTTCACACAGAGCAACTGTTTCAGTGTCCCCGGTAATTAGAGCCGCGTCCCTTAAATTAAACCAAATGTCGTAATCATCTTTATTCAGATTCAGGGCTTCCTTAAAAGAAGAAACGGCATTTTCATAGTCCTCCAGTTTGAAAAAGGCAACCCCCCGGTTGTTCCAAAGGGAAAATTTACCGGGATTAACGGCAATGGCAGAAGAAAATGACGAAACCGCAGTCTTATATTTACCGGATTCGATTTCAGCAAGTCCCTTTAATTCCCATAGATCCTCCGCCTCCGGAAAAAAGGACAATCCTTCTGTAATGATTCCGATGGAAGCTTCCATTTTGCCACGGTTAAGTAAAAAAAGCCCGTAATTATAATAGCCGGCAGTGCTTTTATCATGGTTTTCCATTAAATCCCCGTACAAAGCCTCTGCCCCGGAATAATCCCCGGAGGTTTCCAGAATTCCGGCCCTGTTGTTTAACACCCGGGACAAATCCTGTTTTCCCTTTTTTAAAGTCTCCGCAGCCCGGGCAGTGCCGATTTTTTCTTCCTGGCTCCCCTTATCTGTCGAACTGTTGCTTAACAGTGCCGTACAAAAACTTTGCACCGCCCTGCCCTTCCCTACGCATTCCAGTCCCTCAAAGGTTTTTCCTTTGAAAAAAACCCTATTAACGGGAACCTCCAGAATTGAACTTATTGACCTTATTATTTCATCTCGGAAAGGAAGAATTTTCGGCTTTTGGAGAATGAGCACGCAGTCCAGGTTTTCCAGCTCCCAGCCTCCGGTCCTTATTTTTTCCCATACCGTTTTAAGAAGAAATTTTGAATCAGCATTTTTCCACTTTTGGTCTTCAGGGGGGAAAAAACTCCCTATGTCCCCCATTCCGCAGGCTCCGAGCAGGGCATCTGTTACGGCATGGAGAAGAACATCACCGTCTGAATGAGCCTTCTCACCCTTAGCATAGGGAATTCTGATTCCTCCGATAACAAGGGGTCTTCCCTTAACAAGCCTGTGCAAATCCCAGCCAAGCCCAACTCTAAACATACTCAAATCCTTTCTCTCAGTTTATCCAAATCCCCGGGATAGGTTATCTTTATATTACCAAGCTCACCTTCACACAAAAATGTTTTCTTGCCCAAAAGCTCCAGCAGTTCGGTATCGTCGGTTGCAACAAATCCCTGCCGGTCACCCTTTACATGGGCTTCGTAAATGTCTTTGTATAAAAACCCCTGGGGGGTCTGGACAGCCCTTAAAAAATCCCGTTTAAGATGTTCCGAAACAAAACCATCAGTACCCACAGCCTTAACTGTATCAGTCACCTTTGTACAGGGGGCACTGGCCCCGTATAAAACAACATTTTCTGTAACCCGGATTACCAGGTCTTTTGAAACAAAGGGACGGGCCCCGTCATGAATCAAAACAACATCCGGCATAACCCCGCAAAGATACTTTAAACCGTTTAAGACTGACTTTTGACGGGTTTCGCCTCCGGCACAAAAAGAAATCTTATCCCTTTCCCTTTCGCTGAACTTTGAAACTGCGTCCAAGGGAATACCCGTTTCCGGAGGAATAACAACAACCACAGACACAAGGGCAAAAATTTTGTCCTCTCCCCGGGGACAGCGGATAACACATCCGGAAGCCAAAAAAAACGGAACCAAGGCCCTGTACAAAACAGTATCCCCCTGTTCCGGCGTAACATTAATATATTCTTTTTTCAGCCCCAGCCCCAACCGGCTGGAAGAACCGGCACAGGGAACAAGGACAGCAACAGACAATTCTTTCAAAAAGGTTTTCAATCCTCGTCCATATCTTCGTCTTCATCCAGATCATCGTCAACATCAATGTCGTCAATTTCCTCTGAATCATCCATTTCAAAGCCTTCGTCTTCATCCTCGTAGTCAGGGACAGACTCCTCTCCCTTATCCGGCTCAAGCATTTCAAGAATCATAGCCTCTACTTCGGAAACAGGCTTACCAAGGGAATATGAAATTTCATCTTCCAGCAACTTTCTTGCCGAATCGTAAAGTTTTCTCTCCTGAATAGGTAGCTCCTTAACCTTACTCCTGTGATAAAGGGATCTTACAATTGTAGCAATATCCTCTACCCGCCCTTTTTTAAGCAAATCAAGATTCATTTGGTAACGCAGTTTCCAGTCCGATGTTATTGGTTCAAACTTTTCACCGATCAGGGCGATTGCCCTCAAGGCTTCTTCTTCTTTCACAATGGAACGGATTCCTATTTCCACGGCCTTATCAACAGGAACCATCACAACCATATCTGAAACAGCAAGGTAAATCACATAGTAAAGGATTTTTTTGTCTTTAAAAGTTTTTTCGGTGATTTCCCTGATTTCCCCTACCCCCTGGCTGGGATAGACAATCTTTTGATTTACAGAAAATTCCACAACAGTTTCACTCATGGCTATCATTATACAACAAAAAAAGAGATTTTACAACAAAGTAACCCCCGACAAGGGGGGAAATACAGGTTATGAAAGCCCAGGATAAAATAATCTCAATAATCCTTTATTCCCAGTTTTTCCATCTGTTTCTGTTCTTCTATGTACGAGGTATACTCTCCCCGCTTTTGATTTGCCTTTAAAAGGGTATTTTTGATGGTTCCTATTTCAAACTTAAAACCCTTGATTTTATCCTTAACATCATAAGGAGCAGCCTTTTTGAAATACAGGTCCAGACCGTCGAGTTTTTTTAAAGCCTCCTGGCTTTGGTCAATGTTTTCGGTTGCAAATTTGTAAATCTGATCTTCACTAGACTGGGTGAATTTCTGGTAAGCAGGGGAACCCTTTAGTGCAAGGGCGGAATAAAGCCTGGCCCGTTTTTTTATTTCTTCCAGGAAACCGAAATAGTCCACTGTTTCCCGCTTTACACCGTGGGTAACAGGGTCTACAATCTCAATCTCAATTTCAACAGGCTTGTCCTTAATATTGAACAATTTTTTCATAAATTTTCTGAATTTATCCCAAAATCCGGTTCTGGAATTCTCTATCAAGAGCCTGTTGTCCTCCATTTTTTTTATAAGTGCCTCCAACTGAGGTGAAATACTGCCTAACATTCTTACACAATCAACTATCAAACCCCTTAAATCAACAGCCTGAATTTTTTTGGAACCTTCCAGTTTTACATTAGAGCGGATTTTCTCCAAAACCTGAAACTGATAATTATCCGCATTGGAAGAAAAGCTCTCGTTTACAACCTCATTTACAAGTTCAGTATAGAAAGGCTGGTCCTTTATACATTTGCGGAAATTCTGCTTAAAAATATCAGGCAGTTCTTCTGCAGAGTGCCCCTCCAAAAGCCCGCTGTTTTCCAGAAAAGGAATCAGTTCACGGCGGATCAGGGCCTTGTAATTTTCCTTGTGGTACTCTGTAAGATTTTTCAGCAGCCAGTTGATTCGGTTCATGCCCCTGTCCAGCCTGACTATGGCCTCCGAAACCATTCCTGCTGCTACTAAATCCGAGCCACCCTTTATATCACGCACCAAATCAGCCAGGATTTTCGTGTTGTACGAAGTCCCTGAACCTGAAATATTATGCCAGTCAAAGGCCTTGTTAAAAACCGAAAGTTTTTTGATTCTGTCAATGTTAATGAACCCTGTATTAAACTGGTAGTAATTGTTTATGTAATCCAATGTAAGCTCATAAACCGAAAGTCTTACGGAAAGGGCATCCTTCTTTTCGGAATCCGGAACAGAATCCCCCGGGACAGGTTCTACATCAACGATTCTGGTTTCGTGGCGGTATGGATCTTCCCTGAGAACCCCTTTTTTCTGAAAAATATCCTCCAGGGACTTTACAGCCATCTGCTGTCCCCTATACAACTCATGCAACTCAGGGAGAAGTGTATTGTCGAGGTGTTTGCCCCACTCATCAACCAAAGTTAAAAACTGCCTGTTAAAATCATTATTCATCATCATTGTATTACAGTATTA
>JADIMM010000057.1 GCA_017694795.1 Candidatus Gallitreponema excrementavium
GTTTGTCAAAAAAACAGCGTTTTTTTCTGCAAAGGCACAAAGCTGCAAAAAGCTGGGCTTTTTGCGATTGAACGCCGGAGTTTTATGGAGGGATCTTGTTTTTGCTTTTGTAAAGCAGGGTAAAATTCTACTTTTTCAAAAGTAGTCAAACTTCAAGGGAAAGGCGTTTTGGCACAGAAACAGTCCTCTCTTGTGCAAACGCCCTGTGCCAAAACTCCAGAATTCGGCGAAGCCGAATTCTTAGGATAGTTTGCCGGTTCTCGCTTTGGAATGTTTTTCCGCCTTTGAAACCGGCATTTTTTTTCGGGGCTTTGGCTAGGGGCTTTTGGTAAGGTATGGCTTTTTAGATGCCAAAGCGGAATTCGTAGGCTTTGGCTTGAGGCCTTTGGCAAGTTGGGGCATTTTAGATGCCAAAGCCGTCCATGCCCTAAAAATACTATTTTCTCCTGCCCAAAAGTGGTTTTTGGGCGGAGGTAAAACGACTATTTTCTCAAGGAAAATAGCTTATTTTCCCCCGGTAAATAGGTTATTTTCCCTTGGTAAATAGACTATTTTCTCAAGGTAAATAGTCTATTTTCTCAAGGTAAATAGTCTATTTTCTCCCACCCAAAAGTGTGTTTTTCCATGCCCTAAAAATACTATTTTCTCCTGCCCAAAAGTGTGGTTTTTCCTCCTCCCTTTGCTTTCTCCCAAGCTAAAAACAGGATTTCTTTTTGTCTTGTAACAAATTGCATTTTAGGTAATAATGGGGCTATGGAAAACCGTAACATTTTTTTGAATATTTCACCTTTGGATCACAGGTATTCACTTTCGGAATCAGGTGTTTTTGAAAGTTTATCCCGGTGTATTTCCGAGCAGGCAGCTGTTATCTCCTGTGCCAGGGCCGAGGTTGCCTTGGTCAAGGCCCATCTTTCAGTAAGGGGTCTTTTGGACGGCGAAAAGGAAAAACTTCTTGACCGGATTGCAGCCGAAATTGACCCTGCAGAGGTTTATGCAGAAGAAGAAAAAACAAAGCACAATATCCGTGCCCTGGTAAATGTTTTAAAACAAAAGGTTCCTGAGGACATTGCACCTCTGGTTCATCTTGGGGCTACCAGCGTGGATATTCTTGATACAGCCCTTTCTGTTAGAATGAAAGAAGCCATGAAAAATGTGGTAATCCCCGAGTTAAAGGCTTTGGAACTGGCTTTGTGCCAGATTGCTTCCAGGGATGCCGAGACTCCCCAGGTTGGGCGTACCCACGGACAGCACGCTGTACCCATTACATTCGGATTTGCAATTTCGGAATATGTGAGCCGTTTGGGAAAATCAATTCTGGAAATTGAAAGATTGTCTGATGGTTTAAAAGGAAAGCTGGCAGGGCCGGTGGGAGCCTATAACGGGCCTTCCATGATTGTACGGGATCCGGAAGACTTGGAGAAAAGGTATCTTTCATACCTTTCCCTGGAGCCTTCTGAACATTCAACCCAGCTTGTGGAGCCGGAATACCTTTTGAGGCTTTTGCTTGAATGTAATGTGGCTTTCGGGATAATTGCAAACCTTGCAGATGACTTGAGGAATTTGCAGCGTTCCGAAGTAGGGGAGGTTTTTGAATACTTTTCTTCTACCCAGGTAGGTTCTTCCACAATGCCGCAAAAACGGAATCCCTGGAACAGCGAACATGTAAAATCTTTATGGAAGGCCATGTGCCCCAGGGTTATTACATTTTACATGGATCAGATTTCGGAACACCAGAGGGATTTGACCAATTCTGCAAGCCAGAGGTTTATTGCCGACTATGTAACAGGCTTTACAATGGCAGTTGCCAGAATGAGGTCTGTGGTCACCGGGCTTCATCCCGACAAGGAAGGTATGGCAAGGAATCTGGAAAATGCCGGGGGAAAGGTTAAGGTTGGTGTCCTTGCAGAACCTGCCTACATTCTTCTTGCAGAAACCGGGATTTCCGATGCCCATGAGGTTATCAGGAAAATTACCCTTGATGCAGAAGAAAATAAAATTACTTTCTTTGAAGCCCTTAAAAAACAGCCCGAAGTTTTTTCCCGGATTATTTCCCAGCTTAAAAAGCTCAATGTGGAAGATCCTGAAGGATTTTTTGCCCACCCGGAAAGGTACAGGGGGCTTGCGGTTAAAAAAGCCCGGGAACTTGCTGAAAAATATTCGTCCCTTATGAAATAATTACAGCCTTTATGCTTAAAGCTGAAGTGCACCTCCTAAAATTGAACTTTTTTTGTCCAACTTTAGGGGTGCACTTCAGTGATTCCGGGGCTTTTTTATTTTAGTAGAACAGCCGGTGATGCCATTTCTTTCCCCGGCATTTGTCCCCGGTGGGAAAATCTTTTGGGGACAGGGCTTTCCGGACTTTCTGCTGTCCCGGACCTGGTGGGGTCCCCGGATTTTCAGCTGGAAATGTCTCCCTGTTTCCCTGCCCCAAGCCTGCCCATATAAGGGTTCTTGGTTTGAGGTTTTTGGGGTTAAATTGCCCCAATGTCAATGGCAAGGAATGGCATGATTTCTTTTTTGCTGCTTCCTGCTCCGATTCTGAAATTAAGGGAAAAAGCCTCGTTTATCAGCACACCCAGTCCCAATGTTCCGGCCATTTCGATTTCGGGTTCTGTAAAAAAGTCCCTGTAACTGTCCCAGACATTTCCAACCGCAAAACCTGCCGTAAAAAAACCTTCCCCGCCTAAAGGGGTTATAGGGGAAAGAGGGTTTGTTGAGGCACTTATTTTAAAGGCTCCCTTGTGGTTTGCAAAATCGGTTTTGTTTACGATATGGGGAAAAAACTCCCTGTCTCCAAGGGAATAACCGAGAAAAGAAGAAACCGGGCTTAATGTGTTTAGAATTTCCCTTATTTCGGTTCCCCAGAAAATATCAAAAATAAAACGGAACTTTTCCCCTATAGGTAGAATGAATTTTCCTTTTTCTGTTAATTTGATAAATGTTTTATCCTTTGCCCAATATCCAGTGTTTTTATTGTTTGTAACCGGGAATCCTGCTTCCATCTCAAAACTGTTGAACCAGCCCCATGTGGGAAAAACTTCCCTGTTCAGGTTGTTTGTGCAAAGTCCTGCCTTTGCTTTTAAAATGTGATTTATTTGCAACTGCCTGGAATCCTTAAATTCCGGGGCTTCCAGCCATTGGTATCCTGCAGTACCATAAATCCAGGTATTGGAGTTTATAAAAAAACCTCCCTTTAGCTCTGTTTCTACAGTTTGGGACTGGCTTGCAAGAAGAATGGGAAAGTCTTTTTGCTGGTAGAATATGTCAAAGGAGTTCTTGTATTTTCCGTCCAGTTCCAGAAAAATAAGGTCATAAATTGGCTGGAAAAAATTTATTTCCCCTACAAAGTTGTCCAAGAGACTTATTTTTGCAGAAAGGGCAGAGCCTGTGTTTGTAATATCCCTCATTATAAAGTTGTTATGAATTAAGATTTTTCCTTCCGATTCCATTCCCAGGGTTGTGTTGTAATTGATTCCAAATCTGAGACTGTGGCCTCTTTTTCCCTCCGGAACCATCTCTATGTGCAGAATCCCCGGGGTCGTGTTTTCTGTTTCCGGCCTTGCTGTTTCTGTATTATTAAATGAATTTTCCCTTCCACCGGATTTTTCAAAATCACCGGCAATGAAAAGCAGGGAGGGTACCGGCCTTGCCCGGGACTCTCTGCCTGGTTCAAAGGGTATGTCCGGGTTGTCCTCTCTTTGGGGATTTATCCGGTTATCCGCATACTCGATTTTTGCAGTGATTTTTTTGTAATTGCCCCGGGCAAACAGGGCTTCCAAAAGTTTTCCTGCGGCCTCTTCCGTAAATGGTTTGCCCAAGATTTTTTGGATTTCCCTTTTTATAAAATTATTGTCCGAATCCAGACAGCCTGTTATTTCCACTGTCTCCAGCTTATAGTAAGGCAGGTTTTTGTAGTCTGGTTTTTCCGGAACTCCTGCACCTCCGTTTACTGTATTTCCGGAAATTTCTGTTTCCGGTAAGGAAGTGGAATTATTTTGTCCCCCAGGAACAGAACCGTTAAAAATCTTTTTCTTTAAATCTGCAAGATTCTCCCTTTCTTTTCCGGCGGCCTCGTTTCCAATTCTTATAATTTCCCTTGTATCCAGAAAACTTGTCATGTTGTATTGGTCCAGGGGCGGTGTAAAATTATAATCGCTTAGACTTTTTTCCAGCTTGTTTTTTCTGTTTTGGGTAATGTTGAGCATCTGGGTTAAGGACACCATGGGATTGGATTCAAAAACAGCCAGCTGGTTTACCAGTGGATCTCCCGTATCAATGGAAATAATAATTTCAAATCCCATGTTCCTTGCCAGCTGGACCGGCAGGTGTTCTATGATTCCTCCGTCAATATAGGTTGTGTCCCCTATTGTAAAGGGTGAAAAAACTGCCGGAAGATTCATGCTTGCCCTCATGGCCTCGGATAAATCCCCCTTGTCCAAAAGGATAGGTTCCCCTGTAATGATGTCCAAGGCTACTGCCCTGTAGGGAACCGGCAGCTGGTTAAAGGATTCCAGGCAGGGTATTTTGACAGTTTTTTCTTTAAATAGATTTAATATCCTTTGCCCGGAAAGTATTGAGCTGCCTATTTCCATCTTGAAATTTCTGGAAACACCCAAATCAAGAAAATATCTGTCGTTGCGGGTTGTTTTGGAATAGGTTTCGTAAAGGTTCCGGCTTTCGTCGGAAAAAAGCTCCGGCCAGTCCATTTCCAGGGCTATTTCTTCTATTTCCTCCGGTCTGTACCCTGCGGCATAAAAACCTCCGATCAGGGCTCCTGCACTGGAACCTATAACCATATCCACAGGAATTCCGGCTCTTTCCAGTTCCTTTAAAAGCCCTGTCTGTCCAAAGCCCTTTGCACCTCCACCGGATAGCACAAGGGCAACACTTTTCCGGTTTTCTTTGTGGGCATTCAGGATAATTTCTTCTGTGGTGGGATAAGTTTTAAAGGATTTATCTGTGCTTTGAACGGGGAAAAGGAATTGTTTTTCTGTATTTTTTTTCTCCATGTATGGGTTTTCATCATTACTTGAAAAATCCAATGAAAAATTTTTAAAACAAAAAAACTGTGCCAATACTAAAAAAAGAATAATTTTTTTTGAGCTTGCTGACAAACCGGTATTTTTCATTCTTCCTCCTCGGAACAGGTCTTACTAATCCTAGTTCATGAAATTTCCAAAGTCGATTGCAAGATAGGGACGGATGGATTTTCTAAAAGAGCCTACTCCCACCCTTGCCCTTATTCCGAAAGTGGGGGTAATTTCAAGTCCTGCACCTATATCAGTGTTCCATTCCTGTTCAACAGGCGACATTTTTTCTATCTTGTCCCAGAGACAGCCCCAGGCTCCTTCCCAGATTAAAAAGAATTTTCCCCCCAAGGCAGTGAGGTATCCGAAAGGATTGAATTTTATGTCTCCTTTAACGGAAAGGATATGGTTTCCGTATATGTCTTTTTGTGGAATCTGGGGGAAAATATCCCTGTTGCACAGACTGAAGGCTTCCAGAAAATTCACCGGGGACATACGGGAAATTATTTCTTCCTGTTCAGTCCCGAAATTTATGTGGATTCCGGCTGAAACTTCTGAATTAAATGGGATTGCGGAAATCAGCTTTAAGTTAAGTTTTTTTGCAAAGGGGGCCTTATTGATGTTGTTAAGTGTTTTTATGAGGCTTCCGGAAATGTCGATTCTTATTCCTTTTGTGGGGAATACACTGCTGTTAAGGGTATCCAAGGTATATTTTGCGTCAAAAGCAATATAGGTGTCTGCAAAAATGGTTTCCTGGATTTCCCTGTCTTCCTGGAATGTGTTTACCCAGCCGGCCCTGGCGGAAATTGAAAACCAGTTTTGGGAATTCAATGTGGCCCCTAAAAGAATCGAGCCTCCTGCCTGCTGATTTCGCTGGCTTATTATCAGCGGGCTGTTTGTGGCATAGGAAAGTACATCCTGCCTGTCAAGATAGGAGGCATCCATTTCCATGAAAATATAGTGCCCGAAAGGCTGGAGGTAATTGAACTGGAATCCGAATGTGTCGATAAGAATAGCACTTAGGGAAATTTCCGAGCCCTTGTTTGTAATGTCTTTAAAAGAAAAGTTTTGGACAACATCAAGGTTTGAGTAAAGGTTGTTGCTTATGGTGTTTCCATAATTGAAACCGAAATTTATTGTAAATCCCTCTTTTGGTTTTGCCTTTGTTTCTATAAGGAGGGTATTCCCTGCCTGGTTTTTTTCAACTGAAATATTTACCAGGGAATAATTTCCCGTATTGAAAATTTCCCTTGAGACAGTTTCATATTCAAGTTTTGTAAAGGGCTTGCCTTTTACGCTATTAAAAAGTTTTTCTACAAAGGGAAGATCCGGGCTCAATACTCCTTTTACATTCAGGTTTTCAAATGTTAGATATTCCATGTCTGAAATTCTTTCGTATGAAAATTCCCTATTCTTATATGGGGATGTGTCTGTATATTCTTTCCCGTATATGTAATCTTTAAGCTTTTTAAGTTCGTTTTTGTAGTCTTTTGCAGCCTTTTCTCCTACAAGGAATATTTCTTCCATCTTGGTGTAGTCAACTGTAGAGTAATTTTCCAGATCCGGGTATATAATCAGGTCTGCAAGTTTTGCCTCCTCCCGGTTTTTTTTTGTCTGGAAAATATTCATTGCCTGGTTAAGGGAAGAAAACGGAGTTGTCCTTAATTCGTTTGCATCTGAAATTGGAGGTACCGAAATATCAACGACGATTATTACATCGTACCCCATATCTTTGGCGGTTTTTACAGGTACATTGTCTATAACTGTTCCGTCTACAAGTATCTTTCCGTCAATCTCAAATGGTTCAAAAATCCCCGGAAGGCTCATACTGGAGCGCATGGCTTCCGGTAAATCCCCGGCTGATAATACCACCTTTTCTCCTGCCATGATGTCGGCAGCTACAGCCCTGAAAGGTATTGGCAGGGAATCAAAATCTATGTTTGAGGGAATTTTAACCAACAATGATTTTATCGTGTCAAAGACAAGTTGTCCTGTGAATACCCCGGTTCCCATCGAAAGGTTGAATTTGTCGTCTGTCGTAACCTTTATCGGGTAAGGGTCTCCCACACGGTTCTGCATATATCTTGCATATAAATCCGGAGGGGAATCCTTAAAAATCTGATACCAGTCTATTTTTCTTAATTCCGGCAGAAGTTCCGCCTCTGTATAACCGGCAGAATAAAATCCACCTATAAGGGCTCCTGCACTGGTTCCGATTATCATGTCTATGGGAATTCCCTCATCTAAAATTGCCTGTACAAGGGGTACATGTACAAAACCTCTGGCCCCGCCTCCGCCCAAAACAAGGGCTACGGATTTCCGGTTTTCTGGAATTTTATGTTCCTGGGTTACTTTTGTGTAAGTTTTTTTACCCTTCGTGTTTAAACTCTCCGTTGAAAAAACAGCCCCGTTTTCATTTTTTGAACCGGAGCCGGATTCCTGGCTGTTGCCTTCCGGGAGAGTTTGGGAAAAAAGACCAAGAGTAAGATTTGCAAGAAGAAAAATCAAAAATGCTGTTTGTTTTTTTATTTTTTTCATCAATTTGCCTTTTATTTTGCATCCGGTTTCTGCACAAGGATAAAATCAGATATTAAAATCCGGTTCTGTAAAGATAATAAATGGTTTGATGAGAATAATAAAGCCCGGTATTGGGATTTTTAGCCGGAATATTCAAAAAGAACAGCAGTAAATTACAACGGGGATTTTTTCATAATGGAATTTACCAGATTTAGAAAGTCCTCGTTTATTTTCATTCCGGGTTTATTTTCCACGGGATTTATCTGGTAAACTCCGTCTTTTAAAATTATATTTGTTTCTTCTTCCGTTTTTTCCATGTTGGAATCTTCTTGTATTGATTCACTTTCGTTTATTTCCAGTAGTTCAGCAAATTCCTCTCCGTCTCCCACCACTTCCAATTCTTCAGTCTCTCCATACAGTGGGGCAGATAAATCAGGAAAGTCTCCAACAGAATTAAGCCAGAAACTCCAGGATTTATTATCTGGAAATATTTCCTGGACTTCGGGAATTTCGCTGTCTTCAATATAAGCTCTACCGTTTTCATTATCATTCATGTTTTCTTTTGTGTCATAACTCTCTGTTTTTTCCGGTACAAGAGTATTTTTTATATTATCCAGCTGGGAAAAATTGATGTTGCCAATATCAAGTATTACATTTACTTCCGGTACAGGTTTCTTTTTTTCCGGGGAAAGGCTTGGAATTTCATCCAGGTCACGGAGCGTTTCTGATAATGGTTTACGGCGTTCTTCCGGTTCCAGTTCCCCGGCTTCAGGAAGTTCTTCCAGGGGTTCTACCCGGGGTTCTACCCGGGGTTCTACCCCGGTTTTCTCCGGTTCTGCCTGTTCGGAAAGGGTTACCGGTTCCTGTTCTCCGGCTTCAGGAAGCTCTTCCAGGGGTTCTACCCGGGGTTCTACCAGGGGTTCTTCCAGGGGTTCTTCCAGGGGTTCTTCCAGGGGTGCTACCCCGGTTTTCTCCGGTTCTGCCTGTTCGGAAAGGGTTACCGGTTCCTGTTCCCCGGCCTCCGGAAGCTCTTCCAGGGTTTCTTCCAGGGGTTCTACCCGGGGTTCTACCAGGGGTCCTACCCGGGGTTCTACCCCAGTTTTCTCCTGTTCTGCCTGTTCGGAAAGGGTTGCCGGTTCCAGTTCCCCGGCCTCAGGAAGC
>JADIMM010000058.1 GCA_017694795.1 Candidatus Gallitreponema excrementavium
ATCTTTTGCCCCGTAAGCGATTATTACAGCTTTTTTTGGTGTTACAGAGCGTTGGACATGATGTGTTTCGTTATTATGGATTCTTATAAAAGCCTGCTGGACAGGAATAGCCCGTTCAAACATCGTTTTCATTGGCACATCATAAGATCCATATACAATCCGGCTGATATAAAGCACATTTTCCGCTTGGGCAATTAATGGGTAAATTTTTACAGCAGAATCCCTGATAACACATTTACCCGGTGTTTTTGTCCAACACCCAAAGCACCCCATACAGGGGTTTATTTTTTCTTTTGTAACATCTACATATTGATGTTTTCCTGTTTGTAATGCCTCAGATAAAGGCTTGTCTGTCAGTATTAGATTCATACAGTGAATATACAACTTTTTTATTCAACAGGCAAATTTAAATTTACACTTTGTTACTAGTCTAATAAAAAAATATCTAAGCCTTTTTGCATTTATTTATTAAATAAATCTAATGGAAAACTCCTTAATAATTCAGTACTTTTTTAACTATATGTTCTTTTTATTTAAATTAATGCAATTTAATATTGGATATTTTTTGTCATTTTTTAGGCTATCATACTTTGATAGTCATTTCCATTCATACTTTAGCCAGATAATATAATCTACTGCAAATTTTACTGCAGTAAAAAGGATCTGTGTAGTACTATGGGAGGATTTCAATATACCCTATGAATAATGAATTTTGCAAAATTATAAGTAAAAGAAGAGGAGAGAATAAAGATAGTGATACAGCTTTTGTACAACCGGGATTCAATAATCTATTTTCATTTGAATTTGCATAAAATTTTGTTGTACTATTGTAATTTAATGTTATACTGTAGAAATATAATGTGATTTCAAAACAACAATGAATATTCTTGCCAGAAAGAATGGAATGTTTATAATCGAATTAACAATAAAAAACAAATGATTTATATACAAAGGATTTTATAATATGTCAAACCAACAGGAAAACACAATTAAAGAAACGGCTGTCGGTGAATTGCTCGGGATGAATTTTTTTATTCCCGGCTATCAGCGAGGTTACCGCTGGACGGAACAGCAGGTAAACGACCTGCTGAACGATATCAACGAATTTAAACCGGAAACCAACAGCTGGTACTGTCTGCAACCTTTAGTGGTCAAAGAATTAAAAGAGGATACGTTCAAGAGAATAAAAGAAGAAGCAGCCAGTTTAGAGGAAGTCAAAAATTTGTTGAAAGGCCGCTGGGAAGTGATTGACGGTCAGCAGCGCCTCACAACGATTTATCTTATTCTTGCCTGTTTGGGAATAACAAAAAAGTACACGATCGAATATGAAACCCGTAAAGGCAGTAAGGAATTTTTAGAGAATATATCGAAAGAATCTAAATCGGAAAAAGCTGAAGCTGAAGCCCAATCCAACATCGATTTTTTCTATATGCACAAGGCTTACAAAACGGTTGAAAAGTTTTTTGACGAAAAAAAGAATCAAGAACACTTTCAGGAAGGCTTTAAAGACAAACTTCTTAACAATGTCAAATTCATTTGGTACGAAATTGATGAGGAGGAAAATCCCGTTACCGTCTTTACCAGACTGAACATGGGGAAAATTCCGCTTACAAATGCGGAACTGATCAAAGCTCTGTTTTTGAACCGTTCCAATTTCGGTACCGGAGAGGAAAAAAACGAAACTTTACGGTTGCGACAGCAGGAAATTGCCTCGGAATGGGATGCTATCGAATACACCCTGCAAAACGACGAGTTTTGGCTTTTCCTCAATCAACCGGGTGATAAGCGTCCTACCCGCATCGATTTTATCTTTGATTTAATTTGTGAACAGGATGCTCTTGAAGTTGGGAAAGAGAATACTGGGACTGATGAGTACCGCACTTTCCGGTATTTTTATAATTATTTTAAAACGGAAAATCCAGATATCGGTTTTTGTTGGAAAACTGTGAAGAAGTACTTTCAAATATTCCAAGAGTGGTACAACGATTTGGAGCTGTATCATTATGTGGGGTATCTAATTGAACAGGGTGAAAAAATTCAATCCCTTATAGATACATGGGAAAACCGAGATAATAAAACTCCTATAACTAAAAATGAATTCAAATCTACTGTTATAGAGAAAATAAAAGATAAATTAGAATCTTGTCTTGATTTAGATAAGCAGTATGAAATTAACAAAGATACAGCGAAAACCAAATGCCGTCCGCTTCTGCTGTTGCATAATATTCAAACTGTTATCAATCAAAATAAACAAATGGAAAACAGTAAATACGGCATGGCAACATTTTATAAATTTCCGTTCCATTTATTTAAACTTGAGAAGTGGGATGTGGAACATATAAATTCAAACACCACGAACCCCGAGACCGATGAAGAGACGCAAAAAGAATGGCTGGTTAATATTTATTTAAGTGCAGACGGAAAATTGCAAGATAAAATAAGTAAATTTTTTGATACCGAAGATGAAGGAGAAAAAAATAGCTTATTTAATGATATAAAGGAAGGATTTCATTCCGAAAAAGAATGGTCAGTGGAAGAGAAAAACAGAATATGGAACTATACATTGCTGGATTCTTCTACAAACCGGAGTTACGGAAATGCCATTTTCTCAAGCAAGCGGAGAATAATTATAGGAAAAGATAGGGGAAAATGGATTCGAATTCCGAAACTTAAGGACGGTAAATTGGAAATTCCGAAAGCAGAAGATGAAGATGCTCCTTCTGCTTTCGTTCCGCCTGTAACTAAACATATTTTTCTGAAATATTATTCTTCCACAGTCGGAGATA
This sequence comes from Candidatus Gallitreponema excrementavium, assembly GCA_017694795.1. GTDB lineage: Bacteria > Spirochaetota > Spirochaetia > Treponematales > Treponemataceae > Gallitreponema > Gallitreponema excrementavium. Next base: position 2,787 of record JADIMM010000058.1, read on the forward strand.
ATAATTACTGGACAAAAGAAGATGCCACAGCCTATAAAAAAAATATTTTGGATACGCTTAAAGAGTTTGGTGTTACAGACAGCAGTTCCAATAAAAACAACAAATAAAGGAAATAACAATGAGTCAAACAACATTTTGGAATTTACTTAAGGAAAATAAAATCGAAATCCCCATTATACAGCGCGATTATGCCCAAGGGCGGGAGGGCAAAGAGTACTTGCGGCAGACTTTTTTGGAGAGCCTGAAACAAGCATTGGATGAAAATAAAGTTTTAAAATTGGATTTTGTGTACGGTTCTACGGAAAACGGAGTCCTGCAGCCTTTGGACGGACAACAGCGATTAACAACTCTCTGGCTTCTTCATTGGTATATGGCCATGAGAGCCGGGAAGCTGTATGAAGCCGGGGAGACTTTAAAAAAGTTCACTTACGAAACCCGTATCTCTTCCCGGGAGTTTTGCGAAGAGTTGTGTAATGCATCTAATTTTGATAGCTATGTTAAATATTGTATTGGATGCAAGCCTTTGGATAAATGTCCCCGAAAATCAATAGTTGATTTTATCACTTCCCAAACCTGGTTTTATTCTTCCTGGAAGCAGGATCCCACCATACAGTCCATGTTGAGAATGTTGGGCGGAACGCAAATAAAAGGCAAATCCGGAAACGATATTCCTGACGGAATTGAAGAGGTGTTTGGTGAGAGTTCGGATTTTAAAAAGTATTGGGATAAACTGGAATCCGATAATGCTCCCATTGTTTTTTATTATCTGCCGTTAAAAGATTTCGGTCTTTCCGATGATTTATACATCAAAATGAACGCCCGGGGAAAACAGCTGACAAACTTTGAAAACTTCAAAGCTGACTTGGTCGGGTATATTAAGAAAAAAGCAGAAGAAGAAAATGAAAAGTGGAAGAATCTCGCAAGTTCCGTTAACGGTATTCCTGCAAAGCTGGATATGGAGTGGACAGATATTTTCTGGCAAAATAAAACGGATGACGGAAGGATTGATGAAATATATTTTGCTTTTTTGAACAGATATTTTTTGTACAGTCTGTTACAGAGGGATGATTCAGCAGAAAATCTCCAAGAAGATAAAATTTTTATTTATCTTTATGGAAGTAATGGTAATGATACAGATTTGCAATATACATCCAAAGCTTTTGAATTTGATAAATTTCCGGAATTACATAGTTCATTGGAAAGCTTAGAAAAAACTTTAGATAATTTGTATAAATCACTTTCCGATGAAAACAGTAAAATATCAAGTGAAAAATTCAGTGCGATTAAAGAAGCTGTTAAGGCACCATGGAAAAAAGATCCGGACGATAATTCATTTTGCTTCATACCTGAATATAAAAGTAATATAATTACAAATTTGACACAGTCGCATCGAGTTGTGTTTTTTGCTGTTTGTAAATATTTCGAGAATAAAAAATATAAAGAACAGAGTTTTAAAAGATGGATGCGTATCGTTTGGAATATAGTGGAAAATTCTAATGTCAATAATATATCATCAATGCAAGGTTGTATGAAATTGATAAAGGAATTGGCAGAAGAGTCTTTTGAAAATAGAGAAGATAATGGTAATGAAGACTATTGCATTTATGAATTGCTGTGTACATTGGAAGATGGCTTTGTTGAAAAATCTTTTGTAAAAGAACAACTCAAAGAGGAAATCGCAAAAGCGAAACAGATTCTCGACGGAGATCAATTAAGAAAATACAAGGATAATAAAACATGGGAAGATGTGATTATCGAAGCCGAGAACTACGCTTTCTTTAAAGGTGCAATACGTTTTCTTTTCCGTAATGAAAACGGAGAGTGGGATTGGAAAGATTTTGATACCAAGTGGGGGAATGCAAAAAAAATATTTAACGATGGAGGATTATCGGAAGAATATGCAGATGAGGCAAAAGCTAACAGAATTATTCTTTCATATTGTAATAATTGGGTTAAACAAATAGAATCATATTCCCACCATGATAAATATATATTTTCTTGTACATCTAAAGTTTGGAAAGATAACATATTATTGAAAAATATGGATAATTCGCCATTATATGGATATCCTGTACATCAGCTTTTAATGGGGGAAGAAATAAATAATGAACTATATTTAAAAGTAAAGGATGGTGATTTATATCGAAAGGATAATGATGAATATCGATGGGAGGCTTTTAGAAAGTTGGTAAATACAACTATTATTTCATGGGTTCAAAATAAAAAAAATAGTGATAAATGGTATGTTCGATGGGTATATGAAGGATTTAGTTTATATCCTAGTAGTATGGGTGTTATACTCACATTAACAACCCGTGATGATGTTTTGAGTGCTCTTAATGATGAAGGAAAGATTAAGGTTTTAGAAGAGGTAATAGAGACAAAACCTAAAATGTTGTTTGGTTGGGATATTCATTTTGAATATAAAAAAAATAAACCATATTCTTTCCGTTGGCAGCATTGGAACTGGATTGATATGTATAAAGGTGATAAGAGGTTAGTTGATGATGAAAAATATAAAGACCTTAAAATTGACGGAGAAAGTATAACAGATAAAAACTCTTTAATACAAAGCCTCAACGCCTGTATTGAAAAATATGAAAAGCTCCAGTCTGAACAACCTACCAGTTAAGCCAGGTAGAAATGTGCCTTCACCCGATGCCAGGGATTAAATCCACATTGGGTGGAGTGTTGGTATAAAAGGGAATATTACACTTGAAAATACTTGTTGTTGCAGACAGTCACGGTAATCCAGTACCTCTTAAAATTGCCAAAAAATACGGAAAAAACTTTGACAAAATAATTTTCTTAGGGGACTTTTTTGACCATGGAGAAGAAGAATTCAATGTTCAAAAAGAAAATTTTTTGGATGTAATGAGATTTAAAAGGGAAAATCCAAGCCAAGTGATTATCTTAATCGGAAATCATGATGCAAACTACATTGTACCGGGATTTTATATTTGGCAACCGGATCATGAAAAAGAAATAAAAAAGCTTATGGAAAAATATATCAAGGAATTTGACATGGCATATTTAAAAGGAAAATGGCTCTTTTCTCATGCCGGATTTTCGCAAATATGGTTTAAAAATCAAGGATTCCGAGATTTAACACCTGCGGTTATTTCCAGATTGAATACAGCCCTGCACAACATGGATTTTTCTTACTTGCAGGTTTGTGGCTTGGATCCGGCAGGGAACGATCCGGAACAAAATCCTCTGTGGATTCGTCCCGGTTCTCTCATACAATGTTGTTTACCTGGCTTCAATCAGGTGGTGGGACATACTGCGGTAAAAGAAAAAATTGTCAAAATTAATGAGAATGGAATCATTCTTTTTCTTGATTCAGAACCTTATTTACGGAATGTGTATGGAGAAATAGATACGGAAACAAATAATTTTTCAGTTAAGGAATTTAAAGAGATTTGGATGTAGATTCCGAATTTTGTATTATACTATTATTATGACAAGAAAATTGACAGAACAGGAAAAGCGTGAACGTAAATTATACCGCGAAGAAAAACAAATGGAAAAAGATAGAGATTCCGGATTATCTGAGCGGTGTTATGAAATTCTTAGGATTTTAAGGGAAGCACCACAGCATCCTGAAATAAAATATAACTCCAAATACTTTGAAGAATTATTCCATACTTCTAATGTTACAATTCTTAGGGATATTAAGCTCTTAAAAGACAATGACCTTATCGAAGAAAAACAGATTCACGGAAGCTATGTCATCAAGAAAAATGTTGGGCAGATTTATTCCTCCAAGACAAAAGAAAATCTTGCCCTTGTTGCAAGTTTAACCGGACTAATGCATCAGTTTAAAAACACTCCGATTTATGAAAATATTGTAAAACTGATTTATTTTCTTGAACCAAAAGTTGCAAAAGATGATACGGTTTATTCTCTCGGCCGTATTGTCGTTGCACCCCAAATGGAATACCACATTGATGAAAAAACCTGGAATACTATTTATGATGCAATGCAAAAGAACTATAAAATAATTTTCAGATATAAAAAATTTTTTAAAGACCCGGAAAAAAGAAGGATTGTCTGGCCATTACAGATGGTTTTGGAAAACGGTTCAGTATATCTTTTTTCATATAGCGAAAACGATAATGATGTCCGCATATATGATATGGATTATGTAAAAGATATTATCGTCACCAAAGAAAAATTCGATCTGCCAAAAGATTTTGATATTAATACATATACCGGTGGTGGCCGTCTTGGTGCCTATGTAAGTAATAAGATAGAAAAATATAAAATAAAGTTTACTGGTTATGGGAGATTATGGATTAAAAAATATAAATTGGCTGACGACCAGAAAATACAGGAAGTAACTGATGATTACACAATAGTTACTTTTACTTCAAGTCAATTTGATAAAATTGTTCAGTATATCCTTAGTTGGGGTGCCAATGCAGAACCTCTTGCTCCCAGGCGTCTTATAACCCGTTGGAAAAAAGAAGTTAGCTGGCTATATGGAAGAATAAAATAAATTTTGCAAGGCTATCATACTTTGATAGGATTCTATGATTATATTTGTTATAAACATTAATTATAAGGAGTTATTTTATGGCAAATTATTATTGTGAATACTGTGGATCAAAGTTTTCCTCAGTTTCTAGTTTAACTGCAGGCAATTGTCTCAGACACCCAAATGGTAGTAACAAGGGAAAACATAAACTGTACGAAGGTTCTGAAAAATCCAAATATGTTTGTAAGTATTGTGGTGGAAAATTTTCAACAATATCCAGTATGACTGCAGGCAATTGTCTCAGACACCCAAATGGTAGTAACAAGGGAAGACATTCACCGGCACTTTAGACTGATTCACAGTGGAGTATGTTATACTGACGTACTTCACTGTAAAAATTAAATTACTTATTCATTAGAAATCAATATTTAAAGCCAGATGGTTCGAAACAAAGGTTGTTTATTTTATTAAAAAAAAGATAAAAGTTTTTTGTTTTATATGATTATATGGTATAATAATTGAGATGAAACAAAAATATTTTATCCAACAGACCCATTTTATCGGTGTCCTTCTTCCTAAAGATTTGGAAGAAACACTTGAAAATTGCCGCAAGTACATGAACAGAACTTACGGTTGCAAGAGCGGGTACGGAACTCCGGTTCATATAACACTGATTCCTCCTTTTTATTTGCAAGAAGATTTTTCAACAGAAGATTTAAAAAACGGAATTGAGGAATATGTTCTTAACAGGCAGTTGAGTTTTACTGCCAGTATCGAAAACTTTAATTCTTTTGGGGACAGGACAATTTTTGCAAATGTAATCCAGGATGAAAACTGGATAAAACTCCGTGATGAAACTTTAAAAGGAATTTTCACAGCCTGTCCCGGATGTACAAGAAAAGACAAAAGAGTCTTTCAACCACATGCAACAGTTGCCAACCGTGATATTCCCCATGGAGCAATTCCCGATGCCCTTAAAGTCTTGAATGAACTTAACCTCATAAAAAGTTTTCCTGTTGATAACATTACTATTTTTGAACGGAAGGGCAGCAGGTGGGAGGCTGCCGTTATATTGGAACTTTAAAAGGAAAATCAATATGGAAGAAGAAAGAAAAATAAAAATCCACGGCACCTACAGACATTTTAAGGGAAAGTTTTACATTGTTGAAGACATAGCATTTCATTCCGAAACAAAAGAGGAATATGTTGTATACCGCCAGCTTTATGGTGATAATAGTCTGTGGCTTCGTGAAAAAAATATGTTTCTTAGTAAAATTGATTTTAAAAAATATCCTGATTCAAAGCAACAATATCGTTTTGAACTTACAGATTTAACGGAATTAAATTATTTAAAATAAAAAAACTTTAGTTAATGTCTTTAATTTATTATCAATTATTTGCAGTTAAAACCCTAAAGTATTTCAAATTAATCTTATAAATTGTTTGTGATATTGGACTTAAAGTTTATTTAATTTATTTTTTAATTAAGCTCTTTTCTTATACCAAAATTCATTATATAATCATTTTGGTATATGGAATATGATAGAAACTGAAATTAAAGACTGGTATCCCTCAAAAAGAGAATATGACCCAGGCATCAAAGAGAAGCAGTGGGAACAACTGGTTGTTGACGAAAGTATTTTTACAAAAAATTCTCTGATAACCTTTGCCTGCATTCAAAATGCATCTTGTGGGACTTGCGCCGGTATGGCAAAACAATATGGAAGAAGTGCCAACTTTTACAACACAAATGTCTGGCAAATCGGTAAGCGGATTGCGGAAAAGCTTAATATTCCTCTTACTTCAAGAGAAAATAAAAATGAAAGGTATTGGCCTGTATGTTGTTTAGGGAGGTATGTAAAAGAGGGTTTCGAATATAAAATCCGCCCGGAATTGGAAGCAGCTTTTAACAAAACCGGCATATTAAAAGGAGTTAAGTTGATGGAAGCGGAAAATAGATTTTCGTGGATACCTTTTTACACTGAATTGGCAGAAAAAATCCTCACCTACAAGGATAACAGGGTAGAACTTTCGGATATTGTCTACGAATTGGGGGACGTTACGGATTATCTTCGTGATAATGAATCTAAAAAAATAAAAGAACTTCATCCTTTTGCCATATTTGGTGTTTTTAATCGGCATCAGACAGATGTGAACCGAAAAAAAATTTGTCAGTACTTTAAAGAAAGGCTCGACCTAACATCTGATATACCAAATGATTTTGACGGTATTCCGGTATTAAGTCCATTAAGAGCTTTTTGGGGACTTTCTGATTCCCAGGTTGAAAGTGAAACTGAAATTGATGTGAATTGGGATTTGTTTGAAATTGCCCTTGCAAAAAATCTTGATGAAAATCTTTTTTGTAAAAGTTTTGACAAGGTACTCAAGCAAAAAGGGGCAAAGTGGAATGTTACCATGGAACTGTTTTGGATTTCTCCCTACAGATTTATGCCCTTAGATGACAACAGTAGAAAGTATTTGCAAAAATTAGGGTTGAATGTTTTTAAAGAAAAGGACTACAACGGCAAAAACTATTTGGATTTGATGGAGAAAATTAACGATCTAATTTCTCAAGGGAAAATAAAAGAACGGAATATTCCAGAAATTTCCCAAGGCGCTTGGGAAATGGCAAAAAATACCACAGGAGAAAATACAATGGATATTACATCAGCGGACGATATAGTTTCAAAATACACCTCTCTTCTTACTCACACCCACAATCTGATTTTCCATGGGGCGCCGGGAACGGGAAAAACTCATCTTGCAAAAGAAATTGCCAAAGCCATGGGAGCGGAAACGGCCTTTGTGCAGTTTCATCCGTCATACGATTACACGGATTTTGTGGAAGGTCTGCGGCCCGTTGCACAGGATGATGCAGGACAAATCGGATTTGAATTGCGGGACGGAATATTTAAATCATTCTGCGAGAAGGCGCTTGAGAATCTATTAAACAGTCAGAAAACAGAAACAGAAATAGCGGAAGAACAATCTCTGGATGAAAAAATCAATGAGTTTATTGATACTTCAATAGAAGAAAACACAAAGTATACAATCACGCAGGGCAATGAGTTTTTTATAACAAACGCGGATGAGAAAAATATTTATATTTCCATTCCAAATAACGAAAAAGCCAATAAGCTGACGCTCAAAAAAAGCGAAATTACGGCCTTATTGAAATGCGGGGAAAATATTGAAAGCGGAAGTAAAATTCGGGATATTTTTGGAAGAAAATGGAGAACGCAGCAGGATTCGTATACGCTTTCACTGTATAAAAGTATCAGAACTTTTAAAAATACGGCAGCAAAGAAAAATATAGTAGAAGCAGTAAAAAAGAATTTTGTCTTTATCATTGATGAAATTAATCGAGGTGACTTGTCAAAGATTTTCGGAGAGCTGTTTTATGCCCTGGATCCGGGTTACCGGGTAACTGCCGAAGCTTTAAAGGCTGTCAAAGCAGGTGAAAGTTTTCCTACAATCCGCACCCAGTACGCCAACATGGAACGGGACGGCAACACATTTGACAACGCCCTGAATATTTCCAAACAGGATGACTTTGGTCATTTTTTCGTTCCTGAAAATGTTTACATCATCGGAACAATGAACGACATTGACCGGAGCGTAGAAACCATGGATTTTGCCTTCCGCCGGCGCTTTACTTTTGTGGAAATACAGGCTTCCGATCGGGTGGAAATGCTGGAAGAAATTACGGACGACACAATCAGACAGCAGGCTCTTGATAAAATGAAAGCCGTCAACGCTATAATTTCCGAAACAGAAGGACTTTCTTCTGCCTACCACATTGGAGGAGCATATTTCTTAAAGCTCAAAACCCTGGACAATGATTTTGAAAAACTTTGGGACTACCATCTTGCCCCTTTGATTAAAGAATATCTTAGGGGAACAGAAGATGAATCCGAAACCTTCGACAAAATAAAGCAGGCTTATGATGCACCGACAGATTCCTCTGTACCGGATTCTTCCCAAGAAGCAGAATAAAGACTAAAAAGGCTTCCTATGATTCGGTTAAAAACAACGGATAACTGTACCGGTAAAACCATCTCTCACATGGCTGTGTCGGGGGAGCTGTCTTCCGATAATATAGCAACGGCTTTCCAGGGACTGTTACCCCTTTCCAATAAAACCTTAAAAGACATTACCGACGAGACCCCTGACTTGCTGGTGTTTCCCGACTGTATCGAAAATACCGAAGACAGAATTAAGGATCTTCCGGTCATTACGGTGGACATACCGCTGGGAAAGAACGGCAGTGCGGAAGCTGCAAAAATCAAAACCGGCAACATAGCGGGATTTATCGGTATTCCCTCTGACCGTCCGGAAGGAAAAGAAGTCCACCTGAAAATCACTTCCCGTTTTGTCAACGAACGTTCCGGTGACGAAGATAAGGACTATTTTCTCTATTACCTTTTGGAAAAAGTTTTTTCTGTTAATCTTTTTGATTTAAAAGACCTTTCCCGGAAAGGCCAGTTTGATTTTCTGCTCTTTTTATTTCCCTATTACCTCAAAAAGGCTTTGTCCCGGGGCTTGTTCAAAACCTATACCTTTTACAAAAATAACGGTATGAATATCCGCGGGCAGATTGATACGGCACGGCATATCAAAGAAAACACTCCTTTCCGGGGAAATATCGCCTGCAATATCCGGGAGCGGACTGCCGACAATTACCTGACCCAGCTGATACGTCACACAATCGAAGTGATAAGGACTCGGAGTTTCGGAACGCACATTCTTTCCTGCGACAAGGTGACAAAAAATGCCGTGGAAGATATTGTATTGTCAACGCCATCATACAAAGGCGGTGAACGGGACAAAATCATCAGGGAAAATCTGAAACTGATTAAGCATCCTTATTTTACCGATTATGCCGCTTTGCAAAAACTCTGCCTTGCAATTTTGAGTCGGCAGAAAGTGAATTACGGGGCTGATTCAAAAAAGATATATGGCCTTCTGTTTGATGTGGCATGGCTTTGGGAAGAATATCTCGCGGGATTATTAAAAAAACAGGGCTTTAAGCATCCTCAGAATAAAAAAGGCAGCGGCTGGCTGTACATGTTTGAAAATAAAATAAACGATACGGATGCGGATAAAAAATACAGTCACATTTTTCCTGATTTTTACAAACCGGGTGAATGGGTTCTTGATGCAAAGTACAAAAAAATAATAGACGAAAAAATTGCCCG
>JADIMM010000059.1 GCA_017694795.1 Candidatus Gallitreponema excrementavium
CTCCTTAACAGCGCCTTCATCGGCAAGCCCCCCCCTGGCTGTATTTACAATAAGAGCAGAAGGCTTTACAAGAGAAAGAGTTTTTCTGTTGATGATATGTTCTGTTTCTTTTGTAAGCGGGACATGAAAACTTATTACATCGCATTCCTTAAAAAGGGTATCCGAATCTACAGGCTTAACCCTGTGTTTTTGGATTTCCGGCAAAGAATCTATATATTCAATTATTTTTTCCCTGGTTCTGGAAAAGCAGAGAACATCCATGCCAAAAGCCAATGCTATAACGCAAACCCGGCGGCCTATATTACCAAAGCCGTAAATACCCAGTTTTTTACCTTCCAACTCTATGAGAGGTTTTTTCCAGTAACAAAAATCTTTGCTGTCAATCCACTCACCGGAAAAAACAGACTGGGAATGTAATCCTGTATTGTTGGTAAATTCCAAAATATGTGCAAAAACCCCTTGGGCAACGGAAGAAGAACTGTAATCAGGAACATTTGTTACAGGGATTTTTCTACTGTTGCAGGCTTCCAGATCAACCACATTATATCCGGTTGCAAGAACCCCGACATACTTAACGCTTTTACATGCCGAAAGGACAGCCTCTGTAACCGGGGTTTTATTGGTCAAAACAACTTCGCTGTCCCCTATATGTTCAATGACCTTATCCTGGGGCGTATTGTCAAAAACCTTTACCGAACCAAAGGCTTTGAAACCCTCCCAAGATATATCGCCGGGATTTACGGCATGTCCGTCCAAGATTGAAATCTTCATAAAAGAATCCTGTTACATCAGATTTAACTATTCCGAATAAGACTCTGATAATTTATCATAATATTCATTCAGTTTGTCAAACCTTTCGTTATATCTTCTAAGCTGTTTCTCAGAAAATTCGGGCTTTTTCTCTTCCAACAGTGCCTCAATCTCGTTGTTTCGTTTAACAATTTCCTGTGTCCTTTCTATTACAGAAATATCACCTTCTTCAAATTTGACAGATAAATCCAAATATTCATCAAGAAGTTTTTCATTTTCTGCAAGAAGTTTGTCAACTTCGCTGTGAAAACAGGAAACAAATAAAAAAGCAATAAAAAAAACCAAAATTCCTTTAAGTAAATATTTCATAAATCCTCCAAAAGTACTTATCATGCCCAGTTACCAAAAATAAATAATCTTATTACTTTATAATCTCATTTTTAAAAATTCTGTAGACACTACCACACTTATTACACTTGACCTCCAGAGGATCATCATCTTTCCCCAATTCCAACAAATCTCCTTCCGGGAGCCTTGAAAGTATTCTTTTGTAATATAGATTTGAACAATCGCAGTCAAAAACAATATTCCTCTCATAAACTACCGAAGGGGCAAATTCCCTGAAAAGTCCGTAAATAATATCATCCCTGTTTCCTCCCTCACTAAACCACTGTCCCAGGGACGGGGCAGCCCTGAAAGCGTTTTCAGCCATAAGGCGGATTTCCCCAACTTCCTGCTCTGTGTATTTTCCACCCAACACACCTCCAGTCCTGGGCATTTCCTGCAAAAAAAGACCTCCTGCCCCGGTAACCCTGCCATCCTTATCAAACATAATACTTGTGTTAAAAGCCGTATTAACCTGCTCGGACTGCAAATAATACCAGCTGATATTCTCGGCAATACTCTTATACTTTAATTCAACAATCCCGGTCAAAGGTTCTGCCGTTCCTACATAGGATTTTGTAACCTTTATGATTCCATTCCCAAAATACGGAGCCAAGTCCCAGTTTTCCAAGGGCTTTTCAACCGGAATTCCTCCATCCAAAAGACAACCATTTACATAACCGGAAGAATCCCCGTTTACCAAAAAACCCTTGCATGCCCCATCCGTTTCATAGCTGAGGGAGATTCTCCCCTTTTCTTTCAAGGTTGTAATCATAAGGGCACAGGAAAGCAATCCCTGCCCAAGAACCAAGGTTTCCAGAATTCCGGTTTCCTGTTGGACCCTCATCTGGTTAATCAATTCAGTCCCGTTTATCAATGCTCCACGGTAAAGACCATCTGCCATAACAAAAACAGACATACCGTCCTTCTCGATTTTTTCGAGATTTTTCAAAACAACAGAGTCTTCAATGTGCTTTTTTATCATTTTATTTCCTTTTAGGTCAAAGTCCTTTTTCCAGATTTTTAATCCAACCGAGAAAGTCCCCTCCAGGAACAACCCCATCAGGATAAAACCTGGTACCTTCGGGCACAGTCATTATTTCTTTTTCCACACAGCCAATAATACCATTAAAATCAGGGTTTTCAAGATCTACATCTTCAAGAGGAGATTTGCCGTATTTTTCATACCGGGTGTAATATCTGGTAAACAGAGTCGAATCTCCCATGTTTCTGACATACAAATTCCACAAGAATCTGGCACAAAGTTTCCGGCTGATTTTTCCTGTATATTCGGATTTTCCTTTTCCCATTGTTTCCTGATTGTCAAAAAAACCGGCAGCATCAGCCATTCTAATCAGTTCCTGAGTGGACAGAGCCTTTCCACCAGTAACCGGTTCCAGCAAATCCGATTGGGAAGACGTTATAAGTATTAAATCTTCTATTGTGATGCCGGACGAATTCAATGCCTTATTGATACCGGTATCATCTGTTTTTACCCCGTCCTTTAAAGACCAGCATAAATTCCTTACATAGCTGTATGATTCACGGTAATAATCAGGCAGATTAATAAAGGCCGAATCAAAGGCAGCTAAAGCTGAAGAAAAATCTGAAACTGAAAACAATGCCAATGCCTTTTCTATTTGAAGTGGATAAGCACTATCGCTCTGCATGGATAAATCAGGAAGAACCGAAAGCCTTTGGGAAGGAGACAGCAGCCTTAATGAAAGAATCAAAGCCTGAGGTTCCCCTTTCTGCAAACTAATTGCAGTCTTTGATAAATCCTCTGCAACAGAATTCCTACCCAAGAGTAAATTACACCTCCCTGCAATTCCGGTAAAAAAAGCCCTTTCCTTTCTGGAAAGAGAATTTGAATCCAATACTCCCTCTACCTCGGTTATAAAGGATTCCACAGCAACTTTATCCAATTCTCCCCGGAACTGGGCTCCGTCAAAAGACACCATTCTGGAAATATACTTGTCATACAAGGCATTTCCCTCATAAGCAGAATTTACAATCAAATCATCCTGCATGGAAACACAGGAAACAAAGAAAATTCCTGCAAGAAAAAACAGCAAGCTTTTTACCTTCATTTTTTAATTCCTCCTTTGCAGTTTGTTTTCCGAGAAGCCGTTACCCCCGAAAGCAAACAAACCGAAAAATCCGCAATGTGCCGGATCAAGACCTTCATCCCTTACTGAATTTTCCAGGCATGAATACGATTGTCAATGGAAGAACAAAGACACTCCGCCTTTTTATCCCCGTTTACATCAACAAACCCGGGAATTCCCCAGCCACTGACAGGAAAATTCACAAGCAATTCAAGATTTTCATCAAAACCGTAAATCAGATTTCCATCACCTGATATAAACACATCTTCCTTACCGTCGGAATTGTAATCGTAAACAGTTATCTCCCCTGTTTTGGCTTTTAATCCCGGGATTTTAACGGTAAGAACATCACCGTTCAGACTGACACGGTGCAAATCTCCTTCAGAAGAAATGAGGTAAAAATATTTTTTACCAGCTTTTGCGTTAACAAAAAACTGCCCGGAAAGCTTTAAAGGAAAGCTGTTCAACGGGGTTCCGTCCTGGGAATAAACACAAAACTCACCGTCTTGATTTACAAAACCAATACAAATACCAGCCCCATCTTTCATTATAGCCGGAGCCCCGGAAGCAATGCCAAACACCTCAATGGGAGATGCGGCATTAACAACACTAAGGTTTTTTAAAACAAAAATCTGCCCAAGAAAACTCTTACTGTATACAGCCCCATAATCTCCCAGTACAGAGATTCCTCCACGGAGAGACCCTTCCAGGGGAATATCCAACTCTACAAGCCCTTTATCAAGACTGTAGTAATAAACAAAATCGTTGATATCGGAAAAGAGCAGTCCACCCATGTATTCAACAGGCGGAGAGTTGATAAATACTCCGGTAACAAAGGGGCTTCCATCCAAAATCTCCAGGGATTCATTCAGATGCCAGATAGTGCCTCTTTTTGACATAGCCCAATACAAACCCTTTTTTTCCGAAGGAATAATCCATCCAGTGTCATCCATACTTACCAAAGCCGACTCCAATGAAACAGGGTTTAAAGACACAACATTTGTTCCGTTTTGAACAAACATCAGTCTGGAATCCCTTGGAGATGAAACATAGACAGAGGAAGAAAGGGTTCCTCCGGGGTTATAGGGATAACCGGGAACCGACCTTGAATCCCCGGCGTCCAAACCATCCGCCTCAAGCTGGAAATCAACAAAACCATCCCTAAAACGAATATCTGCCCTTCCTATCCCGTACAGCTTTAAAACTTCCGAAAAACCCTTGTTGGAACGCATAAAAAACGGCATGGAGCGTTCAAGATTGTAATAAAGGCTTGCTGAAAAATATGACTTCTGCTTTTCCGAAACCGATTTCCAGGTAGAAGATTTTACAAGCTTTTGGGAACTCCTAAGGGAATTGCTGATCTGTGAAAGGTTTTCCGGAGCCTGGGAAAAAAATACAAAACCGTTACTTACGACATAGTAGGGAGAAGGAAGATTAACCCCGAAAGCCGAAAGAAGGGAAGTTAAAAAACCGGGAAACTTTATCTGAGGAATTCTAACTCCGTTCAAAAGAAGACTTGAATTTTCGTTTACAAGAATTGTTGAAGTAAGTTTGTTAAAAACCTGTTGCCGCTTTTCTTCGTCTGCAATTGATATTGCAAAAACCGGATCCTGGTGCCCTTCCAAACCAAGAACCGCATACTCTTCTCCCATCCAGCCAAGGATGTCATCTACGGAAAGAGAAAAGGTCATCCTGGAAAGAGAATCAGCTTTTTCCAAAAGAGAACTCACATTCTGTGAATTCGGGAGGAGCGGTATTACCCCGTCCTTTAAAGTGTCAAGTGTCCCAAGGGAAAGAAGGGAATAATACTGCACGGAATCAGGAAGCCTGGTTAAAAGCAGCGGAACCTGGGATTCCCTGGAAAAAATCTCTGCAAGGGAAGGGTTTTTACCGGAATCCACTGTCCCGGGAATTGACCCTTCAATAGAGATATGTTTGTCCGTTATTCCAAAGGAAATTGTGCTCAATCCGTTAAAAGAAATATACCGGGTAAGGGAACCGAGAATTTCATTTTCTTTCAGTAACGAGTCCACTAAAACAGAACTGTCGGCAGTTATTCTGAACGCCCGGCTCATTGGTTCGAGCAACAGGGAGTATTCTTCATTGGAATACACATCCATAAAAGAACAGGAAGCCGCAGGTATAATCAAATCCATGGAAGAAGAAATGATAATAAGATTTTTTATCACTGCCCCGTAAAAAACAGAGTCTTCGGTAGAATACGTAAAGAAAATCTTACCGTCGGATTTTGTAAAAGACAAATCCTCTACGGAAACAGCCTCATAAAACAGGGGAAAAAGCCTGAGAATCCAGCTCAAAGTCCCTGAGTCAACAACTGCAACAAAGTTGTTTCCTCCGTACATTGCAAAATCAATTCTTCTGGATGCCAGCATCTTTACAAAAACATTTTCCCTCAAAGAAGAAGACCTGAAAGCAACCAGCTGTTCCCGTAAATTTCCTGCACCTGCAGAAGACAAAAGCACATCCGCAGCCTTTAAGTCAAGAAGGGGCTCCGCAGAATCCCAGAAAGAATCCGTCCTCACGTAAAGGGAAAAATCCTCCGGCACAGCCGAGATTGGATTTATTCTGTCTATGTAACAAAACAGAATCCATCCGGCAACAATAAAAAAAAGAACCAGAAGTATGATTCCTGTTATTTTCCACCCCAAATGCTTTTTCTTTTTGCCTTTTTCAGCTTCTTTTTCTTTACCCATAGTTACATTTTCAACTTATTTAAAGATACTGTCAATCAGTAAAATTATATATTGCAATGACAGGCAAAACCTTCCCCGGCAAAGTTCAAAACCTTTTTTTAAACAAATAAAAATATAATTCGGCTTTCATTTTACAAAAGATATTAATGTACTGTAAAAAAAATATTTATATATTATTTTTCTATTGCCTTATGGAATATTACCATTTAGAATATCCTTAACATATGGAAATAAAAAAAGCTCTTAACGAAGAAAATAAAAACGCACTGCAATCCCTGCCTTGCGGTATCATCCAGATGGAAAAAAAGAACAACACCTGGACCCCGGACTTTATATCAGACGGATTTGCGGCCGTCCTTGAAGCTGACAGGGAAACCCAGCAGGAATATTATTATCTGGACAAGGTGATAGAAAAAATCCTTCCGGCCGACAGACCGGTTTTCTACTCCATGCTTGAAAAGAAAGAAACCAATGTTACCCAGTGCCGCATTTTAACTGGTAAAAACCGGTATCTCTGGTTCCAAGTGGAAATGAGTTTTGGAAAAAAGGATGACTCCACCGAAACACTCCGGTTTGTAATTACAAATATTTCAAAAAGCACAAACCACTGGGATGATGTTTTTGAAAAAACATATTTTTTGCAAAAAGTTGCCACTTATACAAACTGTACATTATTTGAATACAAAGTGAATATTGATACCTTTTTCCTAAGCCAGGATTCACCCCGGTTCAGTGAGAGAATAATCGAAAATTTTGTTAAAAATCTGGACGAATCAGAATTCATCCAAAAGGATGACAAAGAAACCAGGAAAATCATCAGAGATTATATAAAAAACTCACAAAAATCTATTACAATCCAGTTTAAAGGACAGGTCAGAACCGGAGGGGAAGAATGGTCTGAAATCCGGGCCGAAAAACTTTTTTCACAAGACGGTACCCCGGAAAAAATAATAGGGGTTATTCTTGACATAAACAAGACAAAACTGGATGAGCTCAAAATAAAAGAACAGCAGAATTACGATGAATTGACCCAGCTCTACAATCTGAAAGCATTCAATGAAAATTCCCAAAAATTCTTTGAGGACAATAGCAAACCTTTCAGCCTCCTGATTTTTGACATCATCAATTTCAGCGAAATTAACGAAGTCCTGGGCTTTACCTTTGCAAATGAGATTCTGGCAACTTTGGCAGACAGTATTATCCACAGTATCCCAGAAGAAGGTATTGCCGGAAGAATCGGTGCTGACATTTTTGCGGTGCTTCTTCCTGGAACAGAAGACAAGAATTATATCAAAAAAATCGTTCAGACTGTAAGTGGAAGTTTTTTTGCCCTTATAGAGGACAGCACAAAATCCTACAATATCAGCCTCACCTGTGGAATTTCCTTTTTCCCAAAAGACGGTACAAGTCTCGAACAGTTAATTCTTTCAAGCTCGAAAGCCCTGTCAAAAGCAAAGGAAAACGGATTACTTTTAAAATTTTTCGATTCGAACAAAGAAGGAAATATTGACGAAAAGGAAATAAGCTCCCAGTTGTTTTCCACCCTTGTGTCTTCAAAACACCGGGACAAGAACAGCCTTGACACGGACATAATAGAATTTTCCCTGGATATTCTTGCCCAGACAAAGGATTTGAGCAGTGCCATAAGTCTCCTTTTACGGAAGATAGGAAAATACTTTGACCTGTCCCGGGTAGCCATAAAAGAAAAATTAACAGAGGCATTCGGGCTTATGACTACCTATGAGTGGTGCGGAAACTACATAACCCCAACCCTGAAAACTCCTGTTTTTATGTCTGACAAGCAATGGGAAAACCTTATCAACAAGTTTGATAATGACGGACTTTTTATTTCTGACCCTGTACCTGCAAATATTTCAAAAGAAGAACTAGACAAGTTGATTTCACAAAGGGGAGCTTCTTCCTTTATCCAGTGCGGATTTTACGACGGGACAAAATTAAACGGTATACTTAGCTTTGAAAAAGGACAGTTTGGTTACAACTGGACCACAAAAGAAATACAGACAATTAAGACAATAGCGAAAATTCTCTCGGTTTACCTGCTTAAAATAAGAGCTTATACGAATGCCCAGAAAATGGTTGATAAGCTCACAAATTATGATTCAATTACCGGACTAATGCGAAAGGATCTGTTTAAGAGGAATACAATCAATGTACTTAAACGCAATAAATCAAAAGCCCGGTACGGTATTATCCAGATGGATTTTCTTAACTTTAAGTTTCTTAATGAAACCTATGGATACGAGGCAGGAGACATATTTCTCAAAGAAGTAGGAAATTACATAAAAAAACAGGTTTACACTGTTTATGCCTCAAGATTTTATTCAGACAACTTTGTCATTTTCTGTTCCATTGCAAAAGATATTACAGATGAGCAGATTCATGACTCAATAGAACAAAGTCTTAACCAATTCCTGGAGGAACAGAATTCTAAATACAACCTGTGTAATTTGTCTGCAGTAGCCGGTTTTGCAGAAATATTTTATCCGGATGTCCCACTGGAAAAAACCATTGATGATGCACACTCTGTCCGTAAAATGCTTAAATCGGAATTTACTTCAGGATGCAAAATATTTACAAAACAAATTTCAAACGAGCTTCATATGGAAGCAGAGCTTATAAATTCCGTTCCAAAAGCCTGCAAAAACGGGGAGTTTTATTTTCAGCTACAACCCAAGGTTAGCCTACTGACCGGGAAAATAGAAGGTGCAGAGGCTTTGGTAAGGTGGAAGACCCAAAAGGGTGAAATTATGCAGCCCGGAAAGTTTATTCCTCCCCTTGAAAAAAACGGTCTAATAACCCAGATTGATTTTTATCTTTACAGGGATGTTTGCCGGTATATTCAGACCTGTTTCAACAACGGATACAAAGTTCCTGTAATATCCCTTAATGTATCCAGAAAGCACCTTGCAAACAATGACTTTATTCAGCAGGTTCTTGATTTGGTAAGCTATTATAATATTCCCCCCAGCATACTGGAATTTGAAATAACAGAAAGCGTATTTTTGGAAAATTCCCAGCAGGCAATAAATACTTTCTCGGAACTGAGGAAACAAGGTTTTAAGGTCTCCATCGATGACTTTGGCTCCGGGTATTCTTCCCTTAATATGCTTAAAGACCTGGAAATAGATGTGCTTAAACTGGACAAGGCCTTTCTTGACGATAACAACTCCACGGGAAAGAACGAAGTTATTATTTCAAGCATGATAAACATGGCAAAACAGCTTAAAATCACAGCCCTTTGCGAAGGTGTGGAGACCCAGAACCAGATAAGTTTTCTAAAAAATGCCGGCTGTGATTTGGTTCAGGGCTTTTATTTTTCCAAACCCTTGGATACAGGGGATTTTACCGAAAAGTATAACAAAGATCCCTTTTATTCACTGCCGTAAAATCCGGAAGCAGTGGCTGACAAGGCAGTTTGCTTCCGGCAGGATATTATCACCTGTCTGCTGTCCCCGAAAACTGATTTGTCTATAAAGGGTTTGGGAAACCTTTGGGGCATTAAAACTGTTTCTGCAATGTTCTTTCTACCATTTTCCCCTGTCCGCCCCTGGCTGCCGTCACGGCCTTTTTATGTAATTTATGTAAACCGCATTCAGCTGAAACCAAAAACCCCTCCGGACCGGCTGTTCTAAAGGAATTTTCATTTATCATTTCAGCGTTTCGCCCAATAAATCCATTCAGAATCAACTCCTTTTACAACCAACTATAAAACCTTTAAAACCGGTGTTTAAAGAAGAAACAGGTTCCTATTGAACAAAACTAAAGTTTTGCAGTATAGTTAAAAGACTTTACAATTTTCAATTTTTTGTCAAAAGGATTTATTCATGTTTGAAATTATTGAAAAGAGGCAGCTTTCTGCTGATGTATACTACATGAAAGTTTCTGCCCCGGAAATTGCACGAAACAGAAAGGCGGGTCAATTTGTTTTGGTACAGATTGATGTTGAATACGGAGAGCGTATCCCCCTCACAATAGCAGATGCAAACGCAAAAGAAGGATGGATTGCCCTGGTTTTTCAGGCAGTGGGAGCCACAACCCTTAAACTTTCCAGGAAAAAGGAAGGAGAATCCCTTGCAGTCATTTTGGGACCCTTGGGAAATCCTACCCACATAGAAAAAAAGGGAACCGTTGTCTGTGTAGGCGGCGGAATCGGAGTTGCACCACTCCACCCCATTGTACAGGCTCATAAGGCAGTTGGCAACAAGGTTATTGTCATAATGGGAGCAAGAAACAAAGACCTGATTATTTTTGAAAAAGAAATGCGTGAGCTGGCAGACGAAGTTATCCTTATGACAGATGACGGTTCAGCAGGAACAAAGGGTCTTGTTACCGAACCTCTTAAAACTATCTGTGAAAACAGCAAGCCGGATGAAGTAGTGGCAATAGGCCCCCCAATAATGATGAAATTCTGTGCCGCCACTACAGAACCTTTCCAGGTTCCCACAACGGTTTCCCTCAATACAATCATGATTGACGGAACCGGAATGTGCGGCGGCTGCCGTGTAACAGTAGGCGGAAAAACAAAATTCGTATGTGTAGACGGCCCGGAATTTGACGGTCACCAGGTTGACTGGGCAAACATGATGATGAGGATGAAAGCCTTTAAAGACCGGGAAGCCGAAGACCTCCACAAATGCCGTATGGAAACCCAGGCAGAAAAACTTGCCGCTGAAGGAGCAAAGTAATGTCAGACAGTAAATCAACCCAGGAATTATATGATTCTTTATTACTTAAAATTAAAGAGGGGACTTTGACTGCAAAGGACCGCTCCGCAATTCCTCAGCAGGAAATGCCTGTAGGAGATCCCAAAGAAAGGGCAAGACAGATGACAGAGGTTGCCCGTGGATATTCCAAGGAACAGGCCGTTATCGAGGCAAACCGTTGCCTCCAGTGCAAAAATGCACCATGTATTTCAGGCTGTCCGGTCAATGTCCCGATTCCCCAGTTTATTGCCCATGTAGCAAAAGGGGAGTTTAAAGAGGCTGTTGATGTTATAAAAACCACAAACCTCCTTCCTGCGATTTGTGGAAGGGTTTGCCCCCAGGAAAAACAGTGCCAGGGACAGTGTACAGTGGGAAAAATCTTTAAAAATCCGGAAAAGGCCGTCTCAATCGGAAGATTGGAAAGATTTGTCGCAGATTATGAAAGGGAAAATAATCTTATTACCGTTCCTCCAGTAGCCCCGGAAACAGGAAAGAAAGTCGCCGTAATCGGGTCCGGTCCGGCAGGGCTGACAGTTGCCGCCGATGTAAGAAGGGCTGGCCACGATGTAACGGTTTTTGAGGCCTTTCATAAAGAAGGCGGTGTAATGGTTTACGGAATCCCAGAATTCAGACTTCCTAAAGCCATAGTAGCAAACGAAGTGGAAAACCTTAAGAAAATGGGAGTTAAGTTCAGGACAAACTATCTGGTGGGCCGGACAGGAACAATACAGCAGCTTATAGATGAAGAAGGTTTTGACGCAGCCTTTGTTGGCACAGGAGCCGGACTTCCAAAGTTTATGAATATTCCCGGGGAAAATCTTATCGGGGTTTTCAGTGCCAACGAATACCTTACAAGGGCAAACCTCATGAAAGCCTATAACACGGAAAAGGCCGATACACCTCTTTACCTTGCCAAAAATGTGGTAGTAGTAGGCGGAGGAAACGTAGCCATGGACGCAGCCAGAATGGCGTACAGGCTTGGTGCAGAAAAATCCACCGTAGTATACCGGAGAACCCAGGCCGAAATGCCTGCAAGACGGGAAGAAGTTGCCCACGCCATGGAAGAAGGCGTAGAATTCCGTTTTCTTGAAAACCCTGTGGAAATCATCGGGGACGAAAACGGCAAAGTTAAGGAAGTAAAGGTTTTAAGTTACGAGCTTGGAGAACCTGATGCTTCAGGAAGAAGACGCCCTGTACCAATCCAGGGAAGCGAGCATACAATTCCCTGCGATGCTGTAATCGTAGCTTTGGGAAATGGTTCAAACCCCCTTATAGAGCGTACAACCCCACAGATCAAGGCCGACGAAAAAGGCCACATCATTGTAGATGAAACAGGTAAAACTTCTATGACCCCGGTTTGGGCTGGAGGAGATATTGTTCTGGGAGCCGCAACAGTAATCCTTGCAATGGGCGAAGGCCGCAGAGCCGCAGCTTCCATCAATAAGTACCTGGCAGAAAAATAAACCGTAAATTAAGAAATACAAGGCTGCCTTGTAAAAGGCAGCCTTTGCTGTCTTGCAAAAGGCAGCCTTTTTTGTTTTAAGCCTGCCCAGCCTTTATGCCACCCGGAAAGTCCGGCAAAAGCAAAAATAAGGACTTTACACAGATTCTCTTTTGCCGGAAAAAGCAAAAACAAGGGCTTTACAATCCCCTTGCCGGAAGAAAGTTACAGGACATTCCAAGAAACAATCTCACCAGGGGGCAAAAGCATTTTTTATTCGTAAACAAAAACTGCCCCCTCTTAAAACCGAAAAGTTCCGGAAAATCCTGTTCCATCAAAAACCACTACAAAACCCCGGCATAAAATGCTTGGACAGGATGGAATTTTAAAGCCTGTATTTTAATTTTCAACCAAAAATTCCACTTTTAATGTCTTAATATGCCACAAGACAAATTTCTATTGTATAATTCATGTATCAATAGGAGTTATTATGAAATTACGGAACTTTTTTTACCTCTTTTTACTTCTTTTAGTTTCCTGTTCCAGCGTTGGAGGAAACTTAAACGATCAGAATCTGTTTGAATATACCGGGAACCAGGATTATGTAAGCCCGGACAATGTTTCGGTAGAAGATGCAGAAAACCAAAGTACAGGGCTTTCACCCTATTGGTGGAAAGAAACAGCCTTTTACCACATTTGGGTAAAAAGCTTTAATGATTCAGATGGAGACGGCTGCGGGGACTTTAATGGAATAACTGACAAACTGGATTATATTCAATCCCTAGGCTGTGACGGAATCTGGCTTTCCCCGATTTTTGAGTGTGCCGGAAAAGGAAAGGCCCCGGACTACAATATGCACGGATACGACACCGTGGACTATTACAAGGTAAATTCCTATTTTGGAACCCAGGAAGACCTCATCAACCTTATAAAGGCGGTACATTCCAGGGGAATGAAGATTATTTTTGACTTTGTTCCAAACCATTCTTCCAATAAACACCCCTGGTTTAAGGATTCTGCAAAAGGCGGCGAAAAAGCCTCCTGGTATCTTTGGAGCAATACAAAGCATCAGTGGAACCCCATGGGGAACCCCAACACATGGCACCAGTACAACAGCATAGGAACCCCCCGGTACTATTACGGAGCCTTTTATTCCGGAATGCCGGACTTAAACTACCGTAACTACGAAGTCAGGGAAGAAATGAAGAATGTGGCAAGGTACTGGCTTAACAAGGGTTTTGACGGAATGAGAGTTGACGCCGTAAGATATCTGGTAGAAAATCCAGACGACTACTGCGACACAGAGGAAACCCACCTTTGGTACAGGGAATTAACCCGGGATGTCATTTCCCGCTATGAGTCTCCCAAATTCATGGTCTGCGAAGCCTGGATAGAAAATGACAGGAACCTTTTGGAAGAATACTTTGGAACAGGATCAGAACCGGAATTTTATATGCTTTTTGACTTTGACCAGGGGAAACCTGCCATAAGCTCCGTAGCAAACAACAAAGATTCAACCGGAAACACAATCCGTGAAAATCCTTCCCGTTACCCCTGGCAGGCCTACGGAACTTTTTTAGGAAACCATGATGAATACGCAGGCAGATTCGGAACCTTACTGGCACAGGACACAACCAGAATAAACCAGGTAACAGCCCTTTCCCTTTTAAGGCCCACCGTTCCCTTTATTTATTACGGAAACGAAACCGGACAAAAAGAAGAAAACTGGGGCGGAGACACCAGGCTCAGAGGCCCCTTGGATTGGGATAGAATCGCAGAACAGGAAAATGACCCGGAATCCACCCTTAATTTAAACAAAGCAATCTTAAACTTCCGCAAAGGAAGAAAAGCCTTTTCTACAGGAACCGTAAAAAAACTCCAGGCAAAGAACCAGTCATCCCTTGCCTACATCATAGAAGGGGAAAGCGAAAAATATCTTTGTGTCTATAACTTTGCCAATAACTCGGTGGAAAGCCTTTCCTTTACCGGGGACACAGGAGACTGGGAAAACAGCACCCTTATAATCGGGGATACAGAGTCTCCCGCTCCGGTCACAGAATCAAATACAATAACGGTAAAAAACCTTGCCCCCTATAGTTTCAGGCTTTATTGTTCCGGGGAAGAAAACCTGGAAAATATCTTTGACTCAGAAAAATATACCCAGGGAGAAGAACACGAAATTCCCCTAATAACTTATGATACGGTATATCTTAGGGGGACAATGAACAGTTGGGGCGGAACACTGATGGAAAAAGAAATCCAGACTATAAACAACAAGAAGGAAGCCGTTTGGAAAGTAACTGTAAGGCTCTCAAGCGGCCACCACGAATTTAAATTCTGCCTTAATAACAGCAGCAACTGGGGACAAAACTGGGGCGGAGCCGGCTCCCAAATAGCAACCCTCTCTCTGGGACAAAGTTACTATGGCAGCCAAGGAGGCTCAAACTTTGCCATAGACCTTGCTTCTTCCGGAAATTACACCTTTGAATTCTATGAAAGCAACAACAGGGTAACTGTCATAGAAGCAGAATAGAGAATTACCCAAGAGGTCAGGTTTTGAACAAAGACAAAGCCCAACCCTTAAAACAAACAAAGCCTGTCCGGTATAACTTTCGGACAGGCTTTTTGAATACTATGGGAAAACCTTAAAATGTTTTTTTGTAGCTTAGCTTTATTCCAAGGTTGTCCTCAAAGGGTACAAACTGGAAAGAAAAGCCCTCATTGTAGCTGCCGTAGGCAACCAGGTCGCTGGGCTTGTAAAAGATTGGCCGGATAAAACCATAGAGTGCCGATACACCCCAACACGGCAGGGCAATAGCTAGTGTACAGTCTAAGTTCAATCCATATGACCATCTGGTACTATTAATAGTATCAACAACAACACCGCTCCATCCTGCCAACTGCAAGGTTGTCAAAAAGATACCATCCAAGATATGACCTGCCGAATATGAGCCCCAGCCAAAAAGAAGGTTTTTTGCCCCAATAATCCCCTTTTCCTTTGTGGAATACCGGTCTCCAATGCTTATTACCTTTCCACCTTCGTCAACGGAAATCTTCATAAGTTTCATACTTCTGTCATCGAGCTCTATATCCGCCCGGAACATATCAAGTACAGTGGCCTTGGTTACATCCAGAGCCTGCAAGGTTAGCATAAAATCGCCGCCAATTTTTTTAAGATTCCCATGCAGAACCACATCCGCCCCAACCATGGCACCGATTTCCTTCATTGTGGCGTCACTTACTTCACCGGAAAGCTGGAAATTCATTTCCTTTTTTATTGCCTCCAGGTTTGCCCTGTCTGCCACGGTAAGTTTTCTGTTCTGCACTATCCTGATTGTCATCTCATCGAGGAGGTACTCGCTCATCGCCTCCGTATCGCTGGCAATGCCTACAATGGCAACCGTAGTCCCTGCCTTTAAGGAACTGGAAAACTGCTTTGCCGCAGTGTCCAGGGCTTCGTTTATATCAACGGCAAAAAGCCCTGCCGCCGCCAAAAGGCAAACTATAAATAAAACCATCTTTTTCATCTGGCAACCTCTTTTAAATTCTTTCTACAGAACCGGTGGCAGCAAAAGCCGATTCCTTAATGGCTTCCTCAATTTTATTCAATGCTTCTTCCTCAGCCTCTGATTCAGCCCTTACCTTGCCCATGGCAGCATCAATCTGGTATTCAAGATTTTCTTTATCTATGCCATAAAGAACATAATACCTGTACTCAGTTGAACCATCTCCCAGTTTTACCTTAGTCCAGAAATCCCGCACCTTTGCAAAACCGGAAACAGTGGTCTGAGACCAAATGCCGGTAACTGACTCTGCCATCTTTTGTACGGATTCTGAATTATCCTTGTCACCGCTAGCCATGGCTCCGGCTGTATTAGTCACTGTCTGCTTAATCTGTCTTACAATTTGTCCCGAAGCATCATTGGTATCTACCCAGAGCTTGAGCAAGTCCCTGTCCTGGCCTTCACCACTAAAAGTCATTGCAACCTTTCCGTTCATTTCAGGCAAAGAACTTACAGCCTGATAATCCCTTGCCGCAACACTTCTTACCCACTGGGGGACAGAATCCCCGAATTCGGCTCCCTGCCAGTCGATTATCTCGGCCCTGGCCTCAACTTCTTCCTGATTATTTACCGCTTCCGTAGTTGTCTTGCAGGAAAACATCAAAAACGGCACCACAACAGCACAAAAGAACAAAATCTTGTTTCTTTCCATTTCAAACTCCTTTTCACCGGTTGCCCCGGATATTTACAAAATTAACTGTCTGTTAATAAAAAACAGACATAAAGTTTGCCCTTAAATCTTTTTCAACTTCTGCCATGGCCTTTCCGTAGGCTCCATCCCAATTTTTATGACCGTATTTTGAAAGCTGTTTGGAATAAGAATTAAGAACCCTGCCGTTTTCGCCGGTCTGGATGATGTTGATAAAAACTGACGGCCGGACAAAAACACCTATCTGGTTTTCTGATTCTGTAGTCTTAATCTCTGCTTCTACCAAAAAATTTGAGTTATAATCGGAACAAATAAAACCGTTTCCTTCAAGAAGCTCCCTGATAACTCCTGAAAGAACCCCTGTGGAATCATTTTTTGTTTTAACGCTAAAAACCATTTCCTGTTTTAACGAATTAAATTTTGAATTGCAGGTTTCAATGAGGCGGTAAACCTCCTCAAGTACTTCATTTTTTCCGGGACTCACTACGCTTAATGTTCCCACATCTTTCTTTAATTTTTCTCCGCCTTCAAAGCCTTGGAAACAAGAGAAAATTTCTGGAAAACCCCCTTTGAACTATCAGAAAGTGAAAGATAACTATTCACTTCTTTTATCCCGTCGGCTACTCTTGAGACACAAATTTCTGCGGCTTTTTCTTTCAAAATGTAAGCACAGATAGACCATTCATCCCGCCCTTCATTGTAAAAAGGCTCTGAAAACTGAACAGCTGGTAAATCAGTATCAGAAATTACCCCGGTTTCCCCGTCGGCGTATCTGTAAGAAGAGGCTTTTTTATTACTTTCGGAAAGGGAATATCCGGAAGAGTTGTCTACGGAAATTCGGGCATCAAAATACAATGCCAGCTGGCTCAGGGCAGCAGCTTTTGCATCTCCTGCACTCCAGCCAGTACCAACAGCACTTATAAATTCTGTCTCGGGATACATTACATTCTTTGAAGAAAGCCACAAAGGCGGAACAGAGCTATACAGGTAAATCAGAGAACAAATAAGAATATGTGGTATTAATACAATTTTTCTCATAACAGAAAATAAATGCCCAAACTTCAAAAATTATTTTACATAACCAATAGTTATGTAT
>JADIMM010000060.1 GCA_017694795.1 Candidatus Gallitreponema excrementavium
CTGAAAATAAACAAAATAGATTCAGAATCAATAAAGTCAAGGCCATGTTTTTGGGAAAAAGTACCAAAACCCAAAAAGCATCCGGGATTTATCTGTAAACCCATTTAAGCAGGCTGTATATATTTTTACAAGTACCTTCCAAAATATGATTTTATCATTCGTTTACATAATTTGAAATAAAAACTTTAATTTTGGTAATATTAAAGCTGATTGTTTTACTTTTTTTCCGGGGCTTCCAATAATCTGTTCCCGGTGATATACTTGCCCCATGATGACACAAAAAAAAATCCCTGTTCGGCTTCCTGTTGGAGCTGTAATGGTTTTGGGTTTTTTCCTTACTATCCTGTTAGGGTTTTTATTGTTGTTAATGCCTGTTTCTCAAAAAGAACCGGTAAGTATTGTTGATTTGTTCTTTGTTGCAACTTCCGCCGTTTGTGTTACCGGTTTAACTCCGGTGGACATATCTCAAGTATTTTCAGTATTCGGTCAGACTGTTATCATGTTTTTATTTCAGGTAGGGGGGCTTGGATTTGCAGTAATAGTTGTGTTTGTTCTTTATGCCGTAAGTTCCACAAATTTTTCCGTAAAAAATCTGGTCAGGGAATCTTTGGGGTTCAGTCCTTCGGCAAAAATAGGCAGAATCCTAAAGTATACATTGCTTTCTACACTGACCATCGAGTTTATAGGCGCACTTCTTTTATTCCTTAGTTTCCGTAAAATTTTCCCATTAGGGAAGGCTATATATAATTCAGTCTTTCATAGTATTTCGGCTTATAACAATGCGGGCTTTGATCTTTTTTCAACTTCTTTGGTTTCCTTTAATCAAAATCCTTTGGTTTTAATAACAGTTGCCGTTTTGATTATTTTGGGAGGGATAGGATACATCGTTTATTATGATTTATTGATGTATAGAAAGAAAAAGCATTTATCTTTGCACTCAAAAATAGTATTTTTGATGACAGGCTTGCTTTTGGTAACAGGAACAGTAATTCTTAAATTAACTGAAAATGAAAGTTGGCTTATATCGTTTTTTCACTCTGTTTCCTGCCGTACCGCCGGATTTTTTGCATCGGATTTAACTCTTTTAAGCTCTCCGGGAATCCTCATTATGATTTTTTTGATGTTTATCGGGGCTTCTCCCGGGTCAACGGGAGGAGGGCTTAAAACCACAACATTTTACAGTATATTATTCTCAACAACAAAGATTTTCAGGGGGGGGAATACAACAGTGTTCAATAGAACAATATCAAAAGATTCAATTACGAAAGCATTTGGATTGTTCTCCCTGGCATTGGCAATAATTATCTGTGCCTTCTTTTTCCTTACTGTTACAGAAAATGCATCTTTTGAAGCCCTTCTTTTTGAAACGGTCAGTGCCTATGCAACCGTAGGACTTACAGTGGGAGTTACGCCAAATCTAACTTTGTGGGGAAAAATAATTATAATTTGCGTCATGTTTATAGGACGGGTTGGGGCTATTTCAATAATCACATCAATAAGTTATAATCACACCGAGATAAAATATCCTGATGAGAGGGTTTGTATAGGATGAAA
The DNA here is from genome assembly GCA_017694795.1 of Candidatus Gallitreponema excrementavium. Lineage (GTDB taxonomy): Bacteria > Spirochaetota > Spirochaetia > Treponematales > Treponemataceae > Gallitreponema > Gallitreponema excrementavium. Next base: position 1,555 of record JADIMM010000060.1, read on the forward strand.
AAAAATACATTTGCAATAATAGGACTTGGAAGGTTTGGAATGTCGCTGGCACAAACTCTTTTGGAAGAAGGCAAAGATGTTATTGTTATAGATAATGATATGGAAAAATTAAAAACACTTAAAAACACCCCGGCGGTTTTGTGTTGCATAGATAATATTTCTGTAGAAACTCTTAGAGAATCAGGTGTTGCAGACTGTGATGTTGTAATTATCGGAATCGGGGGGGATTTAGAGGCTAATATTCTTGCTGCCATGGATTCCCTTGAGCTGGGTGTAAAAAAAGTTCTTAGTAAGGCTAATAATGACGAACATGCGAGGATTTTGGAGAAAATCGGGGCAGAAGTTGTGTTTCCGGAGGTTCAGACTGCAAAAAAATTGGCAATGAAACTTTGCAATAATTTTGTACAGGATATAGTGCCTTTTTCTGACGACTTTTTTATAATGCAGTTCCTTGTACCCCAAGAACTGGACGGAAAAACCGTTTTAGAGGCGGATTTAAGAAAAAAATATGAAGTAAATATTGTTGCCATGATAATAGACGGAAAAGCCCGTGCAATAATAAAACCCGAAACAGTTTTAAAATCAGGGGATAGTCTTTTGGTTTCAGGAACAAGCCGGAATATAAAATCCCTCCGTAAGGCCCTTAATGCAATAAACTGACATATCCATCCTGAAAAAAAACGGATTCCTTTCGGAACCCGGATAAAATTACTTTGACATAATTTCTGAAATTGTTTTTAAAATCTCGTCATGACAACCGCCGCACCCGGTGGAACAATGGGTTACCATTTGAACATCTTCAAAAGCCTTTTCCACCTGCCCGAAATTCTTGCTGTCATGGAGGGCTTTTTCAATATCATTGTAAGTAACCTTTTTACAGTGACAGATTTCCCTGTTTAAACCTGATGACATAGCTTCTTCCATATCCTGACCTCCGGAAATAAAATTCAACCAGTGCCGGAAAACCCGGCAGATAAAATAATAACTACAAAAAAAAATAAAAGCAATAAAACAAAATTACATTGTATAAAATTTATTGGGGGGATCCAGACTGCACTTCTTTTTATGTTGGTAGTCCGGTTTTACAGTGGCAAGGCACTCAGTTTCCCCCCGCTCCCAACCCGGTTTTACACCCTTCAAAAAAACTGTAACAAGGGCTACACCAAACCCCTCCGGGTTGTCCGCTCCCCTTTGCCCTAAAAAACGCCAGGATTTTACAGACTGAATTTTTTTGATTTGGTTTTGGTAATAATCCGGTTCATATCCTTTTGCCGGAGCTTGTTAAAAAAAACTTGAATTTATATACTAAAGCCATGGGCAATAATTCTTACAAGATGCTTGGTTTTTGGCCGGCTTTAAAGGAAATCTGGGAACTTTTTTTTACATTTGCAAAAATCGGAACCGTCACTTTTGGCGGAGGGCTTTCCATGCTGCCGATTTTGGAGCGGGAACTTATAGATAAAAAAGGGTGGGCAACAAAAGAACAGCTCTTGGATTACTATGCCATAGGGCAGATAACCCCGGGAATTATTGCTGTTAATGTTGCTACATTTATCGGCTACAACCGGAGGGGAATTTCAGGTGGAATTTTTGCCACCCTGGGAATTGTGTTTCCTTCCCTGGTCATTATAACAATAATTTACTATTTCTTGTCGGCATTCAGTAATAATGTTTATGTGGAAAAGGCCTTTACCGGGATAAATATTGCTGTAGCGGCCCTTTTGACCAAGGCTGTGGTTTCCTTTGGCAAAAACACTTTTAAGTCTTTTTTTGCGGTTTGCTGTGGAACCGGTACTTTTATTTTAATAGAATTTTTTGATGTGAATATAGTACTGACGATACTGCTCTGTGCATTTATAGGGATAATCAGAGGTTTTATATTAAATAAAATTAACAAAACAAAGGCGGAAAAATGACACTTTTGCAGCTTTTTTTTACCTTTTTTCTCATAGGTCTTTTTACCATTGGCGGGGGACAGGTTGCCATTACCATAATGCAGCAGTACCTTGTGGATACGGGAATCATTGATTCTGCCGAATTTTTTTCCATGGTGGCAGTTTCGGAAAGTACCCCCGGCCCCATTGGTATCAATATGGCAACTTATGTGGGGTGTAAACTTTACGGTGTGTTCGGCGGTGTTGTGATAACTTTTGGGACAGTACTTCCGTCACTTATAGTGATAATGCTGATTGCAGGATATTACGAAAAAATCCAGAAAAACAATCTTGTCCAGTCAGCTTTCTCTGCCTTACGCCCGGGGGTAACTGGTCTTGTGGCTGTAGCAGCCTGGCAGATAATAGCCCTTGCGGTGGTAAACGTCCAGGGTTTTACCAATTCCGGTTCTTTCAGTGAACTTTTTGACCTGAAAACTCTTGCTGCCTACCTTGTGTTTACAGCCCTGCTTCTTTTTACCAAAGTCAACCCGATACTGGTAATTGCAGCAGGTGGGGTTTTCGGTTTGGTTTTTCTATAACAGAATGGAATTTGCCGGTCTTTGTTGAATTATACTTCAGGTTCTGTTTTTACACAAAAAAACACTAACGGTTGAAAAAATATCCTTTTGAATTTCCGGTTTCTGATATATAATTTACCGGAAGATATTAGAGGTTTATTTTGAGTTCAAAAGATGTTTCGGCTTTAATCCTTGATAAATTCTTTAATTCCAAGGAAGAGAAAATAATATATCTGTCGCTTTCGCCTAAATTCCAGGAAAGTTTGGAAATTCTGCTTAAAGACCAGTTTGGGGTCAAAAGGTCTTATGATATGAAAAAAGGTAACCTTGCCTTTGAGCCTTATTCGCCTTTTTTTTCCCTGCTTAAAGATTCAAATCTTTCCGGAGAAACGGTCCGGGACAGTGTCCTTAAAATTCAAGAAAATGATTTTGAAAACTGGTTCCAGGGGCAGCCCTTGGGATTCCGTGAAGACGTTCCCGTGATTGACGAGATTTTTTTTGAGCGTAATTCCTGTATTCAAAGCATTCTTAAAATGCTTCGGCATACAGAGGATTCTGTGGTTATTTTCAATGCACAGGAAATGGCAGAAGAAGGTTTTGAAGTCCTTGGGGGATTGGAAAAAAACGGTTCTGAGGGAAAATTTATTTTTTGCTTTGATTCCTCAACCCTGGCAAGTTTGTGTTTTGACAATCCTGTTTTGGATTCAATATTATCCAAGGAAAACTTTTATGAACTTACCCTTATCGAACAGGGAGAAACAAATTCCGTAAATCCAGTTACGGAAATCCAAAGTGCCGAGAACCTGCTGAAATCCATGGATTTTTTCGATTTAAGCCAGATACTGATGGCAAGTGTTATTTTTTATTCTTTCGGAGTCTTTAAAAGACTTAATGATGTGATTTCAGCCAATATAGAACACCTCCATTATGATGATGCATCCTTTGCAAGACTTTTCTTCCTTTTAGGGCTTGGCTCCTTTTATTCCGGAACCGTTGACGATTCTCTTTATTACTTTGATTTGGCTTTGGAAAATCTTTCAGAAGATGATGACCAGCTGTTTTATCCATTGTATTTTTATGTTGCCAGGGTTTATATTTTTAAAAATTCCTGTTCAACAGCAGCAAAATTTGTAAAAGTTCTTTTGGGAAAAGCCCCAAAAAAAGGACATTTTTTTGCCCTGGGGAAAATGTTGGATTACCTTATAGAAGAAAAATCAGAAAAACAGATTAATTCATTTAAGTACGAGGAAACCCTTCTCTTTTTGTTGCGTTCCCGGCTTTTGACAAATTATTATTCGGTTGTTTTCAGGGTGACGATCCCGTTTGCCCAAAATATACTGGGAATTGACAAGATGAAGCTTTTTGCCGACAAGGCGGTTAAATGGTATACCGAGGCAGAAAACAAATACGGTCTGTCAATCGCTTATCATTGGTTGGGAATCATATATTCCATAAAGGAAGAAAAGAAAATTGCCATCGAGTGGTATAGAAAAAGCCATGATTTAAGGCTTGAACTTGGTGATTTAAAGAGTCTTATCCAAATAAAAAACGGAATGTCTTACGATTATTTTGTCTCCGGAAATTATACGGTTTCTTTTGATTTAATCAATGAATTCATTGGGAAAATCCACGAACTCGGAGACCCTAATGAAACAGTTATTTCATTTTATAACATTGTAAAAATCCTGTTTTTTGGAAAAGATTTTTCCCTCTGCCTTGTCCTTGCAAATAAGTTAATCCGGTTGATGAGGGTATACGGAATCGAAGATTTTCAGTATGGTTCAATTTACGATGTAATAGGAATAAAGGCAATAATCGACTGTTTTGAAAAAAAATACATCCAGGCTAAAATAGGGCTTTTAAACCTTAGAAATGTCAAGAGAACACCTACGGATTTCTTTTCCCCTTTACTGGGATTTCTGGAAGCCTTGATTTGTCTTTCTGATAACGAAAAGGACAGAGCCTGCAAAATTATAGACAGGACTCTCTTTGAATATTTAAAAAGCAGTTTTCTTCTTTACCAGACTGCAGCCTTTATAGCCTATGAATTTGCAGGACAGCTGTATCTTTCCGGGGATTCCGGGCTTGCCGAATCTTATAAAAAGAAAGGAGACGGGTTTGCCCTGGAAGGAAAATTATCTGAAGTTTTTGCAAAGTATTCCCCTTTATCCATTTCGGAAATTCCCGAAACCAGGTTTAATTTCTCGCCTTTAAACATCAATTATTCTTATTTGGAGCAGGTCGCAGAAAAAGAAGTTCTTTTAAGCCGTATTCATAAAAAGGTAACGGCTTCCAGATTTTTAAGCAGAATAAATTCTCTCTATATGAAAACTGTTGATAAAGGAACACTGGTTGGAAATTTCTGCAAACTATTTGCAGATTATGTAGATGCCTATTCTGTGTATGTGGTGGAAAAGGAAATTGAAGGACACATACGCTATTTGGGTGTTAATACTGTTTATGACGGGGTTTTACCCGGCGGGGATAAATGGCAGGGATTATTTGAAAAGTACGGTATAGGAACAGAACTGCAGCTTAAAGAAGTTGAAAAAAATACATATTTTGTCAACATCTCAAAAGCTGATTTTACCGGAGGAATCCTTTTTTCAATTTCTGATAAAAAGAAATGGACAATGGACGAGGTTATAATTTTAAAAACCGCAATAGGGTATCTCCAGGATCAGATAACAATTATCAAACAGAATAAACATCTCGAAAAAATTTCTACAACGGATATTCTTACAAAGTTGAATAACCGCCGTTCACTTGAAACAAAAATTGAAGAGCAAAATGAATTTATGAGACGGTATTCTGACAAACCGGAAACTTCAAGTATATATTCAATTACCTTTATTGATTTGGATAACTTTAAATTCTATAACGATAATTTCGGTCATCAGACCGGTGATATACTTATTTCGTGTTTTGGGAAACTCTTACGCAAAACCTACAGGAAGGTGGATTTCATTTCCCGTTTTGGCGGCGATGAATTTGTAATAATTCTTCCAAATACGAATCTACAGGCAGCCGTAAGGGCCGGGGAAAGACTCCGAAAAGCCCTTGAGGATGCCAGGTTTTTTATCCCTGAACTGGAAAGATTTCTTGGACGGAGACCGGAAGTTTCTGCTGATAATCTTTTGGGATTCAGCGGTGGAATATGCTGTAATCTGGATATGCCTGATTCTGGCGATGTGGCCGGAGTTCTGGCTGCTTCCGACAAGGCCCTCAGATATGCCAAAAAAACCGGGAAAAACAGGGTTTGCTGCTATAATGATGTTCCTGCGGAGGAAAGGTAGCACCCTGCCATAAAGTATCTTAAAGATACTGCTTAAGTTCCTTTCCTTCAATTCCTGCCAAAAGCTCAATAAAAGGTTTTGCCGGGCTGGAATTGATTTTGGGAAGAAGGACTTCTTCAATCTGAAAATACCCCACATCGCTGGACATTACGATTTCGATTCTTATGGGTTTATGGTCTTCTGCTCCCTGGGTTATTTTTACCGACTCAATTGAGTTTGCCGAGTATTTATGGATATCCCCCTGTTTTGCCTCTGTGGATATTGCCATAGGAATCCTGGCCCTGCCTTTTGTCATATCACAACCGTCGGCAATAAGGATTATTCCAGCTTCTATTGAATGAATTTTGTGGGTTCCCATGTGGCCTGCGATTCCCTCCATGGCAGTGGACTTTATTATTACCCGTTTTTCCAAATCTTTTGGCAATAATTCCGCCAAAATCCTGTCAATTACCGGCAATGCCAGGTGAATGCTGTAAATTTCGTGATCCTGCCTGCCTATAGTCATCCCCAAATCATGGAGCATAGAAGCAAAAATTACCGAACACAAACTGTCTGTAAAGGTTCCGACTCCTTCCGATTCAAGGCTTGTCCTGATATTTTTTGAATTGAGCAATTTAAGCATTTTGATTGCGTTTTTTGCCACTGTTCGCATGTGAACGGGGCCGTGGTCGTTAAATCCCAGCCGCAATATTGAAACCGTATTTGCATGGTTTTGTATGGCTGCAACCTCCGGGTCGGAAAACAATTTTTCCGCAATTTTGTATGGCAAGGGTTCCCCCCCGAATAATTCAGGCCTTAATGAATGGAGTATTTTCTCTTCAAGTGTTGTTTCCTTAGGTGATTTCATACATAAAATATAACATATCTTGAGGAATAAAAGAATTGCTATTTTACTTGACTAAAAAATTTATTTTCTGTACTATCTATTTGTACGGCGCAGGGTAGAGCAGTTGGCAGCTCGTCGGGCTCATAACCCGGAGGTCGCAGGTTCAAGTCCTGCCCCTGCTAAATAAGACACCTTTTGGGGTGTCTTTTTTTTGTACCGGGGATTGTGATTGTAAAGGGTGAATACCGTTTTGGATTCAAGCACCCATAAAGGGGATTTTATTCAGCAGACTAAAGTAATGTGCTGTTTATACCAAGGTTTTTCTGTTTTTTTTTGTGCTGTGGAATTTGCCGGGGTGTCCTGTATTTTGGATGGTGATGGACAAAAAACGGTAAAAGTACCTTTTAAGCATTTTTAAGTTAAAAACCTGCCTTGCCTTGCTGCAAGTTTGCCCTGTGCTAAGGGCTGTCTTGACCTTAATCTTAGGGCAGGTTTTGGCCCGGTCTAAGGCAAAATAGAAAATAAGCTGCTTTCCCCGGGTAAATACCCTGTTTTCTCCCTCCCAAATACAATGTTTTCCTATGCCCCAAACCCTATTTTCCCATGCCCCAAAAGCTGTTTTATACAGGGATTAAGGCTCTATGATGGATAGGGCGTCCCCGAAAAAAGGGCAGGCCTGGAAGTACCTCCGGGGCAGTTTGATAAACCCCGGTAAAAAATTTCCTGTAATCCCAAGCTGAAAAATACAAATTTCCCAATATGACCAATTTTATTGTAAGAAAATAAACATAAAGTCCCGGCAGGACAAATCCCCAAAGCCAACCCCAAAAACCCTAAATAAACATCCCCTTTCCCTAAAAAAAACAGGAATTTGTGGTATAATGGGATATTATTGGGAGATGATGCTCTAGGTGATTTACAATATTTACTGCAAAATTATGAATTGGAAAAAGCATAAATCAGAACGGTTTGTTGATTCATTGGGAGAATGAGAAAAGTGACAGATGTATTTCAGAAACCGGACTGTACAGCCGGTTTTGATTTTGATGAATATATTCGGCAGGTAGAACCGTCAAAAAAGGAGAGGGGAAAAGCCTGGGCAGCGGCTATAGGTTTGCAGCAAGTTGACAAGCTTGTCCCTTCGCCATATCTCTATGATACGGCACGGCGAAACATCGAAGGAGAAATTTCGATAGATGAAGCAAACCGTCTTATTGACAGTTATTATGAGAAAAAATCAAGCCGTTCTGCGGAGGAGGAGCGAACCGAAGAAGCTGATAAAGTTGCAGCCCGGATTGCCCGGATTTTAGGTGAAAAGTCTTTCCGTTTTTCTCCGTCTTATCTGATTGCTTTGCATAAAGAACTGTTTAACGGAATTTACCGGTTTGCAGGTGTTTTGAGAGATTACGATATAACCAAAAAAGAATGGGTGTTACGGGGGAATACGGTTTTATATGGTGCCTCTTTTGAGTTAAAAACTGCTTTAGAGTATGATTTTGAGCAGGAACGTCAATTTAATTATAAAAATCTGTCTTCCCTAGAAATTGTAAAACATATTTCTTTTTTTGTTTCCCGTCTTTGGCAGATTCATCCCTTTGGAGAAGGTAATACCAGAACCACGGCAGTGTTTACCATAAAGTATTTACAGACATTGGGTTTTACCGTATCTAATGAACCGTTTGAGCAAAACAGCTGGTATTTTATAAATGCCTTGGTTAGAGCCAATTATTCGGATATTCAACGGGGGATTCGGGAGACGCCTGTTTTCTTGGAAAACTTCTTTGATAATCTGCTCTTTGGCGGCCATCACGAATTAAAAAACCGGTATATGCATATAGCCTACAAAAAAAAGCATCTAACAGGGGAAGCTTGCTCTGTAGAGGATGGTGAGGGTACCCACCATAGTGACACTGTAAATGTCAGGGTAAATGACAGGGTAAATGTCAGTGTAAAAGAAAATACAAATACCGGAATTAAAATCAGTGAAAATATGCACATTATTTTGAATGCAATCAGAGAAAATCCTTGTATTACTCAAAATGAACTTGCTGAAAAGATAGGAGTTTCTGTTCGCAGCATTATAAGAAATATGAAAAAATTGCAGGAAACCGGTCTTGTGCGCCGAGTGGGAGCAGATAAAAACGGATATTGGAAAGTACAAGGGGAAAACAATGGCAATTTTTAAGAAATCTTTTGTAAGAAAATAATCATAAAGTTCCCCTAAGGACAAATCCCCCCAATCCAGCCCCAAAAACCCTAAATAAACATCCCCTTTCCCTAAAAAAAAACAGGGATTTGTGGTATAATGGGGGGCATGATAAGGGGGAACCATGAACAAACAGCAACTGGCAGCTAAAATTTGGGAATCGGCAAATAATATGCGTTCCAAAATCGAAGCCAATGGGTATAAAGACTACATTTTGGGATTTATTTTCTATAAATTTCTTTCCGAAAAAGAGGTGAAATACTTAAAAGAAAACGACTGGACGGATGAGTATTTACCTGAATTAAAAAGGGAAGATACAGAAACTGTAAAAAGTATTCAACGGAATTTGGGTTATTTTATTGCCTATGAAAATCTTTTTTCTACGTGGATAAAGATGGGCAGTGACTTTGGTATCGGGAATGTAACGACTGCGCTTTCAGCTTTTTCCGTACACATCAATGAAAGCCATAAAAAAGTCTTTGAAGGTGTTTTTACTACGCTGGAAACAGGTCTTTCAAAATTGGGAGATACAGACTTGGCACGGTCAAAAGCGGTCAGGGATTTGATTGAGCTGATAGATGACATCCCCATGGACGGCAGACAAGACTATGATGTTTTGGGTTTTATCTATGAATATTTAATAGGAATGTTTGCAGCCAATGCCGGAAAGAAAGCGGGGGAATTTTATACTCCCCATGAAGTCTCCCTTTTAATGTCGGAAATTGTAGCTGACCATTTGAAAAACAGAGACAAAATCGAAATCTATGACCCTACCAGCGGTTCCGGTTCCTTGCTAATAAATATCGGTAAAAGTGTTACCAAGTTTATGAACAGGGAAAACAACATCAAATACTACGCTCAGGAATTAAAGCAAAATACCTACAACCTGACCCGTATGAATCTGGTTATGCGGGGCATTTTGCCGGATAATATTGTGACCCGTAACGCAGATACTCTGGAAGATGACTGGCCTTACTTTGACGAAAACGACCCTGTCGGAACCTATACGCCTCTTTATGTCGATGCTGTTGTTTCAAATCCGCCCTATTCGCAGATGTGGAATCCGGCAGATAAAGATACAGATCCCCGGTATGCCGAATACGGTCTTGCTCCCAAAGGAAAAGCCGATTATGCCTTTTTGCTTCATGACCTGTACCACCTGAAACCGGAAGGAATCATGACGATTGTCCTTCCGCACGGTGTGTTATTTAGAGGCGGAGAGGAAGGGGAAATCCGCAAAAATCTGGTTGAAAAGAATAAAATAGATACGATTATCGGGTTGCCGGCAAATATCTTTTTTGGTACGGGAATTCCCACCATTATCATGGTACTTAAACAAAAACGGGACAATACGGATATTCTGATTGTGGACGCTTCAAAAGGTTTTATAAAGGATGGCAAAAACAATAAACTGCGGGCGTCCGATATCAAACGGATTGCGGATGTTGTATCCCGGCGGTCAACTGTTGAAAAATTTTCACGAGTGGTCAGCAGAGAAGAAATCAGAGGCAATGACTACAACCTGAATATTCCCCGGTATGTGGATTCTTCCGAAGCTGCGGAAACATGGGACATTTATGCTTCCATGTTTGGCGGTATTCCCCTTGCGGAAATTGACCTGTTACAAGAGTACTGGTGTGCTTTTCCCTCATTAAAAACAGCTCTTTTTGAAAACACCTCTTCCGCCTATTGCCGCTTGATTACCGATGATATCAAAAAAGCCGTAACAGAACACAGTGACATTGCTGTTTTTAAACAAACATACCGGGACGCCTTTGCCGGCTTTGATGATTTTCTGTTTAGTCAATTAACGGACAACATAAACGGATTACATATTTTAAAAGCAAAAGCTACTCTGTCCGATGCAGTCTTTGACCGGTTGCAGACTGTTCCCTTGGTAGATACCTATGAAGCCTATCAGATTTTTGATGACGGCTGGTTTCCTATTGCCGTTGATTTGGAAATGATTCAAACAGAAGGTTTTGAAACTACCAGAAAACTGGAAGCCAACATGGTAATCAAAAAAAAGAAGGGGGTAGAGACAGAAGAACAGGAAGGCTGGAAAGAGCGGATTCTGCCTTTTGACCTTGTACAGAAAAAATTCTTAACTCAAGATTTGCAGTCGCTGAAAGCAAAAGAAAAGAGAATAGAAGACATAGCCGGCGAGCTTGAAACTTTAATGGACAACCTTGACGAAGAAGGAAAGCAGGCTTTGTTAAATGATGATAACGACGCTTTTGCTTCAAAAGAATTGACTGAAGCATTAAAAGAAATTGTGCAGGGAGTCTCTACGGAAGAGACAGCGGTTTTAGAGGAATATCTTGAAGTAAAAGGTGCCAAAGAACAGCTTGCTTTTATCGGTTCTCATAAAGAAATTGCGTGGGGCGATATGGAAGTATCCAAAAACGGAACTTACAGCAAAACAGTGGTAAAAAAATACCTGTTGCAGATAAAGTCCCGGCACAGTTTTGAAGAAAGTAGTTACGAGTATACCATTGTAAGTGCAAGCCGTCTTATGGAAGAAGAAAAAGAGCTGAAAGCTGCTATAAAAAAAGAGGAAGCCATACTGGCCGCCAAAACCGTGGAGACTATAAATAACCTGACTGATGAACAGGTATTGGAATTGCTCCGGGAAAAATGGCTGAAACCCCTTATGGACAACCTCTTAAAACTGCCGGAAACGATTGTGAACACGCTGATAACAAAAATAGAAGCGCTGGCAAAAAAATACGAAACCACCTTTGACCGGGTTGAAGAAGAGATTGCCCACACAGAAGCCGCTCTGTCTGCTATGATAGATAACCTGACCGGCAGTGAATTTGATATGGCAGGATTGGCAGAACTGAAAAAACTTTTGGGAGGCGGGGGCAATGAGTAGCAGAAAAATAGTACCCTCACTCCGCTTTAGGGGATTTGGTGAACCGTGGGAAGAGATGGAGTTGGAAGAGATAGCGGATAAGGCTGTCGATAATAGAGGGAAGACACCTCCTGTTTCTAAGAATGGGACGCATCCTTTAATAGAAGTCGGCTGTCTTGGTAATGGTACTCCTGATTATTCAAAAGTCGAAAAATTTTTGGATGATAATGCGTTTAACAAATATTTAAGGAATTATATAAAAAATGGTGATATCCTATTTTCTACTGTTGGAAGTATAGGGCTTGTTAGTTTAATGGACAATAATGAAAATGCAGCAATAGCACAAAATATAATCGCTTTTAGAGCAAGAGAGAATTATGATTCATGCTTTTTATATTCAATGTTTTCAACAGAAGAAAACCAAAATAAAGCTATGCGAATAGTGATGGGGGCTGTACAACCGAGTATCAAGGTTTCACAGTTAATACATATTCAATACTTTGTAGCACGAAATATTCATGAGCAAAAATTATTAGGTCAATATTTTCTCGTTCTTGACCGGCTTATTACCCTTGAACAGCGGAAGTATGACAAACTGAACACGGTAAAAAAGTCCATGCTGGAAAAAATGTTTCCTCAAAAAGGCGCAAAAGTACCGGAAATCCGTTTTAAGGGCTTTAGTGAACCATGGGAAGAGAAAAAACTGGGTGAGATAATCAATATTTGCAGCGGTAGGGATTACAAACATCTTTCGGAAGGCAATATTCCTGTCTATGGAACAGGCGGTTATATGCTTAGTGTAAGCGAGGCTTTATCTTATGACCAAGATGCAATCGGGATAGGAAGAAAAGGTACAATTGATAAACCATATATTCTTAAAGCCCCATTTTGGACAGTTGATACGTTATTTTATGCTTTGCCAAAAGAAAATATAGACTTAAATTTTGTCTTTGATATATTCCAAAATATCGAGTGGAAAAAGAAAGATGAGTCAACAGGTGTTCCCAGTTTGTCTAAAACTGCGATCAATGATATCAATGTTTATATTTCAAGATATACAGAACAGAAAGTTATTGGACAATATTTTTCCAACCTTGACCGGCTTATCACGTTGCAGAGCAGCAAAATAGAAAAACTGCGGAACTTAAAAAAAGCCTGTCTGGAAAAAATGTTTGTATAAAAATCGATAAATGAGGATAACGCATTATGGTGTTTAACAATGAAGCTGATTTTGAAAAAGCGTTGATACAAGCCCTTTCGGAAAAAGGATGGGAACAAAACGTTATTGAATATCCTACAGAAGAAGAGCTGTTGCAAAACTGGGCAAAGATTCTCTTTGAAAACAACAGAGACATTTATCGTTTAAATGATTATCCGTTAACAGCAGGAGAAATGGGGCAAATCATGGAACAAATCAGATCTCTGAGAACGCCTCTCAAACTCAACAGTTTTATCAACGGAAAAACCGTCACCATAAAACGGGACAATCCCCAAGACACTCGGAACTTCGGTAAAGAGGTAAGCTTAAAAATATACGACCGCAAAGAAATCGCCGCCGGCCAAAGCCGGTACCAAATTGTGCGCCAGCCCCGGTTTTCCGGACAAAATACTATCTATCCTCAGCGGCGGGGAGACCTGATGCTATTGATTAACGGTATGCCGGTGATTCACATTGAATTAAAAAAGAGTGGTATTCCGGTCAGTCAGGCATGCTATCAAATAGAAAAATATGCCCATGAACGGGTTTTCAGTGGTTTATTTTCACTGATACAAATATTTGTGGCCATGGAGCCCAATGAAACCCTCTATTTTGCCAATCCCGGCCCGGATGGAAAATTTAATCCCGATTACTTTTTTCACTGGGCAGATTTTAACAACGAGCCAATCAATCAATGGGACAAGATTGCGTCAACCTTGCTTTCCATTCCCATGGCGCACCAGCTTATCGGTTTTTATACCGTTGCCGATGACTCCGACGGTGTGTTAAAAGTGATGCGCAGCTATCAGTATTTTGCTGCCAATGCTATTTCCGATAAAGTGTCCAAAACACGGTGGGATGAGGAGAATCAGCGGGGCGGTTATATCTGGCACACGACCGGGTCGGGTAAAACCATGACCAGTTTTAAGTCTGCTCAACTGATTGCCGCTTCCAAGGACGCCGATAAAGTTATATTTTTAATGGACAGAATCGAGCTGGGAACCCAGTCGCTGAAAGAATACCGGGCTTTTGCGGCAGAGAATGAGTCGGTACAGGCAACGGAAAGTACAGCTGTGCTTGTCAAAAAACTTAAAAGTTCATATACAACAGATACTTTGATTGTTACCTCAATTCAAAAGATGAGCAAAATCAAAGAGGAAGCCGAAGGATTAAAATCTGCCGATGTGGCAGCGATAAGTAAAAAACGGCTTGTTTTTATAGTAGATGAAGCTCATCGTTCTACTTTTGGTGAAATGCTTACAACGATAAAAAATACTTTTTCCAAAGCTATTTTTTTCGGTTTTACGGGCACCCCAATTCACGAAGAAAATCAAAAAAAGAATAATACCACTACCACCGTATTCGGTAATGAATTGCACCGGTACAGCATTGCCGACGGCATACGGGATAAAAACGTGCTGGGCTTTGACCCCTATAAAGTTCTGACTTTTCGGGATAAAGATGTGCGTAAAGCGGTGGCTTTGGAAAAAGCAAAGGCCCAGACGGAAGAAGAGGCTATTGCTGACGAGAAAAAAAGTAAAATTTACTACACTTACATGGATGCAAGTCAGGTGCCGATGGCAGGATATTACGATGAAGATGGCAAATATGTAAAAGGAATCGAAGATGACATTCCGATGACTCAATACAGAACAAAGGAACATACGGAAAGTGTGGTAAAAGATATACTGGAAAACTGGACAACCTTGAGTCGTAACAGTAAATTCCATGCTATTTTTGCCACGAGCAGTATTCCTGAAGCGATACACTATTACCGGCTTTTTAAAGAGAAGAAGCCGGAATTAAAGGTGACAGCACTGTTTGATCCCAATATCGACAACAAAGCCGGAGAGATATTCAAAGAGGACGGTCTTGTAGAAATCATTGAGGACTACAATAAAAGATACGCCATGAATTTTACTATGCCGACTTTTGCCAATATGAAAAAAGATATGGCTGCCCGTCTGGCACATAAAAAACCTTATGAAAGAATTGACTCTGATAAACAGATAGATTTGCTGATTGTTGTTGACCAGATGCTGACCGGTTTTGATTCTAAGTGGATAAATACGTTGTATCTGGATAAGGTACTTCAGTATGAGAATATTATACAGGCATTTTCCCGTACTAACCGGCTTTTCGGCCCCGATAAGCCCTTCGGCACAATCCGGTATTACAGAAAGCCCCACACCATGGAAGAAAATGTCAAAAAAGCGGTTAAGCTGTATTCAGGGGATAAACCGCTGGGATTGTTTGTGCAACACCTTCCGGAAAACCTTAAAAAAATGAATGAACTGTTTGAGAGTATTTCTGCATTGTTTACCAATGCCGGTATAGAAAATATGGAAAAGCTGCCGGATGATATGTCTGTGTGCCGGAAATTTGTAAAAGATTTTAATGAGTTTAACGGCTATCTGGAAGCAGCCAAGATACAAGGTTTTACATGGGACACTCAAAGCTATACCGACACGGAAACGGGTGAAACTATAGAAATAGCGTTTACCGAAAAGGATTATCTTGTTTCGGTACTGCGTTATAAAGAATTGGCAGGGGGCAGCGCAAGCGGCGGCGGCAGTACTGATGATGTTCCGTATGACTTGGCCGGGTATATTACGGAAATCGATACCGGGGTCATCGATGCTGATTATATGAATTCACGCTTTGAAAAATATTTAAAGCTGCTGAATTTTGGAGGAACTGCCGCTGAAGAAGTGGAGCAGGCAAAAAACGAGCTGCACAAAACTTTCGCGACTCTTTCCCAAGAAGAGCAAAAGTATGCCAACATATATCTTCACGATATTCAGCGGGGAGATTGGGAAGTGTGTGAAGGTAAAACTTTAAGAGATTACATTACCGAATATATGTCACAGGCACAGGATGAGCGGATTCACAAAGTCGCCGATATGTTCGGTTTGGATGAGGCAAAACTGCGTAAAATCGTGGAGTCCCATCCCACCGAAGCAAACCTGAACGAGTTCGGTCGGTATGAGGAGTTAAAAGGGACGGTTAACAAAGAAAAAGAAATTGTATGGTTCAAAGAAAATTTTCCCTCTGAACATCCTAGAAAGAAGAGAGAAAAGACAGAGACAGCCCTGTTTGAGTTTATTATAAACGATAAGTTACCGGATGGATTTTGAGTGAGGAATTGATAACGAGCAGCGTCGGTGGGAGGAGAGGAACAATGGTAAGGCCGGACTGGAACATATTTGAAGCTAAATTCTCGGAAAATCCGACAAAAAACTTTGAGTGGTTTTGTTATTTACTGTTTTGTGAGGAGTTTAATCAACCCTATGGTGTTCCGAGACTTTATAACCAGCCCGGCATTGAAACTGAATTAATTTCGGTTGGTGAAGATAAAATAGGATGGCAGGCAAAATATTTTACAGCTAAAATTAACCATAATGATATAAAGGATTCTATCGAAAAAACTATAAGAATATATCCGGAAATTACCAAGTTAATTTTATACACCAATAAAGATTGGGGAGCAAGCAAAGACGGGAAGTATCCAGCTGCACGGCAAAGGATAATAGATTTTTGCAGTCAAAATAATTTAGTTTTGGAAGAACGTTGTGCAAGTTATTTTGATAAAATTGTCAGTGATGTAAAATATCAACAGATTACTTCTTTCTTTTTTTCTTATGAACATGAAACCAGACAAGCTATCCAAAAACAGATTAGCAGTCAGGGAACACAAAGAATTTCAAATCATACAGAAAAATATGAAAAACAGATAGATGAACAGTATGGAAACAACAAAATAAGGAGTATTCACTCTCTTAATCCGTTGATTGATTTACTTAAGGAAAAAATAGCTAAGACAAAATTTGAAGATTTGCCCGATTTTTATTTAAAAGGTGTTGCGGGAATCGGGAAAAGTGAAGAGCTGAAAAAAACTTATAATCATTTTATAACCGTCTTTTCTAAACCTGAGGCTTTTCAAAACTATCAATATGTTTTTATTCCTATTTTCTGTGATTTAAAACAGTATCAAAAGGGCTTTTTTAATTTTGAAGATAAAGAAGGTTTTTACTTATTGTTTTTAGATAGCCTAGATGAGCTTTCTGATGAAAAAATCTTAGATTTATCAAAGACACTAAAGAACATAAAGTCAAATTATAAGTTCGTAAAGTTTATAATTTCCGGTAGAAATGCATCATTTCTGTCAACTTTTTTTGAGAATGAAAATGTATCAGAACTGTTTCTGAATACTTACATTGATGAAAAGTTGGGACTTTTACTCCGGCAATATAAAGGGAGTTTTTTTGAATCACTGGTTACAATTCCGTTTTACCGTGAATTTATTGAAACAGGAGAAGCAAAACAAATTACATCTTATAAAGAGTTTTTCAACTCATTTGTATATAAAAAATTAAATGAAGATAAACAGAAACATGGTTATGTAGAGAATATTTCACCAAGAACCTCTGAGATGTCTCCTATTGATCTAGAAGAAATTAAGAAAGGGCTGAAAAAGCTAGTCTCAAAGATGAATAGGAACGGAACAAAACGGTTTTCTGTGTCTGATCTACATCAATATTTACAGTGTAATAATTTATCATTTGTTTTAAATTCTTCATTATTTGATTATAAATCGGAAAATGAAATTTATTTTATTTCAAATATTTTTTTTGAATATTTTTATGCTCTTTCATTGAAAAAGAAACCGTATCGGCAGATAAAAAAAGAATTTATTAATACTAACGGTTCTATCAGGGTTTCAAATTTGAATATTCTTTATATTCTGATAAATAATCTTACTCCTAATGATTGGTTATATCGTCGATTAGAGAGGTTACTCAGCCGTTTCTCTCCGGCTTATATTTTACTTGCGGATTTCAAAGCCTTTCCTTCCGACGTCAGATTTAAAAAGTATGTACAAATAATT
>JADIMM010000061.1 GCA_017694795.1 Candidatus Gallitreponema excrementavium
GAACAAAGATTTTTAAATCTCTAATACCCTGATGAAGAATAAAAAGATTTCCCGGAAACAACTTTCAGATACTGAAGGAAGGAAAGCCGTATCTTCATGAATTACCATACACATTTAACAGGCTTTTTCCATTGGAAAATAACCTGGAAAAAGGTGCATTCAATTGTAACCCAAAGACAGAATGTCCCTTTTTGGATTTATTTCCTCTTGTCCTTAGTGTAGGATGGGATATTGATGCCATATCCGGAGTTAATTGTGCTAATGGAGAGGATGGGGAAAAGCTCTGTGCTCGTGCCTTGGCTATATTTTAAGCTCTGTGCAATATACCCAGATTTTGAAAAAAACTTTATGATAAAAACATAAAAAATAATGTATTACAGATTGCAAGAAAAAGATTATTAGTTAATATTGCTTAATTTTTTTAATCTTAAAACTGTTTTATAGCACAGAGCTTATCAGGTGTACATGTACAATATTTCTTATATGTACTCCGTTTTAATTAAGGAATATAAACCTTTTTATTTTTTAAGCATTCTGTAATTTGAACCAGGTCACGAATCCTACTTTACTAAATCTTTATGTATAATATCAGAATAGCAGAATTGTGGTAAATTAAAAACTGTATTCAACCTGCTGGAAAAAATACAATAAAACAATTTCTTGGCTATGGTACAGGTTGTAAAATAAACAAATATAATAGTAGTGCTATCTAAATATTATATCAAAATAATAGTAATTATCATTTAGAAATCTTAAGATTTTTTGCAACAATAGCATAAGGAATTGAGAAAATCAGGTATCTGCGTATGTCTGGGATATTAAAAAGCTGACTACCCTACAAACAATGGCCTTTTTCTGCCGATCTTTAAATAATTTCAAAATCGTTTGGAATGTAAAAGATTTAGGTTTCCTGTACTATATGATAAATGGAAAATAGTCTGTTAAAAACCAAAATTCCGGTAGACATTTTTTTGACAATAGTGTTTTATCAATTTTGATTCTAAAACTTCAAAAAATGCCAGTTATTTGCTTATAATACAATGTATTTAAGAAATGAAATCTTCAGGCATAAACAATAAAGGGTCTTTTTCAGCGGCTAAGCATATTTTCAAGTTATTAAAGACTATAAACCCGGTAAGTTTTAAACCGAAAAATCCCTCTGTTGGTTTTTTCAGTTTGAATTGGTATCATAAATAGTGCCTGGATGTCTGATTAATTTGCTAGTAAAAGAGTGCTTTCATTAACAGAAAATTATTCCAAAAATCAGTCCTTTGATATATTTCAGTTGAAGGTAATATTCCAGATATAATAATCACATGACAGTGGCGGTAATGAAAAAATATAAAACTTAACGGAGCCTGCTATATATAAAAAAAATTTATATTTTCACATAAGAAAGCCCGGTTCTCACAATAGAAACCGGGCCCTCTTTTTTCCAATCTGCGGCCCCCTCAAAAACATATAATGTATTGGGGGGGTAGTGCTTGCTAAAAAACTAGTTTTTCTTGATAATAAGTTCCTTAATTTTGGCAGCTTTTCCTATTTTATCCCTGATATAATAAAGTTTCCCTCTTCTTACTTTACCCGGGCGAACCACTTCAATTTTTGAAATTCTAGGAGAATGAAGGGGGAATACCCTTTCGACTCCTACACCGTAGGAATTCTTTCTTACGGTAAAAGTTCTTCCGATTCCTGAATTCTTGATGCTAATAACAAGCCCTTCGTAAATCTGAATTCTTTCTGTTTTTCCTTCGATAATCTTGAAGTGAACTTTTACAGTATCACCCGGTTTAAATGAAGGAATATCTGTTTTCTTCTGTGATTCTTCAATTGTTTTAATCAGATCCATTTTCAAACTCCCTGATAATTTTTTCAGCCTCTTCGCTGAGACCGCCGGATTCTCTCAGTTTTATTATCAAATCCGGCCGCACCCTAAAAGTCTTTTCAAGCCTTTTGTAAAGGCGCCATTTGCGGATATTTTCATGATGCCCCGAAAGCAAAACTTCCGGAACTTTCATACCGCAGTACTCTTCAGGTCTTGTATACTGGGGATACTCCAAAAGCCCGTCGGAAAAACTTTCCTCTAAAAGGGATTCACCTGAAATAACTCCCTCTACGAGGCGGTAAACAGCATCGATTATCACAATGCAGGCCGTTTCTCCCGAAGAAAGTACATAATCCCCTATTGAGATTTCGTCATCCACATAACGGTCAATAATTCTTTGGTCAATTCCCTCATATCTTCCGCAGATAAAAACAAGTTCTTTTTCCCTGCTGAGTTCGTAGGCCAGGCTCTGGTTAAATGTCCTTCCTGAAGGAGAAACATAAATAACCCGTTTATTTCCTGCGTCTACAGATTCCAAGGCTCTCCCTAATGGTTCTGGGAGCATCAGCATCCCGGCCCCTCCTCCATAAGTGCCGTCATCACAGGTCTTGTGTTTATCAAAGGCAAAATCCCTTATTTGTACAAGATTGTAGTCAATCAGATTCCTTTGGACAGCCTTTGCCATTATTGAACTTTCAAAAAAGGCCTTAGGTATCTCAGGAAACAAGGTCAGCACATTAAACTTCATTTTTCTAAAATCCAGCGGTGCTTAAGCTCAATGGTTTTGGATGGAATATCGATATCTCCGATAAACTCATCTTTGAGCGGAACAAAAACCTTCGAGCCATCGGGAAGCAGAATATCAAGAAGATATCCACCCCCGCCTTCTACTACATCTAAAACAGAACCTACGACAGATTCTCCGTATACAAGATTACACTGACAAAGATCATAGGCATACCATTCATTTTCTGATAAAGGGCAGGCCTTTTCCCTGGGAACCAGAATCTCTGAAGAAGAAAATTTCTTTGCTTCTTCAGGAGAGTCAATCCCCTTTAGCTTAATTCTTAAAAAGGACTGTGAACACTGAACATCTTCAACCTCAAAGATCCTTTCAGAATTATTTTTTTTCAGAAGCACCTCTCCCATCCGTTTAAAGTGTTCGAATTCACCGGAAGTGCTCTTGACTTTCAAATATCCCTCAACTCCGTAAGGAGAAAGGGTATATCCAACTATAATTCTCTCCATCATTCCATGATTTCAAGATTAACCCGCTGCCCGTTCCTTGTAGAAACTGCATTCAGCAAGGTCCTCATAGCCTTTGCTATTCGGCCGTGCTTTCCTATCACTTTACCTACATCACTTTCATTCACATGAAGTTCCAGGGTAACACCGTTTTCGGTGGGAAACTCGTTAACAGAAACCCCTGTGGGATTGTCAACAAGGGATTTTGCAATATACTCAATTAAATCTTTTTCCACGGCAAAATCCTATTAGCAGGTAAAATTCTTTTTATTCAAAAGCTGTCTTACTGTGTCAGTAGGGGTTGCACCCTTTTCAATCCAAGAACGAACCTTCCCTTCATCAAAGGCAATCTGTTTGTCTTCAACTTCGATTGGGTGATAAACACCGACTTCGTCTATGGCTGCACCGTCTCTGGGTTCTCTTGAATCCTGTACGACTATTCTGTAGTAAGGACGCTTTTTTGTGCCCATTCTCTTGAGCCTGATTTTTACACTCACTTAAATCCTCCTGGGGCCCGCTCAACCCCACAAAATATCAGTAATCCATTTCACTGAAAGGAAACAGACAACTGTAAATAGTAGCAATATAACTTATACACCATAAAAATTAAAAATTCAATACCTGTGAGCATTATATGATACTAACAGTTGGAATCAAACAGAAAATATTTTTGGATAGAAGCCCGCCGATTTTTTTTACAGTAGTCTGTCTCTGTGCCACAAACCAAAGCAAACTATCCAAGAATTCGGCACAAGCCGAATTCTTGTGCTTTTGTGTCTTTGCAGGGAAAAACGCTGTTTATTTGGCAAATCAAAGTTGCAAAGACGGCGAAAGCGAAGCTCTGTGCCACAAAAAACCGGCGTAACTATCTTAAGTTTTGTGCCTTTGCAAAGAAAAACCGCAGTTTCTTTGACAAACCAAGGTTGCAAAGGCTGCCAAAACGAAGCTCTGTGCCACAAAAAACCGGCATAGGGGGTCCAGGGACGCTTTGACACATAAAAATTCGTTACTTACCAAAAGCCCCAAGCCAAAGCCCCGAAAAAAATGCCGGTTTCAAAGGCGAGAACCGGCGTACAGTCCCAGAATTCGGCTTGCGCCGAATTCTGAAGCTTTTGCACAAGGCTGTTGATAAAATAGGAGTTTCCAGACGCAAAAGCGGAAACCGGCAAACTATCGCAAAAAGCGCAGCTTTTTGCAGTTTTGGCACACGGCGTTGGTAAAACAGGAAACCGGCGTACAGTCCCAGAATTCGGCGAATGCCGAATTCTGGAGCTTTTGCACACGGCTGCTGATAAAACAGGAG
>JADIMM010000062.1 GCA_017694795.1 Candidatus Gallitreponema excrementavium
GTTTTGACTTCATCAACAGAGCAGAAACTTCATTTAAATAGTCTTCCCCATCTTCTGGCGTATGTTTTAATGTTGAATAATCGATACCATCAACATCCTTTATTCCAAAATAATGGAAAGGACAGACTAAATCTTTTTGAAGGGAATCTCTCAATCGTATATTTATAGCACGGTTGAAATCAAATATTCTGAAAATATCTTGTCCATCTGTTCTTTCTGGTGTGGCTGTAAGGCCAAGGAGAAACTGCGGTTTAAAATATGAAATTATTTTAGAATACGAAGAATCTGCTGCATGATGAGCCTCATCAATGATGATGTATTCAAAACTATCTGGTTTAAATTCATTTAAATGTAGAGCAAGCATACTTTCTGTTGAAAATAGATATTTGCAATATGCCGTTTCTACTTTTCCATCGTATATAGCTGAAGAATAATTGGAAACATTTTTCGAAAGAATTTTATCAAAAGACTCCTTCGCTTTTAGCAGTATATCTCCACGGTGAACAACGAACAATAATCTTTGAGGATTAACCTGCATAGCATCGAAAACAGACATATACGTTTTTCCTGTTCCTGTAGCTGCTACGGCAAGAGCCTTTGTTTCATTCATCTTGCGTAATTTATCAAGTTTTACGATAGCCTCTTGTTGCATTTCATTAGGGCGAATAATTTCTTCTTCAAAACTAAAAATTTCTTTATTGGTTTTTTCAAGTTTCTTAACTTTTGCTAAGTAATCTCGATAAGAAATTAAAAAGTCATTTGAAAATTCTTTTGCATAAGGACTTTCCCAAAGTGTATTAAATTCTTCAAGTATCGATTTTGAAACAATTCCTGGTTCTCTATTTTCTAATAAAGGCTCACTATTTAGGATATTCCATTCAACATTCTTTTTGAATGCTGCTCCAGAAATATTTGAAGAACCAATAATTATCGTCCATTTTTCATTGTCTGTTTCTTTGTTTAAAAATAAATATCCTTTTGCATGAAACCCTTTTTCGATTGAAGGTGTATAAATTTTTAATTCTATATTTCTGAAAGAACTCAACATTTCTAGCGCATCGGGTTGAGTTACATGCATATAAGTAGATGTTAAGATCTGTCCTTTTATGCCTCTCAATTCCAAATCTTGAAGTAAATCAAGTAACAGTTGTGCGCCACTTATTCGTATAAAAGAAACACATATTTTGAACTCTATACAAGAGAGTAAACTTTCTTTTATTGTATTAAAAAAGTTTTTTGTTTCTTGATTTGATATAAACTGATTTATCATGTTGAAAACCTAATATTTTTTCTATACTAGAATAATTTAGTATACCATTATTTTACTGGTTTTGGAAATAGGGACTGGAAGTTTTGGACTTTGGCATAGTGAGTGGTAGATAATGCTGTTTGTAATTTTTGCCAAAGTCCCCGGCGTTCCAGAAACAGTTTTGCTTTTGTATCTGATGCCTTTGTTTAATCCCCTGTCTTTAATCACGACTGAAAGATTTTTGGTTTTAGGAGTGGGGGTGGCGGACAACCCGGGATTTTTTGTGTATGTTTTACCTTGGCTTTGTTCTTTTATCCTGTAAAAAGCAGCAGAACCGGCTTTGCCGGATTCTGCAACAGGATCTGGCGGCTTTGTTTCCCCTGGGATTTTTTAGCCGGGTTGGGAGCCAGGGGGAGCCGCGTCTTTTGCCTCTTTTTCCACCTCTTTGTTATGCTTCCCCTCCAAAAATTTAAAGCTCTGTGTAAAAAATTAAAGCTCTGTGTTTTTTATTTATTCGGGATTTTGAATTTTTTTATTATGACCCTATAGGATATAAAAAGCGGCACCGAAGCCCCTATCCATGCAAGGGGGCCTGCAAGGCAGATTCCCAGGTATCCTGCAACCTGGGGGAGTTTGTAGGCTGCGATTGTTCTTGCCAAAAGCTCGAATACTCCTGCCATCAGGGGCATAAAGCCCCTTCCCAGGCTTTGGAGGACATTCCTGTATATGAATATTGTGAACAGGAACGGATAGAACGGGGCTGTTGAATAGAGGTAAAGTTTTGAGGCTTCTATTACCTGGGTTTCCTCTTTGTTTATGAACAGGGCTGAAAGGGGGCCTGAAAAGGCTATGGCTATTATCATTGAAATGATTGAAAAGCCTATTGTAAGGAGGGCTGATTTGTTTGTTCCGTCTTTTATTCTCTGCAGGTCACCTGCCCCCAGGTTTTGTCCTGTATAGTTTGCCATTGTTACCCCGAAGGTTCCTGCCGCCACTGCCGTAAGCTGTTCAACTTTTTGGGCTGCCGTATAGGCTGCAATTTTGACTGAACCGAATATATTAAGGGCTCCCTGGAGGACTACAACTCCTATTGCTGTTATTGAAAACTGGAATGCCATGGGGAGGCCTATTTTAAGGTGCTGCCAGGCAAAGTATGTATTCCATTTGTAGTCTGTTTTTCTGGTTCTTATTACGGGGTATTTTACTATCATGTATACCAGGGTTCCCAGACCTGAAAGGCTTTGGGATATTACTGTTGCCAGTGCGGCCCCTCCTACCCCCAGGTTAAACCGGAGGATGAATATTATGTCCAGTATTATGTTCAGGAGCGAGGATGCTATAAGGAAGTAAAGGGGGGTCTTGCTGTCTCCCAAAGCTCTGAGTATGCAGGAGGTTCCGTTATAAAGGACTATTCCGGATATTCCCCAATATATTATTTTTATATACACAGAGGATTCCAGGAAGATTTCTTTTGGGGTATTTATTATTGTAAGTATCGGGTCTGTGGTTATGAGGGATATTGCCGTCATTAGAACGGAGAAAAATATGTTCAGCATAAGGTTCATTGCCACTGATTTTTTAAGGTTTTCCGTGTCTTTTGCCCCGTATTTTTGGGCTGTTATTACGGCAAATCCTGCTGTAAGTCCTGTTACAAAGCCTATTATCAGGAAATTCATAGGGCCGGTTGTTCCCACTGCTGCCAGGGCCCGGGTGCCAAGAAGTTTTCCTACGATTATTGTATCTGCCATGTTATAAAGTTGCTGGACTATGTTTCCTACAAGGAGCGGCATTGAGTATAAGAATATAAGTTTTAGGGGGTTCCCCTTTGTCATGTCTTTTCCAGCTATATTTTTTTTCAGGTTTGATGTTTGCATTTGTACAGATCTATGTGTCTGGTTCATTTCTTTTCCTTTTATCCCCGGAGTCTTATTTGGTTTCTGCATACAAAATTAAAATATAAGGTCCGGGCGGCTCCCGGGTTTCCTGCCCTTGCTTTCCAATTCCTGTATTTTTCATCCCTGCATTTTGTATATTTTTTCCTGCCTTCCAATTTTCCTGTCTTATTCTGATACTTGGCGGATATCATGGTAAACCAAATTCAATATTGTTTCCATACGGGAATCCTATCTCACAATCAAGTTCAATCCATGGTAAATTGACAAAACCTGCATAAATCTGTCCGGCACAAAAAAACTGATAAACTTGTAAATCTGCAGACAGACGAATAAAAAAGCAAATGTTTTTTAAAGACTTTACCAAACATAATTCCGGGATTTGAGTTTTTTTCTGGTTTTATCTGAGTATTTTAACTTAAAGCTCTTTATTATTGAATATTTAAAGGGTATAATCGGGCAAATGGGTTTTAACAGCAAGGATATATTCCCTCCTGGCCGGCAGCATGCAGATTCTTTGAATTTCCAAAAGGGGGCTTCTTTATACAATTCTCAAAATCAGGGCACTGCAAATGAAAGTTCCACCTGTAAAACTGCCAGAATATTTGTTTTGCGGGAAATTTCCCCGGGGTATTATGCCTTAAAAATCAACGGGACTCCGGTAAACCTAAGGTCGGATTTTCCTTTGGAAGTAGGAAAGACTTTTTCCGCCCCCGTACTCATGGAAAACGGGAAAATCAAAATTTATTTTGATTCCGGGAATTCTTCCTTTTCAGGTGTAAACTTTAATTCGTATTTATTTAAAAACGGGATTCCGGATGATGCCCTTTCCAGGTTTATTCTTTCGTTTATAACTAATTTTGGAGGAAAAATAACATCTGAAAAGATTGTTAAGGCCAGGGCATTTAAAAAAGAATTTTCCAAAGATATTTTTGAATACGCAGAAACTTCTTTATTTCTGGAAGAAGCGGGCATAAACAGTACAGAAGAAGGAGTCCTCGAAATCCTTAATTTATCCGGTGAGGGGCATAACCCGCAAAACCCACACAAGGGGGAATACCGGGACAACAAAGATAAGCAGGAAAAGGATTCCGGTTTAAACGGGGATCCGGGGATGGAATCATCTTTTAATTCTCCGACTGAAAAAGAAATGCCGGATGGAAAGGACAGGGGGATTCTCGGCCATTTGAATTATCCCGAATCACCGGAAGCACTAATGGACGAAACAATAAAAGAACTTATGGATTTGGAAACACCGGGAACTGGAAAAGGCTCACTGGTTACAGTTTTAAACCATTTAACAGGAAAAGAAATTTCCCCGAGAATTATTCCTTTTGAAATTAAATCTTTGAATCTCAAAGGGGTAATAGTATACATTATTGACTCCCGCCTGAAGTCCGTCAAAGAAGTTTATATCAAGGCAAATGTTATTAATAACCTGGAAACTGCTTTTAAATGGAGGTTCAGAATTATTCCTCAAAAAAAACCCGGAAGATTTGAAAAAAATCCTATGGTTCCGGTAATTTATTCCACCAAAGGCACCCCCCTGGAGTCCTGCAAATCCCGGTACTCAATCTTAATATCCACTACTCCGGAATTGTCCCGGAATGACAAATCCGAGATTATAGATTTTTTTAATAAATATGAGAATTTATTTTTTCTGGTTGAATTTCGCAATGTTATTTGGGATAAAAATGGGGGACAAAATGAGGAAAATGTTGAAAAAATAGATATTCAAGTGTAGACTGAAGTATAAAAGTATGAAGGTTTTTTATGATTGGTAAAACAGGGAAGAATATTTCAGAGGAAACTAAACTGGCAGTGGCTCTGCAGTACCCGGAAGGGGTTTCTGCCCCCTTTATCAGTGCGTCAGGAAAGGGCGATTTGGCTGAAAAAATAATCAGCATTGCAAAAGAAAACAATGTTCCAATCAAAGAGGACAAAAATCTTGTTGAAGTTTTGTCAGCCGTAAAACCCGGGGAATTCATTCCTCTCGAAACCTATGAAGCCGTTGCCTCTGTTTTTGTTTTTTTAAAAACCTTTGCAAGGAAGTATTATGAATAGAATTTCTGTTGAAGGTATAAAAGTAGGAAGCAGATTTACCCACCCTGTTTTTTTTGACAACGGCGTTAACATGTTTGTAGCTGAAAACATTCCTGTAAGCCAAAGGGATTTGGACATGATTAAAACCTGGAAGATAACTTCCCTTTTCACCTGTGGAAGGCAGCTCAAAGACGGGGAACAGTTTACTCCTGCAAAAGACCTTTCTGGCGGAAGAAAATACGAACCGCTGGATTTTATAATCGATACTTCAGCAAACAAAAATTAAAAGGGGCTTATATGGGGGAATCCGGCACAAGCGACAAGGACATTGCTTCTCTTTTCAATAATCTGTACGGAAAAATGAACGGGGTTTTTGAAGACTACGGGGAGGGCAAGCCTGTCTCCCGTTCTGTCGTTGATGTTGTTTCGACTACCATAATAAATCTTGTAAATACGAGAAAAAACCGGGTTTTGGAATTCCTTTTGTGCGGGGAAAACCATTCTGAAGACTATGGCCAGAGTGCAGTAAATATCTGCGTCCTTTCCGTTGTAGTATCCCTGTATCTCAATCTCCCGGAACAAAAAGTGAGAAACATAGCCTGTGGGGCTCTTTTGCATGATTCCGGAATGATGAAAATTCCCAGGGAGATTATAGAAAAAAAAGGAAGTCTCACCCCGGATGAAGTGAAGATTATCCAGTCCCACCCCTACTACAGTTACAAGCTTATAGTAACAGATTTGATGTACTCTGAAGAGGTAGGACAGATAGCCTACCAGCACCACGAGCGCTGGGACGGTTCCGGGTATCCTAAAAACAAGAGGGACAGAGCCATTGAACTTGGAGCCAGGATTATAGCCGTTGTGGACGCATACGAAGCAATGATAAGCCGGAAAAATTACAGGAATTCAATGATTGGATACAATGCGATGAAAACCCTTCTGGAAGACAACGCCAGAAGATTTGATCCCGCCGTTTTAAAAGCTTTTATACAAAGTGTAGGAATTTATCCGGTAGGCTCGATTGTATTACTGAGTGATACGGCGATTGCAAGGGTTATTGAAGGCCACTACGAATCCCCACTGCGGCCCAAAATAAGGATTTTGGTTGACAGCGCGGGAAAAACATATCCAGATAAAACCGGTGAAGTCATAGATTTACTGATGAACAGGTCCCTGTTTATAATCAGGGCTATTGACCCCCGGGAAATCCAGTAGATGAATACAAAAACTACGGGAATGGCAGGGGAAGACAGAGCGGCTGCTTTTCTTGAAAAAAATAATTATAAAATTATCTACAGAAACTGGAGGACAAGGGAAGGGGAAATTGATATAATAGCCTGTAAAGGGGATACCTTGATCTTTGTAGAGGTAAAGACTTTTCCCCATACACCTTTTGAAGAAATCGGGCGGGTAATCGGTAAGGCAAAACAAAAGAAAATTATTGAAACGTCTAAACATTTTCTGAATTCATATCGAGAATATAATAGCATGTATATTAGATATGATGTGGTTGTTATAGGAAAGGATGAATCTCATCTTGAGCATATACCGGCTGCGTTTTCGGAGAGTTTATGACATCATCAAAAAGAAAACCGGAAAAACCGTCCATAAAAGAGTTGCAGACAAGAATAAAAGATGAAAACTATATACAGTCTGCCATACTCCGTATTGCACAAATACTAAGCGACGAGCTGGCTGAAATCAGGAGAGATACCTATGAGCGAAAATGACGGAAGGAATTATCACGGCAGAAGACCAAAGAGAAGGGGTAATTACAACAGGCAGGGCGATTATTACAACCACGACTACCGGGACAGCAGGGATAACCGGGGCAGGGAATATAGAACATCATACAGGAGTGATTCATTCCATAAAAATCAGGGTACAAAATTTCTTTCTACAAATGATTTTATTAATACCAGGGGGGAAAAATTCATTTGTGCCCAATGCGGGGAAGAGATAACTGATATTGCAGGTGCCCTAAGCAAGAAGGGGTCTGATTCAATCTTCCATTTTGATTGTGTTTTAAAGAACATTGAAGCTTCAGAAAACCCGAAAGAGGGGGAAAAAGTTATATACATAGGACAGGGGCGTTTTGCTGTCGCATATTTTGAAAACCCCTCGGATTTACGGAAATTTGAAATCAGGAAAATCATTGAATGGGAAGACAGGGATAAAAGGTCTCCCTGGCGTACCGACATGGCAACTTTTTTCAGCCAGGTTAAATAATCCTATTTACCTACACAGAACCGGGAAAACAGGTCACCAAGGATATCTTCTGCCACGGTTTCCCCGGTAATCTCACCGAGAGCCTCCAGGGCTTCCTGCATTTCCTGGGCAATTACATCGAATTCAAGGCATTGGTTGAAAAACCCCACTGCCCTTTCCGAATGTGTTGCTGCCCTTTCCACTGCTTCTTTTTGCCTCAAGGAGCCAACAGAAGCCTTTGTGCCTGAATCAAAGTTTTCGCCCCTCGAGCCGGTAAGTTTTTCAAAAACAGCCTCGCAAAGGGCTTCTACTCCGTTTCCGGTTTTTGTACTTATTCCAATCCATCCCGGGGGAATATCCCGGCAGTCCGGAGCGTCAGTTTTATTCCATACAAGAATCATCTTTTCCCGGTAAGTATTTATAAAATCTGCCTCTGTCTGTTCAACAAAATCCCTCCCGTCAGCCAAATAAAGAATCAAATCTCCTTCTTCCGCAAGCTGTTTTGACCGGGAGACTCCGATTTCTTCTATTTTGTCTTCGGTTTCCCGTATTCCAGCAGTATCAAAAAGTCTTACAGGAATTCCTTTAACCGAAGTCCAATTTTCCAGCCAGTCTCTGGTTGTTCCATGTATATCAGAAACTATGGCCCTTTCCTCTTTTACCAGTATGTTAAAAAGGCTTGATTTTCCTGCATTGGTTTTACCGCATAAAACAACCTTTGCCCCGTCCTGGTAAAGTTTCTGGGACTTCCATGTTCCGGAAATTTTCTTCAGCTCTTTTGCCGCCTCCAAAAGGCTTTGAGGATTGAATTTTTCACCGGCAGCCAATTCATCTTCCGGATAATCAATCTGAACTTCCAGGGACGCAAGGCATTCTATAATTTTTTCCTTTATCCTTTTTATTTCCTTGTACAGGGTTCCGGACAGCCTTGAAACAGCCCTATCCCTGGCTTCGTCGGATTTTGAATCAATAATTTCCCTTATTGCCTCTGCCCGGGATAAATCGGTTTTTCCGTTTGCAAAAGCCCTGAACGAAAACTCCCCGCCTTCGGCCTGCCTGAACCCGGCTTCTTTCAGAAGTGAAAAAATCCCCGTTACAACATTAACACCGCCATGGCAGATAATCTCGGCGGATTCCTCCCCTGTAAAACTTTTAGGAGCCCTGTAAACAGCAACCAAAGTTTCATCTATTTTTTCCCCAGAGCTTTTCTGTATCCAACCGTGTACAAGTGTATTTCCAGGAGCCTCCAAAAGGGCTTCCGGTCTGGAAAAAACGCCTGATAAAATTCTGATGGAATCTTTTCCTGATACTCTCACTATTCCAAGGGCAGAGGGGACAAGGGCCGTAGCGATGGCTGCAATAGGTTCGTCAAGAAAGTATTTTTTACCCATTTTGTTTCCTATCCGGTCTTTTTGCCAAACCCAGTAAAACAAAAACCAATGGAGCCCCCCAGCTTACCCAGATTCCGCAAAGGAACCAGCAGATGAAATTGAACAAATCAACCTGCCCCGTTATCACTCCAAGACCGGTTTTTTTAAAAAAAACTACAATTACCAGTAATGCAGTAATTCCAAGCAGAAACCTCATTATCTTTTGAGCCAAACTACCCGAAGATGCTTCAAAGCCCTTTCCTGCACCCAGGAGTATATATCCTGCAGTAAAACCGAAAAAAGCCCCGGGAAGGGGTGAAAGAGGCTGCCCGAATTTTATCAGGACCAGGGAAACCAGAGCACACATAAAAAGTTTAACCGATGTCTTTAACCCGGATATTTTCCGGGCTGTTTTCCTGTATCCCAGAATGTAAAAGGCCCCGGCCCCGTATCCCAAGGCAAGCCCTGCAAGGACATCATGGGGAAAATGGACACCAAGATAAACCCTGCTGAACCCAATAAGGAACGGGGGAATGATAAGATAAATCCAATTGTACCATTTCCTCAAAGAACCGCAGGTAATGCCAAAGAAAGTTCCTGCACTTTGGGAATGCCCGGAAGGAAATGAATAGCTTAATTCAAAATCCTTTCCAAGGGTATAATCGAGCTGAAAAGGTCTTTTTTCCTTTACAGTCATTTTAACCAAATCGTTTATCCCTACCGAAATCATTAGACCCGTCCCCAGTGCAAAACCTTGTTTTTCATTTATACACCAGTACAAAACCACAATCCAGACAAAATAAACCGAACCGTTCCCTAAGAAACTTATTATTTTCATCAAAAAATCCATAAAAGGACTTTCCAATGTACTTTGAATCAATTTTATAAAATCCAATCCCCACAAAATCATTATTTATACCTCTTTCCGCAAAAAATCAGTCTGCGGTTAAATCCACTTTACAATTAAACAAATTTATTTTTTGAGTACTCCGTTCTTCAGGTTTGTTATCCCAAGGATATTCATCTGTATCAAGAGGGTCTTTTCTAAGGTCTTCGTACCTTCCGCTGTTGTTCCAGTAAGTATACCCCTGGTTGATTGAATCCCTAATCCCGAAAATCTGCCTCTGCACATAATCCTCATCATAATATTTTTTATCATAGGACACCGGCAGGTAAAAAGCCTGGGCATAAGGTCTGATCACAACCTTGTTCCTGCAAATCACTGCATTCCTGTAAGAACCGAAATAATAGATTCTGTATGGCCTTTGGATTTCCGGGGGGTAAGCCATGAAATTTTGGGAAAAATGGTTGGGATAATACATCGGGCAAATAACATCAACATAATCGGAAAGAACTTCCACCTCCTGCCCAGTCCTGCTTCCTGACCGGTGCCAACCGTTTGCACCGTATACATCGATGGAAATGGGGGCTTTAATTTCCTGTCTTGCATAGGATAAAAAAGACATCAAAGCACTTTCCTTGTCCATTCCCTCATCCTGCCACCGATAGAAAGCATCCGCAAGATTTTCCCCGTCTGTAGGGAAACGGATATAATCAAACTGTATTTCATCAAATCCCAGTTTTATCAGCTCTTTACCGATTTCTACATTGTATTTCCAGACTTCCTCAGAAAAGGGATCCACCCAGTTTTCGTCATAAAGCTGTGTTTCATATTTATATGTTATTTCAGGTTTATTTTCTTCTTTGTCCGGCGCTTCATCTTTGGATTTTGCCTCTCCGTCTGTATCTTGTTCCGGACCTGAATTCTTAACTTCAACAGAATTTGAATCTTCTACATTTTTGTTTTCAGTATTCAATTCCGGTTCTCCGGGTAAAAGTCCGTCGGAAACCGGCTCTGCTTCTTTTTCGGGTTCTACCTCGACCTTTACCGTTTTTGTCCCTACCCAAGGTTTATTAAGTTTTTTGTCCCAAACGGCATATTTTCCCCCGGAGAAACTTGCAAGCCTTTTATCCTTAAAAACAACTATCCTGGCGACAAGATAAACATTCATTTCTTTCATTTGAGAAATAAAATTTTTTACATCAATGGTACTTCTGACAGAGCCGATTCTGGTAATTTCAGGATTGTCGGTTTTAAAACGGACATTGCCAAAATCATCTTTCATATCAACTACCACCATGTTCAGATGGTTATCTTTTATGGTCTTTTTGTGTTCCGCAAATTTTTCCGGATAATTTATCTGGTGAACCGGAATATACATACCTTTTTTTTCATTTGCAGTTTCCGAAAAACCGGATTGCGGAATCCGGGTATCAAAAAGCCACAGTTCGGAAAGACAAAGCTCTCCCCGGGCAGGAATCTGGATATAAACTGAATCGGCACCCTCAAGAGGAAATCCCGGTTTAAAAAGGTATTCGCCGTAAGCTTCAACAGTTTTTAATTCCGCCGTTTCCCCGGAAAGCACCAGCTCCATGACATTCCTGCCGGTTCCGGCAGAAATAAAACCTATACCACTGTCTGTAGGAAAAAGACTTTCCACCGTATCAAGGGTATTTCCGGAATTCCATATTTCCTGCCAAAAAGAATCCTTCAGGTTTTCTTTTAAGTTAAGCCTGTATATCCTTCCCTGGAAAGTCTGGGCCCCGTAAATCTGTATTTCTTCACCCTGCTTTTTTACCAATATATCCGAAACTTCTTCTATGTTCCCTGAAGTAGGAAGCGAGAAAAAACCTTCTTCAATTTCGTGCCACTCGGAGGAAATTTCCGGCTGGCAGTAAAACACCCCGTATATTGAATGTGCCATAAAAACAGTCAGCTCCGGCAATTCTGCCACCGCCACAGCCTTGAGACCGTTCGTAGCAACACTGAATCCCAAAGAATTCCAGGACAACCCCCCGTCCCGGGAAAGGAAAACCTCATCTTTTGTGCCTGTAACAATAATTTTACTGTTTGTAGGACAAAAAGCAAAATCTTTTAAGTCCTCGGACTGGGTAAAAAAATACTTTTCGTTCTCCTTGTAAAATTTAAGGGTTTTGAAAGGGATACCGGAACTACGGTTTTCAAACTTCAGGAGATTGGAAGAAAACACCACCCCCTGGGAAGTCAAAAAGTACCAGCCGTCAACGGTTTTTTGAATTTGTTTGACCCCTCCCATTATCCATAAAGGAACAGGCTCCTTTTCCTGTCCTTCAAAAGAAAAAAGCCCTTGTTCCGTACCTATAAGGCAGGTCTGGGAATAAACAAAAACTGTAAAAAAAGCAAAAAAAGATATTAAAAGGATTTTTTTATAATCTGTAATTTTCATAGGTATCTAATATATTATCAAAAAGTGAAACAATAAGAAAGATACCTTTTATTTTATGAGTGGCTGTTTTATTTTTTACAGATGTTCCTGAAAATCCAAAATAATTGCCGGACAAGAATTTACCTGGCCGAAAATCCAGCCTTAAATCAGGAAAACTATCTGTCCTGAAGCTCTTTTCTGTACTTTGCCACTGTACGCCTGGAGATGGAAATTCCCTGTTCTTCCAGCTTGCCCCGGATTTTTTCGTCAGTTAATTTTTCCGATTCTTTCATTATCAGGGCGATTTTTCCCTTAATCATTTCAGAGGAAAGATTTTTTGTTTCTCCAACCCCGTTTGTAAAGAAAAACCTCAATGGAATTATTCCCCAGTCACATTCCAGATATTTGGAGGAAACAGTTCTTGATATCGTAGATTCACTGAATCCCAAGTCTTTGGCAACCTGACCCATTGAAAGAGGTTTTAAATTTCCACTGCCAAAAAGAAAAAAAGCTTTTTGATGCAAAACTATATAGTTTATAACTTTTTCCAGGGTTTCGTTCCTCAGGTTTATCCTTTGGATAAACAGTTCTGCCTGGCTTATTTTTTCAGAAAAGAATCCCCGGTCTTTTTCCCCGGCTTTTTCTGCCTCTTTCTTAAAATCCGGACTGGTTTTCAAAACAGGAAATGATTCCGGTACAAGTTCGGTACGGATTCTGTTTCCACTCACATGGATTTTTACATCCGGAATCACATATTGGGGCGGATTTTTTCCTGACCAGCCGCTTCCCGGCAGTGGGTTCAGGGATAAAACACACTCAAGGACTTTTTCCGCTTCCGGAATTGTAATCTTATACGAGTAATTTTTTTTCAGGTTGTTGACAAGATTTTCAGGAGTAGGTTTCCTTAAAGCATCAAAGTAATTTTCAACAATTTCCATTGTATGGGGTGGCGGGGAATCCAGTCTGGAAATCTGGAACAGCAATGCGGACTTGGAATCTTTTTGGGCAATTCCGGGAGGATCAAAATCCCTGATTATTTTAAGAACTTTGTTGTAAACCTCAAAAGAAATTCCGGGATTTATTTCGTTTCTTGAAATTTTAAGGAACCCGTTTTCATCCAGAGCCTGGATGATTTCTTCCCCGCATAGTTTTTCTTCATCTGACAAGTTTTCCACATCCAACTGTTCCCGGAGGTACTGCTTTAAGGTTTTGCCGACCTTTGTCGAACGGGGATCTATGTAAACATCGGAGGAAATTTCCGAATCGCTTGAACCTTTTCCGGAGGGAGGGGAATCATCCTCCCAAAAATCAGAATCCCCGGACAATGCAGAAGGTTCGTCAAGGGTAAGACCGGAACCAAAATCCGGGATTTCCAATGCAGGGTTTTCTTCCACTTCCTGTTGTATACAACTTTGCAACTCAGTTGCAGAAAGAGGCAACAGCTTTATTAACTGCTGCATCTGTGCAGACAAAACCTGTTTCTGGGACTGTACCTGTGCGGTATTCAACTTAAACCCCTGCAAGAAAACCTCCTCATCCTCTTTGTATTTTAACCGTATTAAGCTCAGGTTCTGTAATCACCGTTTATCTTTACATAATCATAGGTAAGATCACACCCCCAGGCACTGGCCTTTGCGGTACCTTCGTTCATTTTAACATAGATTTTAACTTCCTGTTCAGAAAGAATTACTTTTGCCTTTTCTTCGTCAAAATCCAGCGGAACCCCCTGATGATAAACTTCCACCCGTCCTTTGGAATTTTCAAAACTCAAGTCCACAGTCCGGGGATTAAACAACTCCCCTGAATATCCCAAGGCACAAAGAATCCTTCCCCAGTTTGCATCCTTTCCAAAAAAGGCGGCTTTTACAAGGCTGGAAGATATAACGGATTTTGCCAGGACCCTTGCACTTTCCAATGATTTTGCCCCTTCTACATTACATTCAATTAAATGGGTTGCCCCCTCACCGTCTCCGGCAATTTTCTTTGCCATCTCTGTTGATAAAAGAGTCAAAGCCTCTAAAAAAATTCCGTAATCTTCATTTTCTGCCGTAACCGGAATATTTCCGGCTGCACCGTTTGCAAGTATAAGCAAGGTGTCATTTGTACTTGTATCGCCGTCAACACTTACACAGTTAAAAGTTGCATCCCCGGCTGTTTTAAGAGCCTTGTAAAGCATTTTTTGGGAAATATCTGCGTCTGTTGTAATAAAAGCAAGCATTGTTCCCATATTTATATGAATCATCCCTGAGCCTTTTGCCATTGCGCCTATCCGGACCTTTTTTCCTTTTATTTCAAATTCAACTGCACATTCCTTATAAACTGTGTCGGTAGTCATAATGGCAACCCTTGCATCTGCATTTCCGTTTTTCCCCAAACCTGCAGCCAGAGAAGGAACAGCTTTTTCCACTGCGTCAATATTAAGCTGTTGCCCGATTACCCCGGTAGAACATACCAAAACCGAACCGGCCGGAACTTTTAACTCCTTTTCCACTGAATCTGTCATTCTCAAGGCATTCCTCCGGCCTTCTTCTCCGGTACAGGCATTGGCATTTCCGGAATTGGCGACTATACCCCTGATTTGCCTTGAACAGGGATTATCAGGTGAAACCCGGTCTCTCGTTATAAGAACCGGTTCCGCCTTTACCACATTTTTGGTAAACATTCCTGCAGCACAACAATCCCTTTCAGAAAATACCAGGGCCAAATCCTTTTTTACTGAGTTTTTTTTAATTCCAGCCAAAACACCGGAAGCAAGAAAACCGGCAGGAGCACAGACCCCGCCTTCTATAAAATTAAACTTCATTTTTTATCCCTCTGTTTAATTAAAAAAATATCCGAATAAGTTACTGTATACTTTGACAGACAAATAATAAATCCAGAAAACCATTTTATCAATAAGGCCGTAAGAAAAAAGGTCAGGAAAAAGATTTCAAAATAAATTCTCCCCATGAAGACTTATTTTCCCGGGATCTGGTAACTTGTAAAGAATAATTCCCCACTTTTCTGTCAGAAATTACAACATTTTTTATATATCATGGCGGGAGTTTTTCCGCCGTGAATCCGTCTTGGATAATTGTTCATCCAGTGCTCCGCCTTGGAAAC
>JADIMM010000063.1 GCA_017694795.1 Candidatus Gallitreponema excrementavium
GCATATTTTCCCTCCCACATGATATGATCCGTATTCCACTAGTTCGCGTCTTCTGGCTGCTTTTTTAATTACTTTCATACGCCACCTCTTTTTTTAAATATCCGGAACCACAGGGTTCCGGGTAGAAAAAAAATTCCCTACATATTACTTATCATTCAAAATCTTCATTTTGCTACTTTTTATGTTAATTTTTTTTAAGTGGCGGTAACTTCGGCAAATTGTTTCAGGAATGTTTTATGGGATGAACGAAATGCACGAAATGCACAGAGCTTTGAGCTTTCACGTCAGGTTTATGCACAGAGCTTTTTATAACTCATTCAGTTCCAAACAAAGCAATATGTAAACACAATCTTTTAGCACAGAGCTTAACACTACAGCCGAAGCAAGAGTTGCACAGAGCTTTGCAAGTCATGCATCTCACTGGTTGTCCTGTTTTTTCCAATCATTGTTTTCAAGGAATTTTCATGGCAGCTACATATTCTTATGAAGCTTTTTTCCTAATTTTGGAACAAAACTGTGCCGAAATTGTTATAAGGTGTGGCGGATACAAAAATAAATACAAAATGAGGTTTTTATGAACAAATTTTACAATTTTTCAAACAAATTCTTTAAACTTGTAAAACTTGCTGTTCTTTCTTTCATGTTTTTCATGCCTTTACAAAAGACAATCGCAGTAGAATTCAAATACATTTATAACACTGGCGATAAATACCGGATTCTGTCAAATGTTGATGAAGATGTTTATCTCAACCGCAAGTATGTTCAGAAGGCAGAAATAGTTAACAGAATTTCAGTTGAAGTTACAGGAACCCAAGGGGCATCTGGTACACATAAAATGATTTCAGTCACCTCGGAAAAGACAAACCCAGTTGCAGGCAATACCGGCTCCTACACATGGGGAGAAGAATACGAGACTATTTTTTCCAGGGACTCAAGAGGTGTTTACACCATTTCGGACGAATACTTTATGCCAGTTGTAAGGGATATTCCTGTTTTTCCCGAAGGAGATATAAAACCCGGGTTCACCTGGACATACAATGGACACGAAGCCCATGACTTCAGGAGGGGATTCGGAATTGAAAAACCATATAAAATACCATTTATTGCAGAATACAAATACATTGGACCGGAAATCGTTGACGGGAAAGAACTCCATAAAATCCAGGTTGAATATAACATTGAATACACGTCACCTTCTACTGAGATTCCGGATTTAATGGAAATTTCAGATTTTCCCCTTTCAACGAGGGGATATTCCAACCAGACAATTTACTGGGACGAGGCAAACGGAATGCCGGTTTTTTACAATGAAAATTTCAGAATCCAGATGGAACTTGCTTCTGGTAATACCCTTGAATATATAGGGTCTGCCGAAGCCCGTGTAATTGAAAGCACATTACAAAGAAAAGCCGCTGAAGAAGACATAAAGGAAAAAATTACAAAACTGGGAATAAAAGATGCTTCAGTTAAATCTGATGAAAAAGGAGTCACGATTACCTTAGAAAATATTCAGTTCAGTCCAGATTCATCAGTTTTACTTCCTTCTGAAAAACAAAAACTGGAAAACCTGATCCTGATTCTTAATGACTACAAAGACAACGAACTACTCATAACCGGGCACACAGCCCTTGCCGGAACAAAAGAAGAAAGAGACAAATTATCCCTGGAAAGGGCATCGGCAGTCGCCGGTTACATTATAGAAAAGGGTAACTGGGAAGAAAAACGTATTTTTTCCCGGGGGCTTGGAGCCCAGGATCCAATAGGGGACAACTCAAACGAAGAAGGAAGACAATTGAACCGGAGGGTCGAAATTACGATTCTTGAAAATTAACATAATTTTTTGTTATCCGGTTTATTTACAGGAAGTTACAGCTAAGGACACAAGAACATTTTACATTTCAAATTTTCATCCCGCCTCACCACCATTGACCCAGTACCTGAAAAATGGTACATTTAGTGTATTATATTAGAAAACATTATATAATCAGGACGCCAAAATGACCTATTCAGAACCAACAAGTCTTGCCGTTGTAGCCTGTCCGGGAGGTGAAAGCTTTGCCAACGAGGTAATAGCCCATCTGGACCACATCTATGTCAGAAGATTCAAACAGAAGGTTTCTGTACTTTCAAAAAGGTATGGATTTACTGAAGAAGAAATCATCAGGAAGATGAATTTTTACAATGACACAGCTACATCGGATGTGTGCGTCCGCGGACATATTGACAAATTCAGGCATCCGAAGTTTAAAGTAGATACAAGATTCACCTACTTCATGAACGGGGAATTTAAGGCGGAAATTAACCAGTGCATCAGGGGGAAAGATGTTTATATCTTCCAAGATGTAGAAAATCACAGGAAAATTCCCCTTAATGACGGTAAAAACACCTACGAGCTTTCTGTAAATGACCATCTTATGTGCCTTCTGGTTGCCATAGATGCGGTACGGCAGGCCGGAGCCGACAGGATAACACTGGTCGTTCCTGTTTACCCGTACAGCCGGCAGCACAAGAAAAAAGGAAGGGAAGGACTAACAGCCAGCCTTTTGGGCCATTTGTATGAAAACCTCGGTGTTTCCCGGATTATTACGCTGGATATTCATTCGAGGGAAATTGAAAATGCCTTTAACACAGCCCAACTGGATAATCTCCACGCTAGTTACCAGATAATAAGGGAATTATCCCAAATTGTTGATCTCACTAAAGAAGATCTTGTTGTTGTTTCCCCTGATACCGGAGCCGTTGACAGAAACAAGTTTTATTCTACAGGTTTAAAGAAACCTTTAGCAATGCTGTACAAAGAAAGGGACTACTCTGTAGTAACCCAGAATGCAAAAGATACCAACATAAAACAGGTAAAACTTTTGGGTAATGTGGAAGGAAAAGTTGCCTTTCTTGCTGATGATATGCTTGGAACAGGGGGTACCCTC
Organism: Candidatus Gallitreponema excrementavium; assembly: GCA_017694795.1. Taxonomy (GTDB): domain Bacteria; phylum Spirochaetota; class Spirochaetia; order Treponematales; family Treponemataceae; genus Gallitreponema; species Gallitreponema excrementavium. The sequence continues at coordinate 2,928 of JADIMM010000063.1, forward strand.
CTTAAAGCCATGGAATTTCTGAAAGAGCAGGGGGCAACAAAGGTTATAGCGGCAATTAGCCTCCCGTTCTTTACAGGAAACGCCATAGAACAATTTGATGAAGCCTATGAAAAAGGTTATTTTTACAGAATTATCGGAACAAACGCTGTTTACCACGAAGAACTTTTAACCCGGGAGTGGTACATAAAAACAAATGTTTCCTCGCTTTTTGCCCAGGTAATCGCAAGACTGCACCACGACCAGTCATTAAGTGATTTACTGGACAACCGCTCTATAATTGAAAAATTGATTAAAAGGGGCTGACGGCCTTTTGAGATGAATGTTTTTTGCGTTGATTTAGGAACTTCATCATTAAAGGCAGCCTTGGTAAGCAGTACCGGGGAATGCCTTTTTTTTGTCAGGATTAAATATACGGAGTGCCTTTATCCCTCAAAAAGGTATTTGTCCTGGATTACCGGTTTTTTCCCCCGTATCCTGCCACCTTGGGAAATTGCATTCCGTAAAGCTCTGTGCATTTTAGAACATAATCCCGGCAACAACGGAGCACCAGACGGAGTAATAATTTCGGGAAACGGACCTTCTTTTGTCTGTCTGGGAAAAAACCGTATAAAAAAGGTTCTTTTTTGGAACAAAAAAATTCCTGATAAATACAAAAAAAAATGTGGCAAGTCTTTATTTCTACCTTTTATATTGTACCTTAAATCCAGATATCCTGTAACATTCAGTAAGATTGATACCATTCTGGGTATCCCCGAATATCTCGTATACACCCTTACCGGATGCAAGGCTACAATTTTACCGGAATCCAGATATACAGGTGCATATTGGACAAAAGAGGTTTTAGACAAATTAAAACTCAAAAAAGAACTTTTCCCGGAGTTTGTTTCCCCCGGAACAAAAGCCGGAACCTTTCAAGCAAATTTCAACAACAAACACTACATGCTGCCTGTTTATTACGGGGCACCGGACTTTATTTCCGCAATGCTAGGCACAGGCTCTATTATTCCGGGGAAAGTCTTTGACCGGGCAGGAACAAGCGAAGGAATTAACCTTGTAATCCCCTGCCCACCGGAAAAAACGGAGGGACTGCGTCTGCTTCCTTCGGTTGTCCCCGGGTTATGGAATCTCAGCTACCTTATTCCCGACTCAGGCTCAAAATTCGCAAAACTTTTTAAAACCCGTAAATATAAAAATATAACCCCGGAAGATGTAATAAAGACAGTTTTAACCAAACGAAATCATGGTTATAACGAAGCTGAAAAAATAACAAGGGAAATTCTTGCTGAACTAAAAAAAGGAATAACCCTGCTGGAAAAGGCAAGCGAAATAAAAATAAAGGAAATGATAGTAACCGGGGGACAAGGCGAGAACCCTTTTTGGAACCAGCTTAAGGCTGATTTCTTAAACATAAATATAATCGAACCCACAATTACCGAGGGAGAGCTGCTTGGGGACGCTGTTTTATTTTTTGTTTCTGCAGGATTATATTCAAATGCAGAACAAGGAATTTTAAATCTTTTTAAAATAAAAAAAATTTACATCCCCGGAAAGCCGGAAATATAAAAAATGAAACTTTATAGCATAAAAAAAAATTCCGAAACAATAATATTTGACATTGACTCTACGCTATACACAAATAAAACTTATGCCTCCGAACAGATAGATGTACAGATAAGATTTATTGCAGATGAAATGAATATGGATTACAAAGTCCTAAAGAAGCAAATCGAATCATACCGCAACGAAGAAGCCTTGAAAACCGGCCAAAAACAAAGTCTGGGAAATACGTTAATTCATTTTGGGATTCCCCTTTCAAAAAGCATCGAATTAAGGGAAAAACTTCTAAAACCAGAACTTTATATTAAGAAGGACTACAGACTTAGGAAAGTTTTGGAAAGATTGAAAACAAAATACAAGCTTATAACCGTGACTAATAATCCTTACATCCCTGCTTTTAAAACCCTTTTTGCTATTGGGATTCAGGATTTATTTATTGACATCATTTCTTTGGATAAAAGCGGTGTATCAAAACCCCATCAAAAACCTTTTGAATTGGCTTCCCAAGAAACCGGAACACCTTGGGACCGATGCATTTCTGTCGGGGACAGATTTTCTATCGATCTGGAAATTCCCTTAAAAATGGGAATGGGAGGAATTTTGGTAACCGGAGTGGAAGAGGTATACCGACTGCCGGAAATTCTGCTATAGTATTTAAATGATTGGTAAAATATCCAACGGGGACAAAATTGCCCTTACGGCCTTATCAAACCCTGTTCTGCAAAAAAATAAAGATAATATTTACAAACTCATAAAGCTTTTGGAAAAAACCGGGCTGACTCCCATTACAAGCAAATTTGTCTTTGATGACTCTTACGATTTATTTGCTGCTCCGGAAAGAAAGACCGCCGAAATAGAAGAATTCTTTTTGAACCCTGAAATAAAAATGATTTTTGATATCTCAGGAGGAGATATTTCCAACAGTTGTCTCCCCTATATGAATTTTGATGTTATTAAAAGATATGCAAAACCTTTCGCCGGATACAGCGACTTAAGTGCAGTTTTAAATGCAATATATTCAAAAACCGGCACAAAGGTCATTTTATATCAGATAATGAATCTTATTCTCGATAAAACAGAAGCACAATACCGTAATTTTTCCGATACTTTTATAAATGGCAGGAATACATTATTTGACTTTGAATATGAATTTATCCAAGGCGATTATATTGAAGGGACTGTTATAGGTGGAAACATCCGATGTTTTTTAAAGTTGGCCGGAACATCTTTTTTCCCTGATTTGAAAGGAAAAATTCTTTTTTTAGAATCCTTAAGTGGAAACGAAGCAAGGATTTTTTCATATTTAAACCAGCTTGCCCAGATAAAGGATTTTAACAGGATTTCCGGGATTATTTTTGGAACGTTTACTGAACTCGAGGGTAACAATTCTATTACGGCAACCAAGGAATACCAAAAAGAAGTGAAAAAAAACCTGGGGCTTTCAATCTGCAAAAAAAACATCCCCCTTGTTTTCACGGGGGATATAGGACACGGGAATAATTCAAAGGCACTCATTTTGGGAGAAAATCTGACACTCCGCAAAAAAGATTAAAAATGGCCCATACACGAGTCGAACGTGCGACCTGCTCCTTAGGAGGGAGCCGCTCTATCCAGCTGAGCTAATGGACCCCAAAACAATGATATAGTATCAGAAAAAACAGTTTTATACAAGAAAAAAGAGCCGGAAAAATATTCTTTCCGGCTCATTTTACTTTATCCTATTGTTTTTTTTTCTACTTTATGCTATTTCCTCAGATTTACTGAATCTGCAGGCACTGTAGCTGTATCAGTTACGGGTACAGTATAGGGCATTTCGGAGGTTGCCCCGGCCTGAACGGAAGTACTTGCTGCTGAAGCCTGGGTATCCTCCGGTACAGAAGTACTTTCTGCTGAAGGTACTGAAACTGTTTCACCATCTTCAAAAACGATTTCCAAACCGGAATCAGGAACAGCAACGGCAAGCCTTACAATCATTTCTACAGGTTCACTGGCATTTCCCAGTCCGTCCACTGCATAGGCCTTGATTGAATGATCCCCGACTGTATCAACTCTAACAGGTGTTTCGTAGGCTGTCCAGGGAGAACCGTCTACCGAGACAAAAAGCCCTGAAACGCCTGTATATTCATCACTTGCTGAAATAGAGAATGTATTGTTTTTATTTGTATAAAGCACTCCTTCCTTATCCAAAAGGGTTTCGGCAGGGGCAATGGTTACTTCGGGACCTTTTGTATCCCTGTAATAGGTTTTTGAAGCTACAGGGGATACGTTTCCTACATTGTCCACTGCATAAGCAAGCATCGTAAATTCCCCGTCAACAGCTTCTTCTGCCATTACATAGGCAAGACCCTGCTCCCCTACAGGAGCAAATTCTTCACCGTCCAAAGCAGCATAAACTGTATCAACCCCGGAAAGGGCATCCTCGGCAGTAAGGTAGAATTTTGTATCTTTGTTAAAATACACTGCACCGTTTTCGTCTGTATACAAGGGACCGTCTACTGAGTAAGTAACCTCTGCAGGGGTAACATCAAGAATAACTGAATATACCTTATCCTTGTGATTGTTTCCCAAAACATCTACAGAGTAGTATGTTATTACATGGCGGCCTTCCTCTACCAAAGGAATCAGATCCGTAAATTCTGTCTCGGGACCGGAATCCAGCCGATACAGGATTTTTTCAATATCAAGCTCTGTATCTATCGGAATCAACCTGATTTTTGCACCGGCGGGTACATAATCGATTACACCGTCGTTGTAAATTTTCTTTTCATGGGTTTGGGCTGATAAAGTTACCAGGCAGACAAAGCCCACTAACAAACAAGTTAAAAATTTCTTCATTCTAACTATCCTCCATAATTATAACTAAATTATACTATCCGGTGAAAAAAAAAGTCTAGTTTTACCCTTTAATTTTTATTTTTTTTTATAATTTATTGGTGCTTAAAATATGTAAAACCTCTAATAAATCAATATTTTGGGAATTTGGAAAAAATCCATTTTTGCCATCTGAAAGGTAGGGCGGCACAGGGCTCTGTGCCGCCCGTAGGGATGCCCGGAAGGTTTTGTCTGTTTCCAAAAGGCTATAGCCGGGTTCCCTTTACTTATTTGAAAAAAAACCTGAGACAACCGGTGCAATTATTGTCAGCAAAATAAAAATACAGAGGAAGACACTGTCTTTTTTGTGCCACTGGAATTTGTCCAGGTAAGTCCGGGCGGGTTTTGTTCCAAAATACCTTGCTTCTACGGTTTCGGAAAATCTGTCGGCTTTTTTTAATGTTCTTACTATTACCGGGACAGCCATTGATGTAAACATTGTAAAGCTGTGTTTGTGTTTTAACACAAAGCCCCTGGAGAGCTGTGTTTTCAGGATTTTCAGCATTTCTTCTTTCAATACCGGAAGGAACCGGAATACTGCCATCATCATCAGGCCTCCGTACTGGGACTGGACTTTAAAGGGTTTTAAAGGTTTTAAAAGGAGGTCCATTCCGTAAACCATTTGCGGAATATTTGTTACTGAGCTGAATATATTTATTGCAAGGTACATTGCGATAAATCTCATTATTAGGATTACCGACTGTTCCAGGCTGCCTTGATATATCTGGTAATTAAATAATATTAAGGCAGGTTCTTCGTTTTTGGACGGGATATACAAAAGGGATTGTATTAGTGCTATAAGAATTATCCCTGGAAGAACCAAAAGAATGGATTTGACGGCTGTTTTCACGGGAAGTTTTGCCAAAAGGTAAATAAGGGAAAATACAGCCAATATTCCGGCGGTTTGTATTATTCCCGGGGAAATTAATACGGAGGCCAGTCCTGCAATAAGCATAATATATTTTGTTAAGGGGTGAAGGGAAGTTACAAAAGATTCCTTCCTGTATACCTGGGGAATAAGGGTTCCGGACAGTTTCTCAAGCTGTTTTATTTCGGGATTTTTTTTAAGGATTTTTTTTCTTTGTTTTTTTATTATTTCCTGTGTAGGATGTGCCTTTTCTTTATCTTTAGCCGGGATTTCTTTATGGTTTGCAACTTCTTTCTTTTTTCCGAAATCTATTACAAAATCAGCAAATTCTTTTTCTTCTGTTCTGTGGGTGGTAAAAACCACTGTTTTGCCCATGGATTTCAGTTTATTGAATACTTTCAGGATGTTTTCCCTTCCTTCCGGATCCAGGGCACAGGTAGGTTCGTCAAAAAAGTATACGGGGGAATCCATTGCAAGGATTCCTGCAAGACCGGTTTTTCTAAGTTCCCCTCCAGATAAGAGGGAGCAGGGTCTGTCCCGGAATTCCTTGTAATCCAGGCCTGCAATTTCCATTCCCTGTTTTACGGCCTGCAAAAGTCTTTTTCCTTTAAGCCCCTGGTTCATGGGACCAAAGGCTACCTCGTCCCCTACGACCTGTGCAAAAACCGATGCGGAGCCTTCCTGTATACAAAGCGGGGAACGTAGTCTGTAATGGCTAAGGGTTTTATTTGATTCCAGGGGATTTTCGCCCAGGGAAAGGATTGTACCTTCGTCCGGTAATTTTAAAAAACCAGCTAATTCCATAAAGGTAGTTTTCCCTGAACCGGTTTCTCCTACAAGTGCGGTTATTGAACCTTGGTGGATTTTAAGGCTCAGGTTATCCAAGGCTTTCAGATTATTTTCTTTGTAAGTATATGAAACATTCCGGAATTCCAGGGCGTATTTTTCTTTTTGGGATTCGCCGTCTTTTATACCGGCAAACGGAATTTTTTCCGGCATTGAAAACCAGAGGTGGGATTCTTTGAGGAATAATTCATTTTCTTTTGTGAATAAATCCTCCGGTTTTCCGTCAAAGGTTTTTTTTCCGTCATTTACTACAATTACCCGGTTCCCTTCTTTTGCCTCTTCCAGGTCATGGGTAACTGAAATTACCGTTTTTCCCCTTAGGTTAAGGGTTTTGAGAATCTGAAGAATTTCCTTACGGCCTGCGGGATCTATCATTGAAGTAACTTCATCCAGAATAAGGACTGAACTTTCCAGGGAGAGAACTCCTGCAAGGACAAGGCGCTGCTTCATTCCCGGGGAAAAACCTCCCACCGGGGACTCTGCTTCTTTTAGGAGGGAAACAGCCTCAAGATTTTTAAGAACAGTTTCCACCATTTTGGTTCTGTCCATTCCGATGTTTTCCGGGCCGAATGCACTGTCACGGATTGCCGTATCGCTTACGATTTGATCAGAAGAATCCTGGAACATCAGGGCTTCAAATACCGGTTCGTCATTATTACGGGTTATTGTTCCGGACTGCCCCTTGTATAAACCTGCAAGACACCTTGCCAGAGTGGATTTTCCGGAACCGTTTGCCCCCAAGATAGAAATATAATCCCCTCTGTTTACATCAAAGGAAAAATTCTCCAGAGCGGGTTTTTCTTTTCGGGGATATTTATATGAAAGGCCTTTTACAGAAAGAATTTTCTCCAATATTTTATCCTCTTGTTAATTTTCCAGGAATACAATTCCGGCATATTATGTAAATTTACGGTGCCAATACGGAAAGCTCTGTGCATAAACAAAGCTCTGTGCATAAAAACGGCAGCCTGTCCCGGAATCCGGTACAACCCGGATTCCGCTGTTTTGTGCCTTTGCAAAGAAAAACGCAGTTTCTTTGACAAACCAAGGTTGCAAAGGCTGCCAAAACGAAGCTCTGTGCCACAAAAAAACCGGCAAACTATCGCAAAAAGCTACGCTTTTTGCAGCTTTGGCACACGGCGTTGGTAAAACAGGAAACCGGCGTACAGTCCCAGAATTCGGCTTCGCCGAATTCTGGAGCTTTTGCACACGGCTGCTGATAAAACAGGAGTTACCAGACGCAAAAGCACGCCTCTCCCTTTTGTTTGACTACTTTGCAAAAAGTAGAGTTTGCCTTGCTTTTCCAAAAGCCAATACAAGATCCCTCCACAAAACCCCGGCAAACTATCCAAGAATTCTGCTTTGCAGAATTCTTTAGCTTTTGCACACGGCTGTTGGTAAAACAGGAGTTTCCAGCGGCAAAAGCGTTGGTCGGGATGACAGGCTTTGGCCCCCAAAGCTCTGTGCATAAACAAAGCTCTGTGTATAAACAAAGCTCTGTGCATAAATACGGTATTCATTCCCGGAATCCGGTACAAGCCGGATTCCGCTGTTTTGTGCCTTTGCAAAGAAAAACGCAGTTTCTTTGACAAACCAAGGTTGCAAAGGCTGCCAAAACGCCTCTCCCTTTTGTTTGACTACTTTGCAAAAAGTAGAGTTTGCCTTGCTTTTCCAAAAGCCAA
>JADIMM010000064.1 GCA_017694795.1 Candidatus Gallitreponema excrementavium
AGGATTTTATAATGGTTCCCGGAGGCGGGGTTTCCGGCAAGGTTGAAGGAAAGACTGTTTCTGCCGGCAATCTTAAACTCATGGAAAGTTCCGGAATCCGTCTTCCTGAAAATCTTTTGGACGAAGGGAATTCATTTATCAAAGAAGGTTGCACCGTTATTTATACGGTTATTGATAATATTCCTGCGGGGCTTTTGGTGCTTTCGGACACAATCCGTGAAGAGGCTCAGGGAATGGTTTCCGGGCTTGAGGCCCTGGGGGTTCAGCCCGTTCTTCTTACCGGGGACAACCGGAATGCCTCGGAAACAGTGGGGAAAATACTGGGTATACGGGAAATTGTTCCCGAGTGTCTCCCGGAGGACAAACTAAACCGGATTGGGGAATACCAGGAATCGGGGGATTTTGTCTGTATGATTGGTGACGGGATTAATGACGCCCCGGCTTTAAAAAAGGCTGATGTGGGGATTGCCATGGGAGGCATCGGAAGCGATATTGCCGTTGAGGCTGCTGACATCGCCCTGGTAAATGACGAGATAAGGGAGCTTCCCCATCTTTTTGCCCTTTCAAAGGGGATGATGAACACAATCAGGGCAAATATTCTTTTTTCCATGGGATTGAATTTTCTGGCAATCGGGCTCGCCATTACCGGGATATTGAATCCCGTTGTGGGGGCTTTGGTTCATAACGCCGGTTCCGTGGTGGTTATCGTTAATTCGGCCCTTCTTCTCAGATGGAAAAAAAATTCCCGGAAGAAATAAATCTTCCGGGAAAAGTTTTTCCGTCAACATCTTACGGTCTTTCCAAGGAAAATATTACCTGGACGGAGTCTTTTCCCAGGGCTGAAAGAAGCTCTTCCCTTGTTACACCGTTTATTTTTCCCAGCCGGGTAAAAATCCAAGTGTTGGTGTCGTAATAGATGGTTATTGAACTCCCCTGGTATAGGATTATGTCTCCGGGGCTGGTAGTAATCCTGGTGTCGTTCCGGGGCAGGGTTGTGCCAAGGTTTCCAACCTTTTCAAAGTTGCCATAGTCACTCATGGTAATGGTAAGGTTGCCTTTTGCCAGCAGGGCTTTAAAGGCTTCTGCACTGGAGTTTCCGGCAAAGTCTGCCTGAAAGGTTTGTCCCCCGGCTGTTACATAAAAGTATTTTTGATTCATTGTGGTTTCCTCCCCGGTCTGGTTTGTTTGAAAGCCGGCAGTATTTCCGCAAGCTAAAAAACTGAATAATCCAAAACAAATGGTAAATAATACAATGTTCTTTTTCATGGTAAAGTCCTCCTTAAGTTTTTTATGTTAACCCTTTGTTGGTTAACATAAAGAAAGTTCTTATAAATATTATTAAGCTGAATATAAATAAAACTGTTCCGAATCCCTTATTTACATAGTTTAACATATTTGAATGAAATCTTTTTTTTAAAGCTTCTGCAGTTCCGGATAAAACAATCCACCAGATAAATGTTCCTGTAAAAATACCTGTGGTTAGGATTATTCCGTCAAAAGTACCGGACAGTTTAATATTAAACCATGAAAATCCAAATAAAAATGTCATAATGGCTGCCGGGTTGGTGATTCCTATAACGAAGGATGAAAAAATAAATTGCAGCTTATTGCTTCCTTTGTTTATTTCTTTTCCGTCTTTTGTATTTTCCGGTAAACTAAAAAACATTTTTATGGAAATATATAAAATAAAAAGCCCTCCAATACAAAATATTAGTAATTGATATTCAAAAAGAAAATCCGAAATCACGGTAAAACCGAATGCACCTATCATGGCATAGAGACTGTCTGCTATGGAAGAACCAAGTCCTGTTACTATTCCGGCCTTTTTACCGTATACCAAGGTTCTTTGCATTGTTAGTGCCCCTACGCTGCCGGCAGGTACTCCAAAAAGAAGTCCAAGAATTATTCCCTTTAGTAATAACATCATAAAGTTCCTCCTCCCTGGCAGACTGCCGGTTTTTTTGTTCTTTGTTTAGGCGCAGTGTGTTTTATCTGTTTGGTTCTTTCCCTTGCATACGATTTTGGCTTTTGCTGCCATATCATCCCGGATAATTTCCCCAACCTCAGGAACAATGATTTTTCCAGAGTAAGGGTTTTTAATACTGATTACAGGGGTTGTAATTTCAGCTACAACTTGACTTTTTTCAAAAGCAAGGTCTGCTTCTTCCATTTTGCAGTTTATCAGTTTAAGTTCTTTGCAGTAACAGAGGGGCTGTGTTCCGATAATTGTGCAGTTTTCAAAGGTCACATTTTCGCAGTACCAGGCTAAATATTCACCCTTTACAATACTGTTTCGTACCACAACATTTTTGGCGTGCCAAAATGCATCCTTGGTATCAAAACGGCAGTTTTCAAAAACTGAATTCTCTATGTACTGAAAGGAATATTTTCCCTTGAATGTAACATCTTTAAAATTCAGGTTTGTTGAACGCATCATAAAGTATTCGCTTTCAGCGGTTGAGTTTTCCATTGTCATATTGTTTACAGACCATCCGAATTCCGGGGAAATAATGTGGCTGTTTTTAATTTCGACATCGGAACATTCCCGCAAGGCTTTTATTCCGTGCATTTTGGTGTTTTCAATTTTGATGTTTTTTGAATACCAAAGAGCTGCACGGCATAGTTCTGTCATTTCGCTGTTATTGATGACTACATTGTCATCATGCCAAAAGGGATATCTGAGATTAAAGAAACTGTCATTAACCTGAATATTTTTACCTTCTTTGAAAGCACTTTCTCCATCGGCAGGCCCATCAAAGGAACAGTTGTTTACAATAACGGAATCAACACCATATAATGCCCGTTCCTGATCAAAAGTCTTATTACTAATGGTTGTCATTTTTTTCTCCTTTTATTTGTAAAAATCATTTATATTGCTGAATTTTAGAATTCAGCAATAACTCAAATTTAAATAATGTTATGCTCCTTCTTCATTTGAAAAATCAAATAATCAATATTATTGATTTTCTGTTCATCAAGATGAATATGGTCTAATAATTCATTTCTTTTTCCATACAATATTTCCAGCTGTTCATTTTGTTTTTTTTCTTTCCAGAATCTGTTAAATAATTGTATGGATGTTTTATCAAAACCTGCATCTTTTAAATTTTGAATTAAATTCTCCTGGGTCATTATTGTCTATCCTCTTAGTTTGCAGATTTAATAATTACCAATTTGTTACCCCATCCAGGGAGAACAGGATTGTTTTCGACTGCAGAAATAAATTCCTCGGTAGCATCAAAAGTACCGATTTTTGTGTAATTTTGTGATATTTTGGCATCGTGATAATATAAAATAATTCTGTTTGGGTTGGAATAAAAAACATCACCGGCTTTTGCTTGTAAAACTCTTACAGAATTATCCGGAATTTCATATCGCCTTGGTATGTCGTAATATTGCATTACATCGGATTCATCATAATTATAAATCGGTAATTGCCACCGGCTGATACCAACATATCTTGCAATGGCGGCGGCAGTGGAATTTGATTCCAGTTTGAGTGAAAAAGTTTTTCCCCCTGTTCCAAATTGAACATTCAGTATTTTTTCCGAATTATTGCCTGCTGTATTGGCTTCAGTTGTTCTGTCATTGTTGAAATTTCCCTGTTGCGAAAAAACAAAAGAACAAATTAGTACAGAAAGTACAATAATAAAAAGAATAGATAGTTTTTTTCCCATATTTAAACTCCTTATTGTTTGTTGTTACACAATAATTATATTAAATAAAAAATATTATAGCAAATACTTATATTTTATATATATCCATAGCTTATAGCTATAATATTAAACTGCCGGTCCCAGGATGTAAAAATGTCATTCCTCCATTAATTCTGTTAGTCTGCTCTTTCTTAAAGAAAAAGACACAAAAAAGGCGGAAATACTAAAAAACAAAATTACGGCAAAAATAGGGTAGATAGTATTTTCCAGACTGCCCCGGGATGAAAAATTACTTATTCCATAGTGTTTCATAAGAATGGAAATTAATGAATCTGAAAAAAGCATGTTAAGAATTTGTCCGGTAATTGCTCCCCATAGAGAAACAAAAATAAAGCGGAGAATAAAACTTTGCTGTAAAAAAATCCAGGATGCACCTAACGCTCTGAATATTGCTGTGTTTTTACGTTCAAATATTAATATTCTGTTACCGGTAAGCAGTGTTGCTACAAGAACAAAAACTCCTGAAAGCCCATATTGAAAAAGGAACAAAATCTGCATTGCGGATAAAATCCCTTGCAACCCGGGCCAGGTATTTTCGTGGAAATATACATCAGTAAAATTTTTTTCCAGCCCAGTCATAATTTCTTTTTGTAATTTGAGATTTTCTATGATGTAGTGGGCACACCATATTCGTGTATCTTCTTTACTTATTTCCAAAAAGCCCTTTTGAGTCATTCCTATATTTGCCCCCAAATCATTGGCACATTGATAAATTCCGGAAACTGTAAATTCTTTTTGGGTTATGTCCCCTTTAAGGGATACTTTGTCACCAATAGATAGGTTTAAATCTGCGGCAATGAATTCTGTAATAACAATTTGGCCAGGTTCGGTACAGGTATTTCCTTGCAGTATATGAAATCTTTCAGGTTCTGTAATTACATTTGCCGTATAGTCTAGTCCATTAAGGGAAACAGTTGGCATTGCCAAAAAATATTTATCCTGTATTGGTGAAAATTGCGAAATAAATTCTTCTATTTGTAAAAATGTTGTTTCTCCCATGGGTTGGGCTGCAATATGTAAGTCAGCAGGGTTAAAGGCATCCATTAGCCCCTCTCCTTCAGGGCCAAGCCATGAACTGATCCGGCCCGTCAGGGCGCAAAAAAAACAGAGAAAAGCGGCAATTAAAAAAACACCGGAATACTGTGGCTTTCCTGTTAAAAGCTGCCTGAGGGCAAGTCCCACAGAAAGGTTTTGCTTTCTCAATGGAATAAAATTAATACCTTTGTGCTTTATTTTATTTTCAGATATGGCGTTAAGTATGGTTATTTTTTTTATTTTACCGCTTTTAAACCAAACAAATAAAATAAGAAGTGCTGCTGTCGCCAGGTTTACCAAAATACAATAAAAAAGAGGAAGGTGTGTTGGTATAAGAATCCCAAGGGTTGTTACTAAACTTTGTTGAAGTAAAAAAGATAAAGGGCATGCACAAATAATGCCAAGAAGTATCCCCGGAAAAATAGCCGTGGAATATTGAAGTATTTGCAGTAATTGTAGTTGCCCGGATGAGGCTCCAACAACTTTGAGAGAAGCAAAATTCCTTTGATCCTGCATTATTCCAAACCCGATATTAAAAGAAAGTACAACTAACGAAACAAGAAAAAGTACCAATCCAAAGGCTGCAAAAAGCCCGGCAAAAACATTTTGAAAGGTAAGCATGAAACCTATCAAGACCATTGTAGAATGGGAGAATTCCAGAAATTCCGGTAAAGGAGTGTTTTCATTTAAGAGTCTATTGATTTCTGCACTGCTGAATTCAGGTTTCCATGTAATGTGAAACATTTTTCCTGTTCTTGCAAGCCCGTCTATGGAGGCTTGGGTTATCATTTCGGTTATCTGTGCATAATCTTCCGGAGAGATTATGAAACTTTTTAACCCAATCATGGAGCTTCCGGTATAGGGGTCTTCAAAATATCCCTTTACGGTAAAATCTTTTTCAATTCCGTTTCTTGCAATTGTAACAGAAAGTGTATCGCCGGGATGCAAGTCAAGGAGAGATACCATTGCCGGAGATATTAAAATTTCACCGGGTAATATGGGGTCGGATTTTTCAGAATAATTTTTCAGACTGTTATCAAAAACCTTGTATGCAAAATTTTGGGAATTATATTTGATAAATTGTCCTTCGCTGTCGGATTTATGACCGTTGCCATGATACTCTGCATAAATTATATCCTCGGATGTAAGGGAGGTGATATAATCCTGTTGGCCGATAATTCCGGAAAGATTGTCAAGTGTAATTCTTGTTAAGTACATTCCCCTGTATGAATCCTGATGGGCAGAAACCCAAAGTGTCATATCTCCGATTCCAAGCCGTTTTGTTTCTGTTTCAATGTATTTCCGGGAATTAACAGAAATAGTAATAAGTCCTGATAAAATTACTGAAAGAAAAAATACAAGTAAAAAAATACCAGAAAGGCTGAATATATGTTTTTTTAATCCTTCTCTGAATAAAAGAAAATATTCCATTTTATTACCCCCTTTTTACCAAGCAAGAGAAAGCAGCCAATCGGTTATTTGGGTTTCTCTTGCCTTTAAATCTTCTTTACTATCATAGGGAGGCAATATGAGCTGGGAAAGAATGGAACCGTCTTCCAAATAAAGTATCCTGTTTCCTCTTAGTGCCGTTCTTATATCATGTGTAACCATAATAATAGATTGTCCCTGGGAATTGAAATAACTTAATAAATCTAAAATGATTTCCGTGTTTTTTTTGTTCAGAGCACCGGTTGGCTCATCGGCAAAAAGGATTTGTGGATTTCCCATTACAGCACGGGCTACAGCACAACGCTGGGCTTCGCCGCCGGAAACTTGACCGGGTAGATTGTCCATTACTTTTGAAAGGCCAATTTGTTCAAGAAGTTCTTTTGCCAGGTTTGTACTGTTTTTAATTCCGGCAAAAAAACCTGAAACTGCAACATTTTCTAAAAGCGTTAAATTACTTACCAAATGATTTTGTTGAAAAACAAAACCAAACTCTTTGCGTCTAAGGCGGATAATTTCTTTTTCCGGTACTGTTGTAATATTCCGTTCTTTATAAAAAACCTTTCCCGAAGTTACACTGTCCAATCCGCTTAAGGCATAGAGTAAGGTTGATTTTCCTGCTCCGGAAGATCCCATTATAACGGTGAAATCCTCCTGGTAAAATTCAAGACTTAAATTATTTAAAACATAAAAAGATGTATCTATGGCAGAAGAATCCTTATCAAAGCGTTTGAATAATTTTTCTGTTGATAATATTATTTTTTTTGTATTCATATAGCTGTCTCCTGGATTATATTTTCTCTTGTTGTAGAAGCAACAATCAGGGGTTTTTTACCGGTTTTATCATCCGGCAAAATTTCAGAAGTAAAACTGATAGAATATTTTACAAACTGTAGATTTTTTTCCTGGAGAATTGTCCGGAGATATTTGTTCAGTTCTTTTTCTATATTGTTTTTTTCAATTTCATCAGAAATTTCAGCTATCATTTTAAAACTGTCTTTCCCGGTTTGTAAAAACTGGTAATCCTTGAGACCTTTTATACAAAACCCTTCAACAGCCAAAGGATGAAGAAAATCTTTATTGCCCAGATTATCTTCAAACCAAAGTAAATCTTCATTTCTGCCTAAAAGATTTTCAGCACAGGAAAATGGAATGGTTTGAACATCTTTAATTTTAAGCCTGTCTGATAGTTTGTAACGTATTAAGGGTTGGGCAAAATTATAAAGAGATGTTAAGTATATACCGTCTTCTGTTTCTTCGATGAGGTTTAAATCATCAAAAAGCATCATTCCTTCTTTGCTTCCCAGTTCAATTCCCATGGCCAGGGATTCACTGGCTCCGTAAATATTAATTACAGGTACAGAAAAAGTTTCTTCAAGAAAAAGTCTCAAAGTTTGTGGCAAGGGTTCCCCGCAGGAAACAAGTCTCTGGATTTTTACAGATACTTTGTTTTGTTTGATTAATTCACCAAGGATTTTGATTGCAGATGGATACCCGATAATAATATCAGGGTTAAAATTGTTTACCGTATCTACCCATTGTGAAAGAGGTTTTTTTATATCAAGATAAAGCTGTTCTGCCCCTACACCTGTAATTCCGTCTCCTACAGCCATTGCCCCGCCATAACGACCGTCGGTGGCAGCAATATACATAACTTTGGGGTGTCCTATAAGAAGCCTGATTATCTGGAATATGTTCATGTCCCACAAGGCTCCTCTGATTATTCCTAAAAGCATAGTGTGCCAGGCTTTTTTGTCATATAAAAAATAACAGGGGATTCCTGTACTGCCGGAAGAATGGACAATATGAAATGTTGAATTTTGGGATTTTCCCGGGATTGTGTTTCCGTTTGAAAGTTCTGTTTCATAATCAAACTTTCTGATTTGTTCTTGTGTTATACCGGAAACTGTTAGTATTGAGTCAAAGTTTTGCATCAATGTTTTTTTATCAATGGAAGGAAAGGCACTTGGAGGTAAATTATTAAGTTGATTTTCCTTTATCCCGGCCTGTTCAAAAACTTTACGATAGTAAGGGGAATGTTTCCAAGCAAAACGGATTAATTTGCAAAATTTTTTTCTTTGAATTTTTTGCATCTTTTTTCTTGAAACGTTTACATTGTGTTTTAACATTGCAAGTTCAATAAGAAGTTTTATATAACCCATAAGATTCTCCTTTAAAGTGATGTATTAAAGCCGAAAAACATATGCTTTTTTATAATTTTCCCGGTGAAAATAAATAACTTTTTGTTTTGATAAATTAAAAACTATACTCCACTCGGTAGAAGTAAATTCTTCAAAATTATCTTTACTTACGCTGTCCAATATCGTTTTGAGTTTGTCCTCTTCTATATATTGGTTTGTTTCCAAGGCATTTTTTAATATTTCATAGCGTTCTTTTGACTGGGTTGTACCTATTCCGTATTTTTTACCAGGGGTGAGATAAAAATTTGTAAGAATTGGTGTTTCAATAATATTCATTTTTTGGTCAATGTATTCGACGGCAACAGACCGGCCGCTTTTATCGGTAATGGCAAAGTGAACAACCATTCCCATGGAACTGTTAAAGTCATATGAAGCCAAAAGGTTTAAGGCCTCCTCTACAGTAGCTGCTTTGTTTAAAAGAAGCCTGACGGCTGTAGTTGTGGTAAGCCCTGGTTTCCCCGTTTTTTGTTTTGTGGCAGCAGAATCCTGAATCATATTTACTGCAACTGCAAGGCCGGCCTCATTCATTCCGTCTAAAGGGGCATAAAGGGCAGCTATGGTTTTTACGGAATCAAAACTAAATGCCATCCCGAGAATACCTCCTTTTATATTTTGGGTTATAAAATCCATGTTTACAGTTGAAACAGATGAGTAGCCGGTTTCAGGGTATGAAAGAACAACAAGGGCATCGCATTCTTGCCAGTCAAAATTGCGTCCGAAAAGTTTTTCGCCGGAAGATGTTGTGGCAGAAATAGTGCTGCATCCAAAGGAATCCCCTGTCAGACTTTTTAAATTGGAAAGACCGGTAAATCTTTCTGCCAGGAATTCTACCACTTCTTTATCAGAGTAAGCTCCTCCCCGGGAAATAAAATCTTCAAATCCGTAATCACCATGGAATCTGACATAGGAAAAATCTTTTTCTAATTTTTTTATTTTGGAATTTGAATTTTCATAAGAAATAATGATTTGCTCTGTTTCTGTTTTTTGTTCAATGTTCATAATATCTTCTTTTTCGAATTCCGTATTTGCTATGGTTGCATTTGAAATTTTTTGTACCCTGTTATTTTCTTCAGTACAAGCAGAAAATAAAAATATGCAATAAAGGATTAAGATGAAACAGTTTAAAATTTTGATTTTATGAAAATCATGTATCATGTTTGACCTCCTGATATAACGGTTTTGCAGCTTTTTATAAAAAAAAGGAAAAAGTAAATCTTATATATTGAAACTATAAATAATATTATTTATTATAGCAAATACTTATTTATAATAGGTTATCATAGATAAATACTATACATTTATAAACAGGAGGCCTTATGGAATTACGGGTATTGAACTATTTTCTTGCTGTGGCACGGGAACAGAATATTTCGGCTGCCGCGGAGTTTTTACATGTTTCACAACCGACCTTGTCAATTCAGCTGAAAGATTTGGAAGATGAATTGGGAAAGCAACTTTTAATCCGTGGGACAAAGGGAAGCCGGAGGGTTACTCTAACGGAAGAAGGGATGATTCTCAGAAAGCGGGCAGAAGAAATTATGGATTTAGTTAAAATCACTCAAAAGGAAATTTCCGTGTCGGAGGAAAGCCTTGCAGGGGAAGTCCGTATTGGGGCCGGAGA
>JADIMM010000005.1 GCA_017694795.1 Candidatus Gallitreponema excrementavium
TGTATCCATATCTGTTCCAGCCGGAATGGATATGGAAGAATTTTCCTGGGATTTTCTGACGGCAGGAGGCAAATCCTCAAGCCGGAGGGTACTTCCTTCAGCAATAACTACGGCTCCCTCAATACAATTTCTGAGTTCCCTGATATTACCTGGCCAGTCATAACTATAAAGTGCATTTTTTGCCTTTGTATCTACAGTTGTTATATTTTTGTTGTTTTCTTTTGAAAACTTTCTTATAAAGTTATTAACCATTATGGGAATATCATCTTTACGCTCTCTTAAAGGAGGTACATTGATATTTACGACATTCAGCCTGTAATATAAGTCTTCCCGGAAATTTCCTTTTTTTATCTCTTCTTCAAGATTCCGGTTGGTGGCAGCAATAATCCTTACATCTACATCCAGGGTTTCCTCTCCCCCGACCCTTTCAAATTTTCTTTCCTGGATTACTCTCAAAAGCTTGACCTGTACATTCTGACTTATTTCACCGATTTCATCTAAAAAAATTGTACCTTCATGGGCAAGTTCAAACCGTCCCCTTTTCATGGCTATGGCTCCGGTAAAAGCCCCCTTTTCATGTCCGAACAATTCACTTTCCAAAAGTGAATCCGACAGGGCTGCACAGTGAACTTTAATGAAAGGCTTATCTTTCCTGGGAGAAAGATTATGAAGTGCATTGGCTATCATTTCCTTTCCGACACCACTTTCACCAGTAATCAATACTGATGCTTTCGATGGCGCAACCTTTTTTACAAGATCAAAAACCTTTTGAATTTCATGACTTTTTCCAATCATATTTTCAAAAGTCGTTTTTCCTTCTATTTCTTTTCTGTAAACCGAATTTTGGAGGGAAATTTCCCGTCTTTCCAACGCCCGCTTAACCAATAGGGAAAGTCTGTCAAGATTTACTGGTTTTGTAAGAAAGTCGTAAGCACCTTTTCTCATGGCATCTACTGCACTGTCAATAGTACCATGGCCTGTAAGTACAATTACCGGTATCCCCGGAGTTTCACCTGTTACTTTAGCCAGAATTTCTTCACCTGAAACCTCAGGCATTTTTAAATCTGTTATAACAAGATCTATATCACCTCTCTCAAGGATTTCCAAACCCTGTTTTCCGTCAGCAGCAAGAAAAACCGTATATCCGTCCATTTCCAGGGCTGCACCAAGCCCTTCTCGGATGTTTTTTTCATCGTCAATTATCAGAATATTGAATTTCATTTTTTTCTCCGGCTTCAATCAGATGGATGGTTTTTTGAGGTATAGGGAATGAAATGGTAAATGTTGTACCCTCGCACAACTCTGAATTTACCTTTATTTCACAGTCATGTTCTTTGATGATTTTATATGTAAGAGGAAGCCCCAACCCGGATCCTTCGGCCTTTGTTGTAAAATACGGATCAAAAATTTTCTTCAAGGTTTCTTCGTCCATTCCGCTTCCGTTATCAGAAATATCTAAATATACAGCATCGCTGTCAAAACTGGTTTTAATAACTATTTTCCCGTTTTTTTTACTTTTAAGAGCCTCTTTACTGTTTTTTAACAGGTTTATTACTGCTATTTTCAGTAATCTCTCATCAAAATTGATTTCAGGTAAATCTTGGGAAAGCTTTATCTCCAATGTAATAGATTCACTTTCCAATTCCGGCCTGAAAAAACCGGCTATATCTTTAAGAAATTTATTTAAATCCCCTGGTTTCAACTCGGCATCCAATGGGCGTACAGCGTAAAGAAAATTAACTACAATACTGTTCAGCCTGTCAATTTCTTCATTTATTACGGAAAGATATTTTTCAATGTTTTTTTTCCCTTCTCCTTCAACATTTCCCAAACATTTCTGAATCAGCTGGATATGGATACTTATTGCCCCGAGAGGATTTTTTATCTCATGGGCAACAGTTGCTGCTAGATTGGTGAGACTTGCCAGATTTTCAGCCCTGCGGAGTTTGACTTCTTTTTTTCTTTTTTCAGTCACATCAATTACAGTAATTACAGTTCCTGTCACAGTGGAATATCTTACAAGTGGGATTATCTCAAGGGAAATGATTTTTTCACCTTGTTTGGTTTCAACTGTAAATTCTTTATCCGAAACACTTTTCTGTTGTAAAAGAGTCTCCCGTATCCATGTGGAAATTGCATCATCATCAATAGCCGTCCAAACTTTCTGTCCCGAAGAAATAAAACTTGTAATTGGCAGAAGTCTGTCGGCTGTTTTATTACATTGGATAATATTCATATCCTTGTCACAAATTATCACACCTTGGTTTATTGAGCGCAAAACGGAAACCAAGGTGTCGTATTCGTCTGCTAAAGAATGAATTACCTGAACAATTTGTTCCGGAGGCAGCTTATGAACTTTTTCCATTGCTTTGCTTATAAACCTAAGCATGTTTTAAACCTCCTAAAATAAATCAAAAATATCAAGAGCCAGTTTTTCCAGAATATTTGAAATTGAAATGTTGTAAACCGAATAAGATCTGTAGGCTTCCCTTATTATTCCCATGGCTTTGTCGGCTATTTCCCCGTCCCTGGATATGAATTGTTTCTGTCTGCAACTTCGGGAAATAACATATAGGATTTTCTGCATGAACAGTGTAAAAATCAAATCAGGAGAAAATTTATTCAGCATTTCAAATATTACGGGAACAGCATTATCAAAATCAGGGATCTCATTATTCAAAAAAACTTCTTCGGAAAGAACGGAGTGGATGCCTTCTGAAATAGCAGGGGAAGGTTTTTTACCTTCATCAATAACACGGTTTACAACAGCCTGCAACAGCAAAGCAGCAGCTTTTTCTATATCTTTTAATGAAACCGGCAGGTAACTGTAAAAAAAAGACTTTAAGCCGGAGCTTTCTTCCTGAGAATAATGAAAAACACGGTTCAAAACTTCATTTTCCTGCTCCACTGACCTGTCGATAAAAGAATAGGTCCTTACCCTTGACAAAATTGTGGGCATTATTGAACCACGTTTGGTAGTAAGGAGAATAATTTCCAGATCTGTTGGAGGTTCCTCCAGTAGTTTTAAAAAGGCATTTCTTGCACTTTCTGCCATTTCATCTGCATTTTCAATAATTACTACCTTTTTCTTTCCAACCGGTGCACTGTGGGCCCAAAAAGAAATTTTTCTTACCTGATTTACCGGTAATTGCCTTGGCAGAAAATCAGAATTAATCTTTTCACAATCAGAAACAATTCCCCTGACCATTTTATCCAACGAATCACCATCCGGTAAGACACCCAAAGGATTAAGTTCTTCAAGACTATTCTGGATTCCGTTTATTATTCCTGCAGCCTTTGAAATCTTTGATTCTTCTTCTTCCCACAAAACAGGATTAAAACGCTGGATAAGTTTTCTAACACTTCTTACGAACAAAAAACAAGTAGATTGTGTCCTGGTTTTTAGAAAAGTTCCGGCACAAGCACGTATTTCCAAAGGACAGTTTTGACTTCCTGTAATAAGAACATCAGGATGACTTAACAATTTATGTTTTATGCAAGAACTGCATTTACATGTCCAGTCTCCGTTACCCTGGCAGGAAATAACCCTGGCCAGTTCCAATGCTGCGGTGGTTTTTCCTGAATATTCAGGACCGTTAAATAAAATAGAATTAGGCAAATTATTGGAAAGGATATCTTCCCTCAATAAATCTGATACTGGTTGGTGCAGCAGGTTTTCAAACATTTTTATTTTTTACCTCAAAATTGCCTAAAAGGCTGATTTTACTTCCTGTAAGATTTACAGCTTCGGAAACAAAAGGACTGAAAATTCTGTAAAAGAAACTTCCTTGTGTAATGGAGCTTAAATCAAAAAATTTCTGAATATCCATTAATGCAATTACAGCTCCGATTATTACAAGCCCCTCGATAATACCGAGAAAAAGTCCCAAAGCCCGGTCCAGGGCTGCCATGGATTCATTCTCAAAAAAAGAAGCTGTGATTTTTTGCAGGATTTTGACAAGAATATAAACCACAAGAAAAATTACTAAAAATGAAATTATTTCCGGTATGATAGCGGAATTGGTTATTTTCCTTACCACAGGAGTAAAGGAATTATATAGAACGACTGAGGCAAGGAGTGCTAAAACTACGGCAGCCTTGGAAAAGAATTCATTTACAAATCCGACTATGACTCCCCTGACTGTCATAAGCAATAAAATGATGATGAAAACTATATCTAATGGTGCAATGTTCATTTTTCGTTCTCCAAAATTATTGAAGCAATAATGGCAGCCGGGTTTTCCGGAATAATTTTACCGGCGTTCTCAGACATTATGCCTAATTTTTCAGGATTACCCAATAAATCAAGAAGTATTCTTTTTAAATTTTCAGATGTGGGATAAAATTTCTCATCTTTTGCATAATGAGACAACATAATACCACAACCTGATTCCTGAATATACAGGCTGTTGTCTACCTGGTCGCCTCTTGTGCCGGAACCTTCCAATGGCAACAATATCACCGGTTTCCCAAGGGTTACCGTTTCCCAAACTGAATTCGAACCGGCTCTTGAAATAACAATATCCGCAGCTGCAAGAAGATCTGCCATTTGTGTTGTTATAAATTCAAGCTGGACATACCCAGGATAAGAAACCGGGCTTAGATTCCCTTTACCTCTTTGATGGACAAGCACACAATAATCAAGAATCTCCGGTAAAATTGACTCTATAAGTTCATTAAGAGTTTTAGCCCCCATGCTGCCTCCTGTTACAAGAACAACCGGCAGTTTGTTTTTTGAAATATCATAGAATTTACCTATGAATTCGAGGCCTCTTGTTTTATCAGCACTATAAAAGATTTTCCTCACAGGATTACCGGTAACAATAGCTTTTGCCTTGTTTTTTACCGACAAGAAATCATATGTTCTACTGAATGAAAGCAAAAGTTTTTTTGCAAATAATGAATTTATTTTATTTGCAAGACCCAGGGTTACATCGCATTCGTGGGT
Source organism: Candidatus Gallitreponema excrementavium (assembly GCA_017694795.1). GTDB lineage: Bacteria > Spirochaetota > Spirochaetia > Treponematales > Treponemataceae > Gallitreponema > Gallitreponema excrementavium. The sequence goes on from JADIMM010000005.1 coordinate 4,949, forward strand.
TATTACCGGAATTTTAAGAAAACGGGCTGCAATACATGGAGGAACAGAAACAAAGCCCCCCTTTGAAAATAACAAAACCGGGGAACGTTTTTTGAGAATCCTGTATGACGAAAAGAATCCCCCGATAATACGGAAAAAATCGGAAAA
>JADIMM010000065.1 GCA_017694795.1 Candidatus Gallitreponema excrementavium
AAACAGGAAACCGGCGTACAGTCCCAGAATTCGGCGAATGCCGAATTCTGGAGCTTTTTGCCTTTGCAGAGAGAAACGCAGTGTCTTTGGCAAAACCTGATTGCAAAGGCGGCAAAAGCGAAGCTCTGTGCCACAAAGCACGGCATAGGGGGTCCAGGGGTGCTTTGGCACCTATAAAACCTTGACCTCCCAAAAGCCTCAAGCCAAAGCCCCAGACCGCCGGTATCAAAGGCAAAAACGCATACCAAGGCGGAAACCGGCAAACAGTCCGAGAATTCGGCTTCGTCGAATTCTCGGGTTCTGGCACAAGGCGTTGGTAAAACAGGAAACCGGCGTACAGTCCCAGAATTCGGCGAATGCCGAATTCTGGAGCTTTTTGCCTTTGCAGAGAGAAACGCAGTGTCTTTGGCAAAACCTGATTGCAAAGGCGGCAAAAGCAAAGCTCTGTGCCGCAAAAGCGAAGCTCTGTGCCACAAAAAAGGTTTAGGGGTCCAGGGGTGCCCCCTGGTCGGTGTAAGGAAGAGGTGAGGGTCTAAGGGAGAGGGGAAACCTTCGCATCGAAAGCGTTGGTTTCCCCTCTCCCTTATATTTTGTCTACTTTATTAAAAGTAGAATTTTCCTGCTTTTTAAAAAGCAGCCAAAACGAAGCTCTGTGCCACAAATATCAGAATGGCTCGGAACTGGTAAATTCCATGATTTTTCCCGTAATTGGATGAACAAATCTTATTTTTGAGGCATGGAGGCATAGCCTTTCCCCCGGATTCTGGTATCCGTATAGTCTGTCCCCGATAATTGGGGTGGAAAGTCCCATACTGTGGGCAGAGTGAACCCTCAGCTGATGGGTTCTTCCTGTTTCAGGAAAGAACCTTACTTTAGTTCTCCAAAGTCCGTTTTCCGTTTCCCCTGTATTTTCCGGAGATCTTTTTAACCTATACTCTCTTACCAGTTCCCACCGGGAAACAGAATTTCTCCCTTCTTTTGGGTCATAGATTTGATAGGGCCGGTTGTTTTTGTCCACACCTATGGGAAATTCAATTTTTCCTCCCGGAATTCCACTGCCGGGGGAGCGGAATTTTTCCGGAAGACGCCCTCTTAAAAGGGCCGTGTACTCTTTTACTGCTTTTCTTTCCTGAAATTGGATAGAAAGTTTTTTGTGGGCTTCTTTTGTTCTTGCGTAAACCAAAATTCCTGAAGTATCCATATCAAGTCTGTGTACAGAAGGCTGTGGAATTATTCCCGGAAAACCGGAATTCAGCAGATTTTCTCCTTCAAAAAGATATCTGAGTCTGAATGTCAGGGAATCACAATTTTCCATATCTTTTCCTGGAACGGAAAGAAGCCCTGATGGTTTGTCTACCACAATTATCTGGGAGTCAAAATATAAGATTTCCAGCCCTAAAAGTTTTGGAAGAATAAAACGGCATTTTTCGTCACATGGTGTATAAAAAGCTCCGTGCTTTCTATCTCCTTTTCGGTTTTCCCTTCCAAAGTAGAATTCTGCAAGGCTTACCGGTCTCAGGTTGTTTTTAAATGCGTAATTTAAAAGTTTGGGAGCACAACAGTCTCCCGTACCGGTTGGCGGAAAATCAATCTGGTAAAATTCGCTGCCGGATATAGAAGTGTAGCTGTACATCCTGCTTATCCGCCTTTGGCATTCCCTTGAAAGATTTCTACGTTCTTTCTTTAATTCCGGGATTTTACTTTTTTCCTCCGGGTTTTCTGATTTCTGGTATTTTTGGATTTTGTCTGTAAGTCCGTGTATTTTAGGGTCTGTTACAAGGCTTTCCGCCCTGTATTTTTCGGTATCAAGACAGGGCGGGACCCAGCCGGGAACCCTCCAGTTACCGTTGAACTGTCCTGAAAAAGCCTTTAAAACAGTAATCTGGGGATTTCCCCATTCCGGGCTTTCCAATGGAGCGTTTTTGTCTTTTACATGTCTGGAAAAGGCCTTCCAATATCTTTCTGCTTCCTGGGGATAATTTCCTTCTACACAAACCAGGCAGCCGAACATCTGTCCTCCATATTCTTCAAAAAGACAGTCTGTGGAATACTGTTTTTTCAGTGTTTCATCCCCGGAAAAAACAAGGGATCCCGAATTTTCCATGGAATCCATTATTTCCTTGCCGAATTTTTCTGCCAGGCCGCAGGGCAGCTGCAAAAACATCAGCGTTCTTCCACAGTACCGTCAGAGCGGGCAATAAAGATTGAAGGTTTGTTTTTGGTAAAAAATCCTGTTTCTACTACACCGGTGATGCTGTTGATTCTGTCCTCAATTTCGGGAGGATTTACCGGTGAAGTTCCGTCTTTTTCGGGTTCCCAAAGACAGTCCAATATCTGGTTTCCGTTGTCGGTGATTACCGGACCGCATTTTTTTACACCTTCCCTGAGAACAGCCTTTCCGCCAAGTTTTTCTATTTCTCTGATAATAGAAATTCTTGCCTCGGGAATAATTTCCACAGGCAGGGGAAATTTTGTACCTAAATGGGGAACAACTTTGGTTTCGTCTGCTACTATAATGTATTTGCGGGCATTATAAGCAACAATTTTTTCCAAAAGAAGGGCTGCCCCCCCACCTTTTATCAGGTTTCCGGCCGGGTCTATTTCGTCAGCCCCGTCTATGGCCAAATCCAGTTCGCCCTGTATTTTATTCCCGTTCATGGAATAAACCGGGATTCCAAGTTCTTCGCACAAAATGGATGTCTGGAAGCTTGTTGCAACAGCCTTAATGTCTTTTATAATTCCCGACCGGATTTTTTCTGCAAGCCGTTTTACAGCTGGAATTGCCGTACTTCCGGTTCCGAGACCGATTTTCATTCCCGAAAATATGAGTTTCCTTTCTATAAGTGTATCTATTGCCCTTTCAGCTACAAGTTTTTTTTGTTCGTTTTGGTTCATAGTCTTATTTTTCCTTTGTAATTTTTTCCAGCAGACCGTTGTCTATAGGGTACTGCATTCCGGTAAAAAGCTCAAATTGAAGTGCACCCTGGTGGGCCAGCATGCTGAATCCGTTGGAAACCCTGCACCCTGCATCTCTGGCCCTTTTCATAACTTTCGTTTCAGATGGCTCGTAGATTATGTCATACAGAATTTCATGGCCCTTGAATGAGTAAAACGGAATAGGATCCTTGTCAGGCTCAGGAAGCATTCCTATTGGTGTTGTCTGAATGATTAAATCAGAGTATTTGGAAAGCAGGCTTGAAGAAGAAATATCCAATGAGGCAAACTTAAAGCCGTAAGCTGAGGCAAGTTTTTTTGCTTTTTCAAGACTGCGGTTGAATATACATGCTTTTCCCCGGAGGGCATGAACGCCGTAAGCTACAGCTTTTGCAGCTCCACCGGCTCCAATAATTGAAATCTTCATTCCTTTTAAGTTTTTTCTTCCCAAAAAATCCAGCAGGGCCTTGGAAAATCCGTCTGCATCAGTGTTTGTCCCGTAAAGTTTCCCGTTCTTTCTGAAAATGGTATTGCAGGAACCAATTTTTATTGCAGATGGACTTATATCGTCCAAAAAGGGCATTATTGTTTCTTTATGGGGCACAGTTACTGATAATCCCAGTATTCCCAATGCAGAAGAAAAGTCCAGAATCTCCTCCGGCCTTGCTGCGGGTACAGGCAGATATACACAATTAATTCCTGCCAGCTGATACCCCTTGTTATGAATCAACGGGCTTTTTGTTGCTGCAAGGGGAAATCCCGTTACTGCAAAAATCTTTGTGTCCTCGTTTATGTTTCTAAAGTTATACAGTTTGCACAGGGTTTCAGGATCTATTTGTCCCGGTGCAGCTTGCAATGCACCTGATTCATGGCTTGGGGATGTAAATGTTATAAAAGAATTGAGCTTACCGGACAAAACCCTTGTGGCAAAACCAAAGCTTCCCATGGCAATCAGAATAACGTCTTTTTTTTCGAGTTTTTCAGCTTCTTTAAACAGGCGGGTTACATCACTTAAACTGTTTGGCTTAAAGGCAATTTTGTAAATCTCGTCATTAAAACGGGACATACCTTGAATTTTAAATTCAATATGTTGCACCGGCCCTGTAATGTTATGAAATGAGCGGATAATCCTTATACCGAATGCCCTTGCGGCTTCTTCTATGCTGGGGACATTAAAATCGTCTTCCAAATCGATATAGGCAAAGTTTTTTGTTTTATCAAGATTGGCATAGGCCAGCCCTTTTGCCATAATTATGGCCCTGGAACCTTCCCCGGCGGAAAAGTTTCCACCATCACTTTTACGCCTTACGGTAAGTATAGCTGGAACATCAATCATTTGGGGAAATTCCCTGATTTTAAGCTGTTGGTCTTCTGTCAGGCAGTCTGCCCTCAGCTCTACAAGGTCAATAAAATCCCTGTATTTGTTAACATATCGGATATCTTCGTCCAGTGTCTTTCCTGTCAGGCAAAGACAAATTTTTGATTTAACCATTGGCTTCTCCGGTGAAACTACAATAAACTTATAACATAAGGTAAAAAACCTCAACTATCGGAAAAGAAAATTTTATTTACCTCCGGTTGTGTATTATACTGGCAAAATGTGTTACTATGGAGTGGCATAGGCTGTAAATGTAACAGAATAAAAAGAAAATATTAAAAGGAAATTCTCTATATGTCCGGAAAAACAGAAGAATTTACTGAACATATTATTGACCCCGGTCCTGTAAAAAAAACAAAGGGAAATTCACTGGTTAAATCCGGGGCAATGCTTTCTTTGTTGACCCTTATGTCCAGGATTTTGGGACTTATCAGGGAAGCCGTTAAAGGAGCTTTCTTAGGAACAACTGCCCTTGCTGATGCCTTTACGATTTCATTTATGATTCCCAATCTTTTAAGGCGGCTTTTTGCAGAAAACAGTATTTCTGTTGCCTTTATCCCTACATTCAAGGAATATCTTGAAGAAGATAAAAAAAACGCCTGCGGTGTTGAGGGAGAAAGCACAAGGGAGTTTTTGTCGTCTTTTTTTACACTCCTAACTTTTCTTGTATCTTTGACTGTGGTTATAGGAATTTTGATTACACCGTTGATAGTTCCTGTTTTCGGGACAATTTCCGATGAAAGTATCCTGTTGACCCGGATTATGTTTCCCTATCTTTTCTTTATTTCCTTGGCTGCGTTTTTTCAGGGAATTCTTAACGGTGTAAAAGTTTTTTCCCCTTCCGGTTTTACTCCTGTTCTGTTTAATTCCTGTGTTATTATTTTTACACTTTTGCTGCATAAAAGAATGGAAAATCCTGCACGGGCAATGGCGCTGGGAGTTGTGGTTGGAGGAGCTGTCCAGTGTTTTTTTCAACTCCCTTTTATTTTAAGGCGGAAAATAAGGTTTTCATTTGTAAGTCTTAAAAAAGCTTTTTGCAATAAGGGCACCCGCACTGTTTTAAAACTTATAGCTCCAACCATCATTGGTATGGCAGCTTACCAGCTTAATGATGTGGTTTCTTCTGCCCTTGCAGGTCATTCTGATCCAGGGGTTGTTTCCAGTCTCCAGTATTCTCTAAGAATCCAGGAATTGATTCTGGGAATCTTTGCTGTTTCCATAGGCACTGTCCTCCTTCCGGACTTAACCAGTTACGCTTATTCAAAGCAGTGGGAGGACTTTAATTCCACTTTAAAAAAGAGCATGAATATTATCGCCCTTATAACTATTCCTGTTACTTTTTATTGCCTGCTTTTAGGTGAAAATATTATTTCCCTTATTTTCCAGGGCCATGCGTTTTCCCGGGACTCTGTAAATCTCACTATGGATGCTTTTGTCTGGCATATTTCGGGACTTTATTTTATAGCCCTAAACAGGATTATAGCCCCGGCATTTTATGCCCAAAAGGATACAAAGTCTCCCACTGTTGCAGGAATAATTTCATTTGCAGTAAATATCGGTGTTGCGGTGCTTTTGGCAGGTACATATAAAGGAAAGGGAATAGCCTTTGCCCTTTCTTTTGCCAGTTTTACCAATACAATTGCTTTGTTTTTTTATATGAAGAAAAACAGAAATTTTTCTGTGGGATTTTTGATAAAGGATACTATTCTTTATGGCTTGAAAATGATTTTGTTTTCCTTGGTAGCTTCGGTTCCTGTTTATTTTTTAAAACCCATATTTATTAAACTTGGGGAAAATTTTTCGGGAGGTTTTTTATCCCGGGTGGCAGTCCAGGGAATTCCGGTTTTGCTTTCTGCTTTGGTTTTTGCCTGTGCAGGGATTTTTCTGTTGGTGATAACAAAAGATTCTGTATTTATTCAGGCCAAAAAAATGATTTTAAGGGGAAAGAAAAAATGAAAAACCTGTATATAAATTTGTTTTTATCGGGAAAAGAATTTAACTTTTAAGTGTGTTTATCAAATTTAATGGCTTATTGTATAATCAAAAGAGCAATCGGGAGAAGTAAATGTTTGAACAAAGGATAGCGAAGCTTTTGGACTGGATGAATTCCCAGTCAATTTCAATGGTGGTTTTTGAGGATTCAGAATCCCACAGGGACCCCGGGGTCAGGTATTTTTCCGGATTGCCCTCTGACGGTGTCCTATTGGTATCGGCAAGGGGGGACAGTATTTTGTTTCCTTGGGATATAAACCTTGCTTCGAAATATGCCTTTACGGGGAAAGTCATTCCATACGATGATTTCGGCCGGAATGTACAAAATGCAGTGAAATTCGGAATTGAAGCTTTTAGGTTGGGAAAGGATTCTGCTATTGAAATTTCTGAAAGAACGCCTTACCCTGTTTTTCTCGAATATGTGGATTCCCTTTCGAATTATGATGTTTTGTGCAGAAGCAACGGGCTTTCTGCCTTTGTCCGGGAAATGAGGGAAACAAAGGATGAAACTGAACTGGAGATTATCAGGGAAGGATGCAGGATTACAAACCAGATAATAGACAAGATTGAAAAAAAACTCAAAACCGGCAAGGAAGTTTCTGAAAGTGATATTGCCTTTTTGATTGAAAAAGAAGCCCGTAATGCAGGATGCGAAGGGTTATCCTTTCAGACTTTGGCCGCTGGCCCTTCCCGGAGCTACGGGATTCATGCTTTTCCAAATTTTACCACAGGAAGTTTTGGAAGTGAAGGGCTGTCAATTTTGGATTTTGGGGTTTCTTATAATGGATATGCATCCGATGTTACGTTAACAGTGGCAACAGGAACCCTTTTGCCGGAGCAGGAACAACAGTTAAAACTGATTCAGGAAGCCTATGAGTTGGCCCTTTCTTTTTATAAGGCAGGCAACCCTGTAGGCTTACCTGCAAAAAAAGTAGACACTTTCTTTAAAAAACACAAACGCAGAATGCCCCACGGTTTGGGGCACGGTATTGGTCTCGAAATCCATGAATCACCCTTTGTCCGTGATAAATCCGGGGTCGAAAAGGTGTTTAATCCAGGAATGGTGGTTACATTAGAGCCCGGACTTTACCATCCTGTGTACGGGGGATGCCGTTATGAAAACGATATCCTCATAAAGGAAACAGGAATCGAGGTTCTGACTGCTTCCAGGATTATCAGGCTTTAGGAACAAAGGGGTTAGTTTTCGGTAATTGCCCGGGGGGATAAGGCGTATTTATATATTGCCTCTGCCATATTGTCCAGGTTAACCTGTTTCATTACATACCCCATTTCATAGGCTGCCTTGGGCATTCCGTAAACCACAGAGGAACTCTCGTCCTGGCCAAGGCTTATCCCCCCGTTATTTACGATGTCACCCAGACCCTTTGCACCGTCTTTCCCCATTCCTGTCATGATTACACCAAGAACATTGCTTTTATAAACTTTAGCGACGGATTCAAACAGGACATCTGCTGATGGTCTGTGTCCATTGCGTTGTGGCTCCGAAGAAAGATGTACAACTGAAGCAAGGGGCTTTTTTTCTACCTCAATGTGATAATTACCGGGGGCAATAAGAACCCTTCCGGGCTGTATCAAGTCCCCTTCCTGGGCTTCCTTTACAGATAAGGGGCAAATTTTATTAAGGCTTTCTGCAAATTCCCTGGTAAAACCAGGCGGCATATGCTGCACTACCAGAATCGGTATTTTAAGGTCTCCGTTAATCTCGGAAAAAACCTTTCTCAAGGCATTGGGCCCTCCTGTAGAAATACCGATGGCAATAACATCAATCCTGTCGGTCAAAACAGCAGCCTTCCTTGTTTGTTCTACCACTGGAGCTGTGTGTACTTTCGGCGGTATTCTTGTTACTGCAGGGGACGGGAAATTTCTTTTTCTTCCGTAAGCAGTAAGGATTTCTTTAAGCTGTTCCCCCAGTTCCTGTAAATCAGTACTCTGGGTTGCCCCCGGTTTTGTGATAAAATCACATGCTCCCAGGGACAGACATTCCATTGTTACTTTTGCACCCTCGCTTGCTATGCTGGAAAAAACCACTACCGGTATATCAATATTTCTTCTCTTTCTTTCCTGCAAAAAGGCAATACCGTTCATTTCTGGCATTTCCAAATCAAGGAGAATTATATCCGGATTGCAGAGGGGTATTTTCTCCAAGGCAATACGCCCGTTCATAGCCCTGTCAGCGACTCTTAAACCGGGGATTTTTTCAATTATCCTTCCCAAGAGGTTACGCATAAGGGCTGAGTCATCAACAATAAGAACTGAAACTTCTTCACTCATAATATTATCCAAAAATTATTTATCAGGTATTTTTAGTATACAGACATGCCCATTCGGTTTTGAGGAATTCGAATTTTGTCTTCATTCCGAACAAAGACTCGGCATGGCCGATGAATAAAAATGACTGGGGAGCCATTGCGTCCCAGAATCTGTTTACCGTAGCTTCCTGTGCCTGTTCGTCAAAGTAAATCAGAACATTCCGGCAGAATACAACATCAACATTCTTAAGCCCGGAGTCATTTTTTAAGTTATGGTAATCAAACTTTATTATGTCCATAATGGAGTCTTTTGCCTGATACCCGTCCCCTTTCGGGGTAAAATATTTGTTGAGGTAATCATCAGGAATTCCAGTGATGCGGCTCTTGGGGTAAAAACCCTGTTTCCCGACCATCAGGCTTTTTAGAGATAAATCGGAGGCTATGATTTCCGGTACATAGGGAGCCGGAAGTTTTTCCCTCATAATCATTGCTATTGTATAGGGTTCCTCCCCGGTGGAACAACCGGCACTCCAGACTCTTATCTTTGTATCAGAGGGATTACGCTTTTTTTTGAATTTTATGACTTCAGGAAGAACATAATTCTCAAAAGCCTCAAAGTGAGGCATATTCCTGAAAAAACGGGTCAGGTTTGTAGTGACTGAATCAAGAAACTGTTTAAGCTCATCAGGATCTTTCTTCAGGGTTTCATAGTAACTCTCCGGCGTTAAATGGTTAGACCTGAGTCTTTCCTTAACCCTGCTGTCCAATATTGCCCGGTTCGTATCTGAGAAGGTTATTCCGCTGGAATCGTAAATTAATTTCCTGAATTTTTCAAAAGTCAAGTCGTCAAGAATATCAGTCATTTGCTAACTCCGTCATACTAATTTAAAACTCAACGGAATAGATGTCAAGGTGTATTTGATGTTGAGCTTCAGGTAAATCTTTTTACAGCAATAAATAATGTATTGTGGCTTGACAAAAAACTGTCAAACTACAGATAATTGAATTCCCGGTTCAGGGATTATTGTAAGCTGCTAAGTTTGTTTTATGAAAAACCTTTTGCTTTTATCGTTTGTCTTTATATTTTTTGTCTCATGCTCCCTTGATTACGGTATTTCAGGAAATCCGGCGGAGAATATTCCTGCAATGATTCTGACTGATGCAGGTATAAAGCAGGTTGAAAACGGAAATACTACGGTTGATGTAAAGTCAGATTACCTTGAATATTATTCAGGGGATAACACCTGGGCCGGGCTTAATACAGAGTTTGTTTCCTACGGTGAATCAGGGGAGGTTGATATCGAAGGGCTGGCAGAAGAATTTGCTGCTGATTTGAACAAGGAAGAGTATGTTTTTATCTCTCCTGTTGAGGTAAGGGTAGTAAAGGATAATCTCCGGATAAAGGCTCCCAGGCTTAAAATAAGTAAAGAATCTAATTCCATTGCGGGAAGTCCAAATGATATGGTGCATATAGAAGGGGACGACTCCGTTATAGAAGGAAGAGGTTTTGTAATGGACTCGCTGACAGGGGATTTTTTGTTTTTAAGTGATGTTTCCGGTACTATGGGCGAGACTGAGGAAACCCAATTATCAAACCAGGAATATATCCCGGATTCTACAGAGTATGGAACCGTGGGGGATGATATATGACAAACTTGCCGGAAAAAATCCTTACAGCCGTGGTTTTTATTCTCTGTTTTGTTTCCGGTTTTTCCCAGGAAAAAATAGTTTTTAGTGCAGACAAAATGAGAGGGTCGAGTTCTGCTTCCGGAACCACGGTCTTGGAGGGAAATGCCAAGGTAAAGGCCGGAAGTATGGAAATAAGTGGTGACATTATAGAGATGAACGGAAAAAATTCCAGGTTCATTGTTGCAACGGGGAATGTTTCCGGGGCAGACGAAACAGAGGGTTATTTTTTTACTGCCAACAAGCTGAAATATGACAGGGAATTGGAATATGCAGTTTTGGAAGGCAGTGCAGTTATGGAAGATACAAAAAACAATGTTACTGCAAAAGGCGGTATAATCACCTATGACAAAAAAAATGAAACTGCCGTAATGCAGATAAATGTAAGGATTCTCAAGGAGGAAATTGCCTGCCGGGCGTCTTTTGCCGTGTACTCCCGGGCTTTGGACAAGCTGGAGTTGACCGGGGCTCCAACCGTAGTAAAGGGGCAGGATACCTTTAACGCCTCTAAAATTACAGTAGATTTAAAGACAGAAGACATAGTAATGGAAGGTTATGTATCCGGCTCTGTGACAGAAGATAAATCTTCATCAACCGGAGATGCTTCCCGGAGTAATCCGGATTCCTCCAGTCCGGAACCGGACTTGGGGGATAAAATGAAACCGGTTGCGGAAAATCCCGGTTCCGGGGAACAAGCTGAAGAAAAATCAGCAGGTTCCGGACCGGCAAATGACACTGAACCGGAAGGGGGTTCCGGCGGAAGCGGAAGTCCTGAAAGGGGGGATAATGATGCCTTGGGGAATTTATCCGGCAACGGAGACTCCTTACCGGCAGTGGAGGACGGCAGATGATGGACTATTCTGAACATAACGAAGGCGGGATAAACACAGAGGGCGGGGAAAACCTTGAAAAGGCGATGGTTCCCGGTTTTGTACCCGGTGGTGAATCAGCAAAAAACGGTCCTGTCTCCGGCGGGGAAATCCCCACCGGGGAGGATTCCGGCGGCAGAAACTCCGGAAAATCCATCCTGGAAGTAAGGGATATTCACAAGAGTTTCGGGAAAAAAGAAGTGGTGAAGGGAATTTCGTTTTCCATGAAAAATGGTGAGATTATGGGGCTTTTGGGACCTAACGGGGCCGGTAAAACCACTTCGTTTTACATGATAGTCGGATTTTATAAACCTACTTCTGGAAATGTTCTGGTGAACGGAAATTCGATAACAGGGCTTCCCATGTACAAAAGGGCAAGACTGGGTTTGGCATATCTGCCCCAGGAACCTTCGATTTTCAGGAAACTGTCTGTTGAAAAAAATATTCTTGCAGTTTTGGAGTCCCGTAAGGAATTGACGCCTGCAGAACGTAAAAATAAAATGGACGAACTTATAGAGCGGTTTTCTATTTCACATATCCGCAAACAACCGGCTTATACTCTTTCCGGAGGGGAAAGGCGGAGGACGGAAATTGCCCGGGCATTGGCAGGGGACCCTTATTTTCTCCTTCTTGATGAACCTTTCGCCGGGATTGACCCCATAGCTGTATATGAAATAAAAAAAATCATAAGCAAATTGTCCCAGGATGGAATCGGGATTCTTATTACAGACCATAATGTCCGTGACACCTTGGAAATAACCCAGAGGGCGTGCATTATCAGTGACGGCAGGATTGTGGTGGAAGGCAGCAAAGAAGAAATCCTGCAGTCCGAAATTGCCAGAAAAATATATCTCGGGGAACAGTTTTCAATGTAATCTTAACATGAACCATATTGAAAAATAACAAATACTGATTGTCCTTGACAAATATTGCATATTCGATATATCTTTACTATAACAGCAATTATCATGGAGTAAAAGTATGCCCATTTGGTTACAAATAGTACTTCCTGTTGCTGGGATTTTTCTTGGATGGTTATTTAGATGGTTATATGCCATATTTCAATTATCTGCAGCTGAACAAAAGGCTGAACGAGTTTTGCTGGATGTTGTTAATGAAGCAGAGAAAGAAAAAAAAGAAGTTTTGTTGCAAGGACGAGAAGAGCTACTTCGGGAGAAAACTCAGCAGGAACGGGAATTAAGAGAACGTAGAAATGAGGTGCAGCGCTATGAAAGGCGTATGCAGCAAAAAGAAGAAGCCCTGGATAAGAGGGTTGAAACCCTGAATCAGATGGATTCTGATTTGCAGGAAAGGGAAAAGGTTCTTGACGAAAAAGAGCGGAATTTGGGTGTTCAGGAGGAGCACTACAGGCTTGAACTGGAGCGTATTTCAGGGCTGACGGCAGCCGAAGCCAAAAAGCTGATAATTTCAGATTTGGAAAATGAAGCAAAACACGATGCCCAGGTCATTCTGAACAAAATTGATCAGGAAGCCCAGTTGAATGCGGAGAAGCGTGCAAGGGAAATCCTTGTAACGGCAATCCAGCGTATTGCCACCGAGACAACAGGGGATATCACGGTTGCTACCGTTAACCTTCCCAGTGATGAAATGAAAGGAAGGATAATAGGAAGGGAGGGCCGTAATATCCGGACATTGGAGACACTTACCGGTGTTGACATAATAATCGATGATACCCCTGAAGCTGTTGTTATTTCATGTTTTGATCCGGTCCGCAAGGAGATTGCAAAGGTTTCTTTGGACAGACTTATAATGGACGGACGCATCCATCCTGCCAGAATAGAGGAAATTGTCCAGAAGGTTACAAAGGAAATACAACAGAAAATTTACGAGGAAGGGGAGAAGGTTCTTTTTGAACTTGGAATCCATAATATTCCCCAGGACGGGGTTAAGGCTTTGGGGCGGTTGTATTATAGAACCAGTTACGGTCAGAATGTTCTGACCCATTCCAAGGAAGTCGCCATGATTGCCAGTATTTTGGCTTCCGAGGTTGGTGCCAACAGGGATATAGCAAAAAGAGCTGCCCTTTTGCATGATATCGGTAAAGGTGCTGAAAGTGATTCTGATCAGAATCATGCAGAGATTGGAATGGAAATGGCAAAGAAAATGGGTGAAGATCCTCTGGTGGTAAATGCCGTAGGAGCCCATCATAGTGACATTGAACCAGCCAGCTTGGAGGCTGTTATTGTTCAGATTGCTGATGCTATTTCAGCAGCAAGGCCTGGTGCCAGACGGGAGACTGTTGATAACTATGTAAAGCGGTTGGAGAATCTGGAGTCCATAGCCGAAAGCTTTAACGGTGTCGAAAAAGCTTTTGCCATTCAGGCTGGTAGGGAACTCAGAATCCTGGTAAATAACGAGAAGATTTCCGAAACTCAGGTAAAAGACCTTGCCCAGCAAATCGCTAAAAAGATAGAGTCCGAGCTCCGGTATCCCGGTAAAATTAAGGTTACCATGATCAGGGAAACACGGATTGTAGAATACGCAAGGTGATCAGTTATGACCAGTCAAAAACCGGTTCTTTGGGGCCGGTTTTTTTGTTTTTACAACGGGTTCTGATTGTTATCCGTGCAAAGAATCCGGTGCCTTGTTGGAAAATTTACCCTTGATAAGGTTATAGGCAACGGAACCTGGAACAGGAATATTTTCCGGTAAATTGCCGGTTTCAAACCATTTGGCTTCCTTCAACTCCACAGGATCCGGATTTATTTCTCCTTCCGCCCAGTTGCAATGAAACGCAAACATTATTTGGTCGGGGAAGGGCCAGTATTGGGAGCCTGCATAGGTTAAATCCTTGATTTTTAGCCCTACTTCTTCGTATACTTCCCTGTGGACACATTCTTCCACTGTTTCCCCTGCTTCTACATAGCCTGCAATGCATGTGTAAATTTCCTGATTCCGTAAATTGTGTTTTGCCAATAGGATTTTGCTTCCCTTGTGTATTAATGTGATTATAGCAGGTGAAATCCTGGGGTAAATTATCCTTCCGCATTCAGTATTGGAGCAGACCAGGGCTTCTTCTTTGTCAGAAAACCGGTTTGGACTTCCGCAACAACCGCAGAATTTGTTTGTATTTATCCAGTTTAGAATTGATTTGTATCTTGAGAGGTTTTTTATAATTAGATTTTGACTTACCGGGAGAAAAAATTTAAGTTTTTCCAGTCTGTAGCCTTCCGGTAGGTTTATATTTTTCCATTGGCCGAAAATTACCTGTTCCCCATTATAAGGACTTTTATCCTCCTCGATAAGAAGTATACAGCCTTCTGTTCCCGGGATTTTTAGCGGAATAAGGAAATCTTTCCAGGTAAGATTTTTTAATTCATTATCCTTAATCATAATTTCATCGTTGATAAAAATCATTCCCCGGATATTTTCTATGTTTTCAGGATTAATTTTCTTAAAAGACACATTTACCTCTTTTAAAAATCAAAATAACACTGCCCTTAGCTGGAATCTCTTTTTCCTTTATACGACAGCCTGGCTCTGTAAAGGTGCTGCTTTTAATACTACCGGCAGATTGTCTCCCATTACAGAGGGACTGTCCCATTACAGAGGGACAGTCCGCCGGAAAAGAGACTGTTACAGTAAAACCAGGACCTTTGTAGGGCAGCCTTCCACACAGGTTCCGCATGAGTCGCAAAGACCATAGTCAATTTTAGGAGTTCCTTTTTCAAAACTGATGGCATTTTTAGGGCAGTTCTTTTCACATTTACCGCATTTTATGCATCCTGTTTTGCAGGCTTTTAAAATTGCAGGTTTAACGGGATTGTTGTTTGAACACAAGGCTATGGCTCCTTTTAAATCCCTTGGAATAAGGGTGAGAACCTTTTGGGGACAATTATTAACACATATACCGCATCCCGTGCATTTGGATTTGTCGATTAAAGGCAATCCCTTTTCCCCTATGGTAATTGCCCCGAAAGGGCAAACCCTCTCGCAGTCCCCAAGGCCTATACATCCCCATTGGCAAAGCTTAACACCTCCGGTAGAGATTTTGGCTCCCCGGCATGATTTGGTTCCTGTATAAAATCCTTTTAGTTTTGCATTTTCACAATTTCCCTGACACCGGAGAATAGAAATTCTATCAATGCTGTCTGCTTCCACTCCCAGTATGGAAGAAAGAGCTTTTGTGACTTCTGTCCCCCCTGCAACACAGCCGTTTGCAGGGGCCGTCCCTGCTGCACAGGCATCTGCAAAGCCGTCGCATCCCGGATACCCGCATCCCCCGCAGTTTGCTCCCGGCAGGGCGTCCCGTATTGCCTGGATGGTAGGATCTGTCTTAACAAAAAAGAGCTTTTTAAAGAACCCGAGGAGAAGACCCAGAATCAAAGCAAGTGTCAAAGAAGCTGCAGCAGTAAATAAAATAATTTTTATCTGTGGATTTGCAAAAAAAGTTTCCAAAGCCTCGTTCATAATTTCTCCTTCCTTAAAGTTATATTAATCCCTTAAATCCACTCATTGCCATTGCTATGAGGGCTGCCGAAACAAACAGGATCGGGGTTCCTTTTAAGAATTTTGGGATGGGGGATGATTCTATTCTTTCCCGGATTCCGGCAAGAAGTAACAGTGCCAGCAAAAATCCCAGTGCAGAACCCAGGGCATAAACTATGGATTCAATAAAATTGTAATCATTTGTAATCATTTTAAGTGTTACACCCAGGATAGCACAATTGGTAGTGATAAGGGCAAGGTAAACACCCATGGAACTGTACAAAGCCGGAAGGGATTTTTTCAGATAAAATTCCACCAGTTGTACCAGGGCTGCAATTACCAAAATAAAAAACAAGGTCTGAAGAAATTCCAGGTTTAAAGGAATCATTACGAAATGGTACAGGGGGTATGTAACAGCCACTGCAAGCACCATAACAAAGGTTACTGCACTGCCCATACCGACGGATTTTTTTACATCTGTAGACATTCCTATAAAGGGGCAGAGTGCGAGAAACTGCATTAAAACCACGTTGTCTATCAGCATTGATGATAGAAAGATTTTCAGAAGCTCATTCATTATTTACTGCCTCCCTTATTTTTTGTATTCCTGATATTTTTAAGTGCCGAATTAACTGCAATAAAAAGTGCGAAAACAAAAAAACCTCCGGAAGATGCGGCAAAAAAGCCAATGGCGTATTCCTCCGGGAAAATTCTATATCCCCAGACTGTTCCGCTTCCCAAGATTTCCCTTACCAGGGAGATTCCTGTAAGAACCCAGGTATAACCTATTCCCATACCCAAGGCGTCCAGAATTGATTCCAAAATCGTTCTTTTTGAGGCAAAGGATTCCACCCTTCCCATGATTATACAGTTTACCACAATCAGGGGAATAAAAACCCCCATGGACTGGGACAACTCAGGAAGATATGCCTGCATTACCAAATCAACAATTGTTGTAAATGAAGCTATGACTACAATAAAAATAGGGATTCGTATAGAGTCCGGAATAAGTTTCCGGAACAAACTGATTATTATTTCGCTCATTAAAAGAACGAATGTCATGGCTCCCCCCATGCCCAACCCGTTTGGAACCGAGGTTGTGACGGCAAGTGAGGAGCAAAGCCCTATCATTAAAACCAAAAGCGGGTTTTCTTTAATAATTCCGTTAGTAAAAATATTTAGGTTTTTGTTCATTTTCTACCTCCCTATTTCTGCCTGAATGGAAGTCTCTTGTCCGGGACTGACTGCTGTTTCTTCCGGTGCCGGGATAATTTCTTCTTCCTCTGGTTCCGTCTGAAGGATTTCCATTGATTCTTCAGTTTTTAAGGCTGAAAGATATTTCATTCCTTCGTTGCAACTGTCTTTTACGATTGCACCGATTCCGTTTGTTGTAATCGTTGCACCGGAAATGGCAACAATTCCTTTTCCTGCAGTGAAAGAGCTTGATGCAGACATCCCGGAAAATTGTGTATAAAATTCAGGGTTCATGGCCTTTCCGCCAAGGGAAACTGTATCCGATGTTGAAGTTACCCTCATGTTCAGTATTATCCCCTCTTTTGTAAGGGCGGTAAGCACGGTGGACTTATCATAAGTAGGGCCTTGAGCTTCGATTACTATTCCTTCAGGAATGCCTGAAATTTCAGCAAGGTATACGGTTGTAAAGGTTGTTCCGTTTACAGAGCCCGGAAACTCATCTGTAATATCCCTGAATTCCTCTGCATCGGGATAAACTACCCTGAGGTTTTCTGCCAGTTTTTCTGCTGCGTGTTTTTCTATAACCGGCTTTGTCATTATGTAAACTACGGATAAGGCGGTACAGGAAATTGTAGTAAATGCTGCAAGTATAAGACCCAGCTTTATTATGTTCTTCATTTTACTTTCCTTCCTTCTTCTTTAAAGAGTATCCGTATTTTCTGGGCAGAATATTGTTCAGGTAACCTGAAAAAATGTTCATTATCAAAATACTGAACATTACACCTTCTGGATATGAACCAAACTTTCTTATAAGCATGGTTATTAGTCCTGCACCTATTCCGAAAATAATCCTTCCCCCCTGTGTAACCGGAGTTGTGGCATAATCGGTTGTCATAAATACTGCACCAAAGAGAAGTCCTCCTGTAAGGACTTGAACAATCGGGTTCATAGAAAAAGCTAGGCTAAGGATTATGGAGGTTACTATCATTGCAACAGGAGCCCTCCAGTCAATGACCCTTGTTAATACAAGAATTATAAAAGCAATGATTATGAGTAAAGAATTTGATTCTCCAATGCATCCTGCGGTTTTACCTATTAAGAGATTCCAGTATGCTTCCCCGTCTGTTGCCCAGTCCATTCTTGAAGCCAATTTTGAAATTCCGTCTCCCATTTTGATATATTCAAGAGGGGTTGCTGTAGAAATTACATCCTGGGATAGAGGCATAATCCAAGTTGTGAGGGGCTGTGAAAAACTCATTAAAAGGAATGCCCTTCCTGCCAATGCAGGGTTGAACACATTTGCTCCAAGTCCCCCGAAAAATTCCTTTGCAACTATGACAGAAAATGCAGAACCCAAAAGTGTTACCCACCAAGGGGTTGTGGGTGGCAAAACCATTGCCAGCATCAGTCCGGTTACAATGGCTGATAAATCTTTTATTCTGTTTTCCTGTTTTGTCAAAGCCCTGAAAAGAGATTCAAAGGCCACTGCACCACAGACGGAAACTGCAATGGTAATTGCTGCCGGCAACCCGAAAAGGTAAATGCCGTATCCGGCCAAAGGAAGGAGCAATACAATTACAACAAGCATTATGTGCCAGGTTCTTGCCGGCGTGGAAATATGGGGTGCCGGAGAAATATAAATTTCGTTCTTATCTGATTCTCCCATTATTTTTTCTCCTTGTTGTTCATTTTTCTCATTTTTTCCCTGATTATATCTTTTCCGGTTTTGAACCTTTGGACAAGCTTTATCGAAGCTGGACATACATAAGAACAGACTCCGCACTCCATGCAGTCCATTAATCCCAGTTTTTGTGCTTTTTCAAGATTGCCGCCATCAAGGCTTCGCATCATAAGCACAGGAGGAAGGGAACATGGACAGTGTTTGACACAACGCCCGCAACCTATGCAGTAGCTTTCTTGTGATACCGTACAGTCGTATTTCCCCAAAAACAATACTCCGGAAGTATTTTTTTGAACCGGAAAACCTGCTGATTCCATGGAAAATCCCATCATCGGGCCGCCTGAAATAATCTTGTAAACTCCGGGCAAAAGGGTTATGTATTCCGGAATCAGATCTCCAACAAGGGTTCCGACTGGAACTTCGATGTTTTTAGGGTTTGAACACTGCTCTCCTGAAACTGTAAGGCTTCTTGTTATAAGAGGTTGTCCCTTTCTGAATGCATCCGAAACAGCCTTTAAGGTTCCGACATTCTGAATAAGGCAGCCTGCATCTGCCGGCAGTCCTTTCGTAGGAATTTCTCTCTTTAATACGGCTTTTACCAGCATTTTTTCCCCACCCTGGGGGTACTTGGTTTTGCAAAGTACAACGCTGATATACTTTCCTGCGGAAGATTTGGCAATTGCTTTTTCAAGGTAAGGAAGCAAATCCTCTTTGTTGTCTTCCAAGGCAATGATTCCTTTTTGCGCATTTAAGATTTCCATCTCAATTGCTATCCCGTCAACAACCTGGTTGGCATTTTCCAACAGGGTCCTTTCATCGATTGTGAGGTAAGGTTCACATTCGGCAGCATTTGCGATTACTGTGTCTATGGTTTTATCCTTTGGAGGATTAAGTTTTACATGGGTGGGAAAACTTGCTCCTCCCATTCCTGCAATCCCTGCCTGTTTTATCCTTTCCAAGGCGGCTTCTTTCGGGC
Source organism: Candidatus Gallitreponema excrementavium (assembly GCA_017694795.1). Classification (GTDB taxonomy): domain Bacteria; phylum Spirochaetota; class Spirochaetia; order Treponematales; family Treponemataceae; genus Gallitreponema; species Gallitreponema excrementavium. Next base: position 19,430 of record JADIMM010000065.1, read on the forward strand.
ATTTAAAAGGGTCAATTACCGGAAGAAAAGCTTCTTCACTTTTTGAAAGAAACTTTTCTTTTTCATCCGGATTTCCCTCGATTACAATTACCTGTCTGTCAATATTCCCGGTGGTCAGCACATTGGTTATTTTTTTTACTGTACCGGATATACTGGCATGAACAGGTACAGACATAAAACTGTCGGATTTTGCGATAATCTGCCCTTTTTTTACAATATCTCCCGGGGCTACAACCGGACTGTTTGGACTTCCACCCTGAGTTACAGGGATGTACACAGTGTTGGAAGAAGGATATACCCTTTCAGTAATTCTGTCCCGGCATAATTCCTTTTTTTCCGGCGGATGGATTCCACCTTTAAAACTTTGTTTGACCATATGTTTTTCCTATAAGGCGTTCCGGATATAACAATCCGGGAAAACTATATTTTTTGTCTGCAACGCAAACCGAAATTATTAAGTCCACAAACAAAGGCTAATTTAAAATCTTATTTTGCAGCCATAAATCTGCAATAGTTATAGCCGTCATTGCTTCTATAACAGGAATTATTCTCGGGCAGAGGCATACATCATGCCTTCCTTTTATTGTAATTTCCCTTGAATTTCCTGAGTTATCCACTGTGCTTTGTGTTGTATAAATGGACGGAACCGGTTTTATCGCCGCTGTGAATTCCACCGGGAAGCCGTCTGTTATTCCTGCAAGGATTCCCCCTGCATTATTTGTTTTTTCTTTGCAGGAAGGAGCCATGCCGCTTTTGCCTTTGTTCGTATATATGGCGTCCTCTTCTTCTGAATAAAACGGGTCATTCCATTCTTTGCCGGTCATATATGCGGATTTAAATCCTGCCCCGAACTCTATGCCTTTTACAGCACCTATGGACATTACAGCCTGGGAGAGAAGAGCATCTGCCTTGCAAAACACAGGCTCCCCTAAACCGGCAGGAAGCCCCGTGATTCTGCATTTAATAAGTCCTCCCCCTGAATTGCCTTCTTTTCTGAGTTCTTCTATCCTTGCTTCAATCTTTTCTGCTGCATCCAAATCACAGGCTTTTACGGGATTTTTGTTTATAACTGACAAATCTTCGTTCCGGCAGTCTATTCCACAGGCAGACTTTGTCCATGCAATAATTTTGATTCCTTCTTTTTGCAGGATTTTTTTTGCGATTGCTCCCGCAGCAACCCTTGCGGCAGTCTCCCTTCCCGAAGCCCTGCCGCCGCCTCTATAATCCCTAAAACCATACTTTGCGTCATAGGTGTAATCCCCGTGTCCCGGTCTGTAAAGATTTTTTATATCGGAATAATCCCCTGAATTTTGATTCGTGTTCCTTATCAGCAGACCTATTGAAGTTCCGGTGGTTTTTCCGTCAAAAACTCCGGAAAGGATTTCGACCTTATCGGGTTCTTTTCTGTTTGTGACAGCTTTTGAACTAAGTTCCCTGCCATTTTCTCCTAAAATAACCCCCGGTTTACGCTTGTCCAGTTCATTCTGGATGTCTTCTTCTGAAATTTCTATATTTGCCGGACATCCGTCCACAACAACGCCAAGTCCCCCTCCGTGACTTTCTCCGAAGGTTGTTATTGTGAAAATCTTTCCAAAACTGTTTCCTGACATAAGGATAGAATAGCATATTCTTTTTTTGCTGGCAATAAAGTTGATGAACAGGGACTAATCTTTTATTCCGGACCGGTGTTCTTGCAGAAAAATCCTAAAAATCACTTACAGGATAAATATGTTTTTGAGGATAGAAAAATTAAAGATCTCTTTTTGGCGGCTTTTATAAGGGGGGGGATGCCGCAATAGTTTAATGCTCCTTTTCCTTCAGGTGGTAAGAATTTTCCCTTTTTTGTCTTAAGGGGCATTGAAGGTTTGGGGATTGTGTATTGACACTTTAAAATTTTTTTGCGACCATGGGGGTGTCCCCGTAAGGGCGTACTTCGTTTTACATTATCGCTAATAAGTGTAGGCTTATTAGCTTTTTTTTTCCGTTTTAAATAATTATTAAAAGCTAACATGGATGGTAATTCAAATATGAAAGAGATGGAAAAAAATTCTTTTTTATCAGGTAAAATATTAAGTTCTTTGGTACATTTCTCCGTTCCTCTGATGCTGGCACTTCTTTTACAGGCCTTGTATGGCGGAGTGGATTTGGCTGTTGTAGGTTTGTTCGGAAATGCCAGCGAACTTTCTGCTGTTGCTACCGGCAGCCAGGTTATGCAGTCAATTACAGTTTTAATTTCCGGTTTGACAATGGGTGTTACTGTTCTTTTGGGGCAGGTAATAGGGGCCGGGGATTATAAAAAGGGAAGCTGTATAATCTGTGGTGAGGTTAAATTATTTTTCTGGATTGCTTTGGTAATAACAGTTTTTATGATTTTTTTTGCAAAAAGGGCAGCCATGCTGATGAATGTACCTTCTGAGGCTTTGGATAAGACAGTTTTGTATATCCGGATTTGTTCCGCAGGTGTAATATTTATTACTGCCTATAACGGAATAAGCGGAATTTTCAGAGCTATGGGAAACTCCAAGGCTCCGTTTATTTTTGTTTTAATTGCCTCAGTTGTTAATATTGTCCTGGATTTGATTTTTGTAGGTTTGCTAGGTTTTGGAGTTTCCGGTGCCGCCGTAGCGACAGTTCTTGCCCAATGTGGAAGTGTTTTATTTTCCCTGTTTTACATAAAGCGTAAACCTCTCCCATTCAAGATAGAGAAACAAAATTTTGCTAATTCCGGTTATAAAAGGGAAATTATTAAGGTCGGTCTTCCTATAGCCTTGCAGGATTTTTTGGTAAATATTTCTTTTTTGATAATTACAAGCATAATAAATAAAATAGGTTTGGTCGCGTCTGCAAGTATTGGTATTGCAGAGAAATTGTTTGTATTTTTGTCCATAGTTCCGGTTTCTTTTATGTCTGCCTTATCTGCTTTTGTTGCCCAGAATGTTGGATCCGGAAATTATCACAGGGCGAAAAAAGCATTCTGGATAACAGAAGGAATATCGGTACCTGTCGGGGTGATTATGTTTTTGATAACCTTTTTTAAAGGGGATTGTCTGGCATCCATGTTTACAAGTGATGCCATGGTTATTGATTCAACCCGGGTATATCTTAAAGGATGTTCGTTTGAATATCTTTTAATAGCTGTCTCTTTTTGTATGGTCGGTTTTTTTAACGGAATGGGGAAAACCCGTTTTGTTATGCTGCAAGGTTTGTTTGCTGCCTTTTGCGTGCGAATTCCATTATCATATATTTTTAGCATTATGCCCGGAGGTGGTATGTTTTATATTAGTCTTGCCGTCCCTGTTTCTGCTATTGTAAGCCTGTTTTTTTGTATAATATATTATATAATTTTGATGTCAAGATTAAAAAAAACAGGGCGGATTTAAAATGAGAAAACTTGGCCTTACATTATTTGTTTGTTTTGTGTGCAGTTATATTTTTCCTCAGGATATTGAAATAGAACCGGAATCTCCCGCCGCCGAAACAAAGGAGGTCTCTGAAAGTTATGGAAAAGACGGAAAACCCTATGTTACCGCGGCTATAGGTGAAATGCTTTTTAGTAATGCCGCCCTTGTTTTGTTTAACCGGTTTGTACTAAAAAAAGATTATGCCATGATAAGTTTTGATTCAATGTACAAGAATCTTACCAATAAATGGGTGTGGGATCAGGATGAGTTTTCGGTGAATCATATAGGCCATCCTTATCAGGGGTCCTTTTATTATACTGCTGCCCGCTCAAACGGTTTGAATCCATGGTGGTCTTTTCTTAACACTGTGGCGGGCAGTGTAACCTGGGAACTTTTTTGTGAAACAGAGACCCCTTCTATGAATGACTTAATAGTAACAACTATGGGTGGTTTTTCTTTGGGTGAAATGCTCCACAGACTTTCCTCATCAAAGCAGATACCAAATCCGGGAAATATTCTTGTAGGTCCTTTTAATGCCATTAACGGTTTATGGCAAAAAAGGACTTTTGAAAATCCAAGGGAAAGGGGTGAAATCCTTTATACCGATGTGAGTTTTTCCACCGGTGTTTTTAATACATCCGATTATTTTTTTAACAGTAAAAGAAGGGCTCAGAATGAGTTGCTTCCTTTTTCAATCGGAGGAGGTTTGGATCTTGTTTATGGTAATCCTTTTGGGAACAAGGTTGAGACGCCCTATGACCAGTTTGAATTATCATTGAAGGCTGATCTTGCCCGTGATTATTATGCGGTGTTTTTTAACTCTGACGGGATTTTGTGGTCCTTGGCCCCGGATTGGGGAAAAAATGTTTATACTACCGCCGGATTCGGGCTGCATTATGATTTTATTTTTGGAAAAAGAATAAATCTCTCAGCCAATAGTATCGGACTTACTTTAAAACAGATTATGCCCATTAACAAAACATGGTTTTTTTCCCACAGCACACACCTTAATTATCTTGTTATGGGGGCTTCGGATTATTATTATTTCAGATCAGGTGAAATTCCCAAACCTATAACCGGGGAAGAACGCCGGGATTATGACTTGGGTACTGGGTTTAATTTTAAAACCTCTTTGAATTTTCTTAAACCTAACTGGGGAAATTTCGGGTTGTCCTCTGTGCTTTATGGTATGACTACGATTTCTTCTTCTGTCCCGGAAAAAGGTTCAGGAGGTTTTACACTGATAAATATAAATAGTGTTGATTTTGACTATAAACTTACGGAAAAAATCTCTACAGGCGTTTCCTGGATTATTTACAACAAGTGGGGTTTTTACGATACTGCAGAAAATGTAGGGCAGTATTCTTCTTATTTTACCTTGTTTCTCAAATACAGGCTTATATAAAAAAAGCCGCAACCTGTGTTGCAGCTCTTATGTAAAAAAAGGCAGGTTATTTTATTTTCTTTAAGTCGTTTTCTGCAAGAATCCTGTAGGCTCTTGGAAGTGTTTCCTCAGTATCAGCCTCGTATCTGTCCAAAAGATTTGTAAGAAGCTCCTCCGCCTTTTTCCAGTTTTTTGCTTTGACCTCGATATGGGCAAGCTCATACTCAGCACAGCAGACAGCCTCCATATCATCCGGATACCGCTCCAGTACAGTATAAAGATACTCTTTGGCTTTTCCGGGTTTGCCGTTGTCTATACTTGTCTGTGCGTACTGTATAAGCTCCGCCACGCTTGCATCCTCCGGTATTACTTCCGGGCCTGTAGCACAGCCGGTTGCAAAGGCAAACACTGCCGTTAACAAAAACAAAATTGAAAATAAGTTGTTCTTCATAATACCCCGTTGTCAGCTGTACAGTTCGTCTTTTACAGGCAGGGACCGCCTTAATTCCCTCATAAACTCCTGGCTTTCTCCCATGTCTTCGTAGGAATCACAGTAGTCAATGCTCCTCCGCGAAACCGTACAGTATTTGTATAGCTTTTCTTCTCCCAGCTTCTTTTTCCATTTCCCTGCTGTACACCGGACTCTAAGATAAAATTGTCCTGAGCTGTCGGCCGGAGCCGGAACCAATTTGCAGTTAATGCAGTTGGCACAGTAAATCTTACCTGTATCAAGAACATCGTCTTCAATTTGCTGTGTCTGGCTTTTGGTTTTTTCCATGGTTTCCTCCAAAATCTTACTACATTATAGCACATTAAATTATAAATAAAAGGGAAATGATAAATTTTTACAATTTATTCACATTGCATTTACTTTGGTTTTCTTGATATTTGACAAATTTAATTTTTATTGACCCAAGCCAACCCTTATAATTGATGAAATTTCCCTTACATTTGGAAGCTCTTTTATTTCGGCAATGGCATTATCCATTTTTCCTTCCTCTACAGGATGGGTTATGCAGGTAATGGCAGCACAGTTATTTTCTGCCGAAACCTGCTGCATACTTCTGATGCTTACTCCTTTTTGGGATAAAATCGAAGCCAAGGCGGCCAGAACTCCGCTTTCATCATTTACCAAACAGCTTATAAAGAAACTTGTTACGCATTTTTCTCTAGGAAGAATCTTTATTTCCTTGAGGTTAAAGTCAGTGTCTTTTTGAAAACCTTCTTTTGCCCTGAAAGCAAGGTTCATGATATCGCCTGCTACTGCAGATGCTGTTGGCAGTTCGCCGGCACCCCGTCCGTAAAGCATTGAGTCCCCCAGGGAATTCCCCCTGATATAAATCGCGTTGAATACATCATTTACGGAAGAAAGGGGGTGGGAATTTTCAACCATAACCGGGTGAACCCTAAGTTCGACAGAATCCCCGTGATTTATTCCTATTGCTGCCATTTTTATTGTGTAACCGAATTTCCTGGCGTCTGCTATGTCTTTGGCGGTAATTTTTGTAATGCCTTCCCGGTATATCTCTTTATAATCTACATGACACCTGAAAGCCAACGAAGCCAGGATGGCCAGTTTATAGGCAACATCAAAGCCCTCCACATCATTCTTTGGGTCTGCTTCTGCATATCCAAGTTTCTGGGCTTCTTTAAGTGTGGCGGCAAAATCCGCACCGCTTGATGTCATTTTTGAAAGAATATAGTTTGTTGTGCCGTTTACGATTCCGAATACTTTTTCTATCCGGTTTGCTGCCAGGGAATTACGCACCGCATGGAGTACCGGAATCCCCCCACCTACAGCAGCCTCGTAAAGAATTGTACAGTTGTTTGCTTTTGCCAGTTCCGTAAATTCCACAAAATGCTTTGCTATAACCTCTTTATTGGAGGTGACGACATTCTTTCCCAATGAAAGGGCTTTCTTTATAAAAGTCTGGGCTGGATTTTCACCGCCGATTACTTCTACAACGGTGTTTACATCCGGGTCTTCTATCAGTTTGTTTGCATCCGGGATAAGCATTCCTTCAGGCAGTTTTATTCCCCTATCTGTTGTTGTATCCAAATCTGCAATATATTTTAATTTTACCGGAAGCCCGGCTCTGTTTTCCAGTTCTTTTTCTCCCTGTAAAAGAATTTTTGCAACCCCGGTTCCTACTGTTCCAAAGCCGATTATTCCAACGGTTATTCTATCCATATATAAGAGTTTACTCCTGTTTGATTTTTTCTTCGGTAAGAAGTGTTTATTATTATAACTTATAAGAAAGGCTGTGTCATTACATTAATGGAAAACTTATCTTTTTAGTTGATTATTAAGCAGGTTTCAAACAGGGGTTGTAGTTATTCAGGGGCAAATTTGTCGTATTGACAAAATCATTTTCATAGGCTTTAATGTTGCTGTTATGAGTGCAATAAAATTTAAATTTCATCATCATCATTGTTTCTCAAATGGTTGCCGCTAAGGGGTGATGATGCTGTATTCGTAGCATAAAAACCGGATATCAGACCGCAAGTCCCCTGAGGCTTGCGGTTTTTTTATTTTATACAGGTAATTGTTTGGCAGGCTGTCCCTTTCCTGTGGAATAAGTTTGGAACAGAGTCTGCAAAAGGAGTATGTAATGGATAAGCTTAAAATTCTTCTTCCCAAGGGCCGGATTTATGATAATGTAGTATCTTTGTTTTCCGGTTCCGGAATTTCAGTAAGTTTGCCTGACCGGGCTTACCGTCCTACTGTAAACCAAGAGGATTTGGAGGCCAAAGTTATGAAGCCTCAGAATATCGGAAAGCTTTTGGAGCTGGGGGCCCACGATGTAGGTTTTACCGGCCGGGACTGGATTTTGGAGACCGGCGCCGATGTTGTGGAGGTTATGGATCTGGGCTTTGACCGGGTTAAGATTGTAGCTGCTGTCCCTAACGAGATTGATGACGAGGAATTAAAGAAAAGAAGAATTATCGTTGCCACGGAGTATACCAATATTGCTTCCAAATGGTTGGAAGAAAAAAGGATTAAGAACATGGTGGTGCGGACTTATGGTGCTACAGAGGTTTTTCCTCCCGATGATGCAGATATGATTGTTGATAATACCGCAACAGGAAGAACCCTTAAAGAAAACGGTTTGAGGATTGTGGATACCCTGATGACCAGCTCTACCTGTATGTTCGCTTCAAAAGAAGCTTTGGCAGACGAATGGAAGCGAAAAAAAATCAATGAGCTTAAAATGCTTTTTGCGGCAGTCCTTGATGCCAGGGACAGGGTTATGCTGGAAATGAATGTAAGCAAGGCACGGTTTGCGGATTTGGTTTCCGGGCTTCCTTCTATGAGGAGTCCCACTGTTTCCCCCCTGTATGGTGATGACGGATATGCTGTTAAGATTGCCGTTAAGAAATGCGAGGTCCCCTCTTTAATGCCCCGTTTAAAAGAATTGGGGGCTACTGATATTTTGGAATACGAGCTTAGGAAGGTTATGCCTTGAGTATGAAACTTTTGGGGCAAACGTGTTAGGGATTGACAAAAGTCCGGGGGGTACATTTTTACGGGGAAAGATTTTCCCTTGCACTGTGCTCCGTAATGCCATGAATTTGACCGAAAGATTTTATCCGGAAATTTAACGGGTTTGATATTTTCTGAAAATAGGAGTTTTTGATTGGAAAGGGTTTCTAAAATTGAAAGAAAGACTTCTGAAACGGAGATTGTTTTGGAGCTTAATCTGGACGGCAAGGGGCTTTGCTCTGTGGATTGTCCTGTTGGTTTTTTGGGGCATATGCTTTCTGCTTTTTGTAAACACGGGCTTTTTGATTTATCCGGTTCCCTTAAAGGAGACCTTTATGTGGACCAGCACCACCTTATAGAAGACACAGGGATTGTTCTTGGGGAGGCTTTTAATAAGGCATTGGGGGACAAGGCTGGAATAAACCGCTCCGGGTGTTTTTATTTTCCCATGGACGAAACCTTGGTAAGGTGTGCCGTGGATTTTGGGGGCAGACCCTACCTTGTTATGGAAGCAGGGCTTTCCGGGATTCCCCTTTCCGGTGGTATTTGTGCCGGGGAAAATGGCAGGAATTTTCAAGCCGATGTTTTTCAGACTGATACGGTGGAAGATTTTTGGCAGGGGTTTGTTTCCGGGGCTTTGTGCAATCTCCATATTGATGTAATCCGGGGCCGGAGCGATCACCACAAAATCGAAGGGATTTTTAAGGCTGCTGCCAGGGCTTTCAGGGATGCTGTTGAGGTAAATCCCAGGGTTTTGGGTATTCCAAGTACAAAGGGAGTTATTTAGTATGGTTATTTCTTCTATCGACTTAAAGGACGGAAAGGTTGTCCAGCTTAAGCAGGGTAAAGAGCTGGTTCTCCAGTTTGACAATCCTGATGAGTTTATTGAAAATTTTGATTTTTACGGTGAAACTGCTGTCATAGATCTTGATGCTGCCCTGAGGAACACCAAGGCTGACGGAACCACTGCCAATACCGGGATTCTAAAATCCCTTTTGCGAAAAGGAAACATAAGGGTTGGAGGGGGAATCCGGGACGCCAAAAAAGCCAGGGAGTTGATTTCCCTTGGGGCGGAAAAGGTTATTGTCGGTTCCGCCGCCTTTAATTCCGGGGAAGGTTGTGAGCCCGGGATAAACCGGGATTTTCTGGAGTCTTTTTCCAAGGCTGTGGGCAAAGACAGGATAATCATTTCTGTGGATTCTGACAGGGGAAAGATTGTTACAAAGGGCTGGCAGGAAAATTCCGGTCTTGATCTTATTGAAGGGGCAAAGGCTGTGGAACCTTTCTGTTCCGAGCTTCTTTTTACCTGCGTGGAAAAGGAAGGAACAATGGAAGGAATTGATATGGAGCTTGTAAAAAAGCTCCGTGAAGCCGTAAAGTGCCGCCTTGTTGTTGCAGGTGGCGTTTCTTCTGTTGAAGAAATTGAAGCCCTTGAAAGACTTGGCTGTGATGTGCAGTTGGGAATGGCACTTTACACCGGAAAGGTTAGCCTTGATAAAGCTTTTGCGGCCTGCATCGACTGGAAAAAGCTGGAGGTATCCAGCTCCGGGCTTCTTCCTGTTATCGCCCAAAGCGTTACCGGCGAAGTGCTTATGACCGGTTTTGCCAACAGGGAAGCCCTTTCCAAAACCTGCGAAACAAAGCTCCTTACTTTTTGGAGCCGCACAAGAAACAAGCTTTGGACTAAGGGGGAATCCAGCGGCAATGTTCTGAGGGTAAAAAAACTCCGGTTGGACTGTGACCGGGATGCCCTTCTTGCCATTGTGGAGCCGGCAGGCCCTGTATGCCATACAGGAAGCTGGACTTGTTTCCAGACATCCGGGGACAGACCTTATTCCCTTGAGTTTCTTTATTCGATTATTCAGGAAAGATTTTCCAATCCTACCCCCGGGTCTTATACCGCAACTTTGACCCCAAAAAAGGTAAGGGACAAGATTACAGAAGAAGCCGAAGAAGTTACGGAAGCCGAAGGAAAGGAAGAAGTTGTCTGGGAATGTGCCGATCTTCTCTATTTTTTAAGTGTGCTGATGTATCAGGAAAAGGTTTCTTGGAAGGATGTTTTGGACGAACTTGACCGGAGACATAAAAAATAGGTTTTGTGTTTTAAGTTGGTTTTTGGGATTGTTTCCGGAACAAATTGGAAAACAGAAATAAAAGAGGTTTTCTATGCAGGATTTTTTAAAGGATATTGTAAGGATTGTAAACTGGGACAGATTGGGCGAAGATTTTTATTCTTCCAAAATTGTTTCCGGGGTAGAGGATTTTTCCAAGGAGGTTTTGGAAAAGGTCGGTAAGGAAGGCGATGACGCCGTAAGGGCTTTTTCCAAAAAGTTTGACAAGGTTACCCCCTCTTTTTTTGAAATTTCCAAAACAGAAATTTCCGGGGCAGTGGAAAAACTTAAAATCTCTGAACCTGAAGTTTACGAAGCCCTTAGTAATTCCTGGAGCCTTGCCCTGGATTTTGCAAAAAAGCAGAGGGAATGTTTTACGGACTTTGAGTATGAGATTTCCCCCGGGCTTTTTGCCGGGCAGAAAAATATTCCTGTGGACAGGGCAGGGATTTATGTTCCTGCAGGGCGTTTTCCCCTCTTGTCATCGGTTATCATGGGGGCGGCTCCTGCCCGGGCTGCCGGGGTAAGGGAAATTATTCTTTTAAGCCCTCCAAAGGCCCATCCCGCCCCGGAATGTATGGACGACCCGGACAGTCCTTGGATTGATGAGGGGATTCTTGCAGCGGCAGGAATCTGCGGAATTGACCGGGTTTTTGCTATTGGAGGCGCCCAGGCAATTGCCGCCATGGCCTTTGGAACACAGTCTGTACCCAAGGTTGATGTGATTGTAGGTCCCGGAAATAAGTATGTTGCCTCTGCAAAAAAACTGGCTTATGGGTTGGTTGGAATTGACATGATTGCCGGTCCCTCCGAGGTGTTTATTATAGGTGATTCCTCTGTTAATCCTGACTGGGTGGCCTGTGACATGATTGCCCAGGCAGAACACGACCCGGATGCCCAGAGTGTTTTTGTTACGGTTGACAAAAAACTGGGGGAAAATGTTCTTTCTTCATTAAAAAAACTGATACCGGAAATTTATTCTCCCAAAGGCTTAACCGGGGAAAATGAAATTTCTTCTTACTTTGAAAACCTCCCTGCAGTAAAAAGCCTTAAAAACAACGGCTTAATTATAATTGCAGACAGCCTTGAAAAAATTGCAGAAATCGCAAACCGGAAGGCTCCTGAGCATTTGGAACTGTCCATGAAACCGGGGCCGGAAATGGACTTTTTGAGAAATGAATTGAAGAATTACGGCTCCCTGTTTATAGGGGATAAAACAGCCGAGGTTTTGGGGGATTATGCAGCCGGGGTTAACCACGTTCTCCCTACGGGAGGGGCTGCAAGGTATGCCGGAGGGCTTTCCGTGCGGACCTTTTTAAAAACCCTTACAAACTTAAGGGCCGGGACAAAAAAAGAACCGGGGAAAAGGGCTGATTTTTCCGGGCTGGAAAATTCCCTTTCCTGGGCAGATACCCTGGGTCAGGCGGAAGGGCTTTTGGGCCATGCAATGGCAGCCCGCATAAGGAAAAATAAGGACTGACGGTATAATGAAGGTGCTGTCAAAAAAGAAAGGACAGTACAGGTTTGTAACCGGAAGGAATCCCCTTTAAGGTGATGGTGAAGTTTTATCATTATTTCTTATGGGTAAACTTTTTGAAACCGGAAATTCAGGAACGGATGAATCTCTTTGCCAAAACCTGTAAATTTAAAAGTCCCTGGAACAATTTTTTATGAATACCGGAAGTATTATTCCTTAAGTATTTCCTCTTTTCTTTTAGGGGAAATACATTCCGTACTTAAAAAAAACTTTTATTTGTGATAGATTTGTTTTGGGCTGATAAGGGTTGTTTTAACAACTTATACCATAAACCTGTATTATGAATCTTATAAAGAGGTTGAAATGAAAAAAAGAGCTTTAATTTCGGTTTTTGTTAAAGACGGGATTCTGGACTTGGCTAAATTCCTTGTGGACTCCGGCTGGGAAATCTTGTCCACCGGAGGTACGGCCGCGTACCTTACTTCCAACGGAATTCCTGTTACAGATGTTAGCAGCGTTACCAATTTTCCGGAATGTCTGGACGGAAGGGTTAAAACCTTGCATCCTGCAATCCACGGTGGGCTTCTTGCAATCAGGGATAACAAGGAACACATGGAAACCCTGAAAAAACTGGGAATCCAGCCTATTGATTTGGTCTGCGTTAATCTTTATCCATTCTTTGAAAAAGTTCAGGCAGGGCTTTCTTTTCCGGAAACAGTTGAGTTTATAGATATCGGCGGCCCCACAATGTTGAGGGCTGCGGCAAAAAATTACCAGGATGTAATTGTCCTTACAGATCCGGAGGATTATTCCGGGATAATTTCAAGTTTGAAGGAAGGTTCTGTTCCCCTTGAAGTAAAACGAAATCTTGCCGGAAAGGTTTTTAACCTTACATCTGCCTATGATGCGGCGGTTTCCAGGTTCTTTTTGGGACACGAAAATCAGGAAGAAAACGATTTGCAGAAATTTTACACCCTGCCTTTGGGCAAGGAGCAGGAACTCAGGTACGGGGAGAACGGGCACCAGAAGGCTGCCTTGTACCTGACCCTTGACCACAAGGGAGCCTTTGGAGGAATGAAGCAGCTCCAAGGCAAGGAATTGTCTTACAATAATATCCGGGATCTTGATGTGGCATGGAAGGCTGTTTCTGCCTTTAACCGCCTTGTAAAGAAGGCTTCTTCCATCAAGGATACGGAGGGAAACACTGTTTCCTTTAACTCCGGGGAAAACCAGGTGTTTACAGTGGCATTAAAGCACAATACTCCCTGCGGGGCTGCATTGGGGAATTCGGTTTTGGATTCTTACAAAAAGACCTATGACTGTGACCCGGTTTCTATTTTCGGGGGAATTATAGGATCCAGTGCCGTAATAGACGGGGAAGCTGCCTCCGAAATGGTAAAATGCTTTTTGGAGGTTATTGTTGCCCCGGATTTTACCCCTGAGGCTCTTGAGGTCTTTAAGGCCAAAAAGAACTTAAGATTGGTAAGGGCAACAGTGGAGGCAAAGGAAGCCTTTGATACAATGAGTGTTGACGGAGGGCTTTTGGTTCAGAACCGGGATAATAAGCTTTTTGAAAAATGGGAAGTTGTTACAAAGGCAAGGCCGGAAGCCGGTGATATAGATGAAATGGCTTTTGGAATGACAGTTGCCATGTTTGCAAAATCAAATGCCATTGTTGTCGTAAAAGACCGGGCTGCCATTGGAATCGGTTGCGGCCAGACAAACAGAATCTGGGCGGCAAGCCAGGCCTTGGAAAGGGCAAAAAACTTTACTGATAAAAACGGTTTGACCCCTGCCCGGGTGCTTATAAGCGATGCCTTCTTCCCCTTCTCGGATTGTGTGGAAGAAGCTGCAAAGTACGGTATTAAAACAATAATCCAGCCCGGAGGTTCAATAAGGGACCAGGAATCCATCGACAAGGCTGATGAGCTGGGGATTGCCATGGTCTTTACCGGAACAAGGCATTTTAAGCATTAAAACAAAAGGGCAGGTTTATGCCTGCCGTTAATATGTTTTCCTGAATTAACGGGAAAGAAAAGCGGTTTTTCTGATGAATTATGTATTCAACCGGGAAATCCGCTTTTTTTATTCCGGGGGTTTTTAAAAACCGGGCCTTGTGCCTCAGTTAAAAATTCCTGCATTTTTTGGATTTGCAATGGATTAAACAAAAAAAGGCTGCCCTTTGTGAAGTTTTGAGAACTTTCCAGGACAGCCTCCTAAAAATATGGTCTTTAAGATTTTTTACAAGAGGGATGCAAGCTCCTTGCCCTTTTCCCTTAATGTTTCCAGGTCCTTCTCCGAGGGAACACCCTGCCATTCGTATTGCTCAACCTGTTCCCACTTTAAGCCCTGGGTCCGTTCTTCGTATTCTTTTTTTGCACCTCCGACCCAGCCCCAGCTGCCAATCCTGAGAACTTTTTTTCCGTAAAAATGTTTCCTGTTGAACAAGTCCAGAATGTAAGCTGTAGGCGGGAAAAGCTTGTATTCATAAGTTGGTGCAGAAATTACAAGTCCCCGGGATTTGTAGGCTGTTGCCAATACAACGGAAAGATCGTCCTGGGGAACCTGGAGAATTGTTATCTTGTAATTATCTCCTTTTACGGCCCGGATTCCCTCCAAAACAGCTTCCAGCCCTTTCCGGCTGTTTCCGTACATTGTAGAGTCAAGAACACAGATTTCATCTTCCTGTTCTTTTCCGGTATTGTACCCTGCATACCTTATGTATCTTTGCAGGATTTTTTCAGGGTTTTTTCTCCAAACAATTCCGTGGCTGGGGGCAATGGTTTTAATTTCCAGTCCTGCCTCGGTAAGCTTTGTTATTGCTTTTTCTACAAAGGTGCTGAAAGAAGCCACGATTGTGGCATAATACCTTAAAGACTCTGATTCGTAAAATTTGTGTTCTTCTTCGGTAAATTCATCATCAAAGATTTTCTCTCCGGTTTTTCCGAATCCTCCGAAGGCATCGCAGGAAAACAGGGTTCCTGAATTCTTCTCAAAGGTTGCCATTGTTTCAGGCCAGTGTACATTTGGAATTTCATAAAAATCCAGTTTTATGTCCCCGCCTAAGTCCAAAGAATCCCCTGTTTTGACAGTTCTCACCTTTATGGATTCCGGAACCTTTATAAAGTTTCTTACAAGGGCTGCGCCTTTTTCGGTAGTAAGAATTTCCAAATCAGGGTTGTGTTTGGAAAACTCTGCCACATAGCCTGCATGATCCGGTTCCAGGTGATTTAAAATCAGATAATCGATTTTTGACCCTGAAGAATCCATCTGCCGGTTAAATCCTGCAATGGCTTCCTGCCAGTCTGCTGTAAGGTCGATTAAGGCGGTCTTAACGCCTTTTACAAGATATGAGTTTAAGGTTACCCCATGGGGGATTGGCCAGAAACCTTCAAAAAGAGGGTGGTTTTCAATGTCTGAATGTAACACCCTTATGTACGGTGTAATAAAATGTTCTTTCATATTTACATAATATCAGTGTTTGTTTATGGAAACAAGTAAAGAAAGTAATAATTGTATGGATTAGCGTAATTTAATATTTTGAACAGTCTGTTTGAAATTATGCTTGCATTAAATTTAAAGTAATGATAAATTATAGCATCAAAGTGATTGAGGAGGATTAAAAAGTGTTTACAGGTTTTAACACCGCATTAAGTCCGCAATCAATCAATCAATCAATCAATCAATCAATCAATCAATCAATCAATCAATCAATCAATCAATCAATCAATCAATCAATCAATAATATTGTCTTTATAAGTATTATCTTTACAGCAATTACCACTGGATTCAAGGCAGAAGAACGCCCTTGCGT
>JADIMM010000066.1 GCA_017694795.1 Candidatus Gallitreponema excrementavium
ATTGAATATTTATCCTGGTACAATGAAAAGAGAATTAAGGTTAAATTAAAAGGACTGACCCCTTTACAATTCAGGAACCAGTCCTTAAAATCAGCTTGTTAAAGTGTCCAATAATTGGGGTGCACTTCAAAAACTTCCAGGGCAGCCCCTTTTTTATAAAGGCGACAGTCATTCTACCTTAAAATAACTAAGAAAACTTCAGAGAGGCTTTATTACAGGAAGCCCCCCTTTAAAAATCCATGGACAAAAAACTACCTTTGCTTTGGAACTTCCAGTTCAATATCTGAATCAGGATAAGAACAGCAAGGGTGGATGTATCCGAATTTTTTATCAGCAAGCCTTCTTTTGTCTGCACCGGCAATAGAAAATTTACCGGAGAAAATCTTACTGTGGCAGAAACCGCATCCGCCAGCCCTGCACTTAGATGGAACTTTCAGACCTGCCCGTTCCATTGCCACAAGCAGGGTCTCGGTAGAAGAAGCCTTAATGTTATAGTTTTCCCCGTTCAGGCTAACTCTTAAATTATAGGTTTTATCCTCTACATCCCTTATGCCGACACAATTTGCTTCTTTCTTTACTCTCTTTAACGGAAGATTCAATGGTTCAATTTCTTTTAAAACAAAATTATACATAGCTTCAGGACCACACATCATAAGGGTGAAATCCCCCTGCCCATATTTTGTTATCAAATCTCTGGTAATAAAACCTGTCTCATAACCATCAACTTTTTCATCACTTAGAACATAAACAACCTTTATTCTTGAATCCTCCAAGGCATCCAGCTTATCTTTAAAAATCAAATCGGCCTTTGTCCTTGCTCCGTAAAGAACCGTAAGATTATAATCTTCTGAACCTTCTTTTACAGCCTGAGCCATGGAATAAAAGGGTGTTATTCCACTGCCTCCAGCCAAAGCCAGAACGTTCCTGCTATCCTTTAGTCCTTCAAAATAAAATTCCCCGGAAGGTTCTCCTATCCGGAATACGTCCCCTTCTTTTGCTGTTTCAAACAGAAAAGAACTAAAAAAGCCCGCCTTTTTCACAGTCACTGCAATTTCTTTCTTTAGTCCTTCCAAGGGAGACGAAGAAATCGCATAAGGTCTTGCAACTTGGCTCCCGTCTATTTCCCTGCCAACAGTCACATACTGTCCGGCCCGGAAAAACACAGGCCTTTCCAATTCAAAGGTAAACGTCTTTGTATCAGGAGTTTCCAAAGAAATACTTTTTAACTTCCCGTCCTGATAACCAGGATGCAGGATTCTAGCTGTTTCATTAACCTTATAACTTTTCTTTAATGGTTCTGGCGAGCCTTTCTGGAAAATCTTTCTCCTTGTAGGAACCATTTTTTTAAAACGGAGCAAATCCATAAAACCGAAAATCTGTCTCTTGAATGTATATGCCATATTTTATCCCTCCCTCTTAATGTCACCAACAGTCTGCCTGCCGGAAATATCCCCAGAAAAATAAGCGCTGGAATAACCGGATAATCTCATTGCGTGACCACCGGCAAAACGCAAGCCCCTTATTTTATGATCCTCGGCCATCATTTGAAGCCTGGGCATTAAACCGTCCCAATACTGGGATTCATATCCGTAAATAACTCCTTCCGGATGTCCGCAATACCGGGCATAAGTCATAGGAGTGGCAATTGAAATTTCCTCAATGCTGTCCCTTATTCTTGCTCCTGTATCCTGCTCAAAACGGTCAATCATTCTGGAGGCAACAGATTCTTTTGTCTTTACATAATCCCGGGGAGTAACATTAGCCCAGTCATCTTCCATGAATAAAGTCGTAAAATACATCATGGTTGTACCTTCAGGTGAACATTCAGGGTAGGCTCTGTTAAGGCACACAGTTGCCTGAACTGAATTATCCTTAATTTTTTTCATCATTTCATACTGCTTTACAGTATCCATAGTGTCGTAAAGGAAGTAATTATGATTTTCTATCCCCAATTCATCGGCAGACTTGTTTAACCCGAGGAACATGGTGTATCCGCGGCCGGCAAATTTTCTGGTGTTTGCAGCCTTTATTTCGTCCAAAGGAACTTTATCCATCATTCTGCCAAAAACCACATGAGGCATTACATTTGCCACAACATGACGGGTGACAATTTCTGTTCCGTCATCAAGAAGAACTCCGGAAACACCTCCGTCCTTTTCATCGGTAAGAATTTTTACAGCCTCTGTATTAAAAAGAACATCTCCGCCTAATTCCCGGATTCTTTCAATAAAGGCAAGGGAAATTTCGTGGGACCGGCTCTTTGGCATAGATGCACCGCGTTTGATATAACGGTTTACCATCGAAGCATAGTGAACAAAACTCAAATCGTCACAATGGGCGCCCAAATAGCACCAGTAAGCGTTCATAATATCAACAGCTTTTTTAGGCATTTTTAGAGTTTTTAAAACTTCATTTACGGAATAAGAACCGCAACGGACGAAATTACCATATTTTGAAACCATAACACTTGAATCTGTCTTACCGTTTACTGCAGAACTGTAAGCCTGGGCAAGGCGGATTTCTTCTGCCAAATCAAAAAATTTAACAACGGAATCCCTGCTTCCCGGAACATAGTGTTCCATTTTGTTTATAAATTCTTCCACACCAAAAGGCATGACAGCATCCAGTTTTTCTTCCCGTGAAATAACCCTGTAAGCTTCCGGAATCTCCAACCAATCAATTTTATCTGTCACCCCTAATTCATCAAAAAGAACCCGTACATCACCTGCATTATCCTTTGTCCCAAAATCATTTAATTCATGAAGGGAGGCCTCAAATTCAAACCGCCCCCTTCTGAAACTTGTGGCAAACCCGCCAGGAAGATTATGCTGTTCAACCAGCAAAACCTTGGCTCCACCCTGAAGTAACCTGACAGCAGCAACCAGACCTCCGTTACCGGCTCCGATTACAACAGCATCGTATTTCTTCATCTAAGCCCCCTTATAAAAAAGAATTATAGATTTCAACACATAGTATAATAAATATAAGACGAGACTTCCAATGAATTTATTCCGACGAATTTAATAATAAAGATTTATAGATTTTATCATTCCAAAAACTGTAGGGGGAAAACAGCAGCTGTGTGTCCGGAAGTAATTACGGCTACGAAATACAAATATATATCAATACCGGAAATTCAGGGCCAAACCGGCAGGAAGAAGGGAAATGTCCATATTCCCGTTCCCTGAATTTTCAAGTTCGGAATTAACCCTATGAAAGAAGGGCACCAGAAAACCAGACGCAGACCCTATGGCAGCACCAGCCAACACATCTGAAATAAAATGATTTCCACTTAGAATCCTTGCCAAACCTGTCGCCCCTGCCAATGTAAAAGAACCGGCAATAACAGGTACTTTATACTTTGACTCTGGAAAATAGGTTGAAAAAACATAGCTCGTAAAAACAGCACCGTTAAAAGCCATGGCTGTATGCCTGGAAGGAAAAGACCTGCAATAATCCCCGGCTTTTACTTCTTCTTCAGGATAACCTGAAAAATACATATAAGGACGTTTCCTCTGTATAACTTCTTTTAATAAATCAGCTGTACTGAATGCCAGTAAAGAAGATTCAAAATACATGACTCCGATATTAAACCACTGGTTTTTGTCTGTTGCCAACAAAACAGCGGGTGTTAAGACCGAAGCACCAACCAGAATGCTTCCTGTTATGTCCAAGGGCTTGGAATATGGCCTTGCAGCCCAACGGTCAAAAGGATTTATTTTGTTTTTATCAAGAACTCCGGCTGTATAATCTTCTTCCCCTGTTTTTATCAGCAGGCCAGGTATAAGCAGGGCTGCCCCGGTAACAGTAATAAGGGATTCTTTAAGCCAGGATAATTCAAAGGGACCGGAATCACTACCGTTAATTTCCTGAATACCTGCACCGGTATAATTTGAGTCAATGTATCCTGATGATTGGGAATAAATAATACCGGAAAAGAAAACAAGCATTATTACAACTGCAATTTTTCTGTCTACAAAAACCTTCCCCATACCCGGCTCCTTTTTATCAAAAACAACAACCCGAGGAGTATATTACATCATTTTT
This sequence comes from Candidatus Gallitreponema excrementavium, assembly GCA_017694795.1. Lineage (GTDB taxonomy): Bacteria > Spirochaetota > Spirochaetia > Treponematales > Treponemataceae > Gallitreponema > Gallitreponema excrementavium. The sequence continues at coordinate 4,048 of JADIMM010000066.1, forward strand.
ATTTTATATGGAATAGGTTGGATTTCCGGAAAAATGGAAACAAAACGGGTTTTTCAAAAGAAATGGATTTAAATATGATTTTGTAACTACACCTGCAGTAAAAAAAATAAAGAAAATCTTTCTCAACAACACAGAATAAACGCAGGACAAACGAAAAAAAAGACTTCCGGAAGGAAGTCCACATGGAGATGAGGGGACTTGAACCCCTTACCTCTTGCATGCCATGCAAGCGCTCTAGCCAGATGAGCTACACCCCCGGATGGTGAAATAATATCAGCACAGAAATAAAATGTCAATACAACCGGAAAAAGGCCGAATATGTATAACAGCAAATTTCCGCCGTTTTATTCAATAACGAAGGTTCTGCCACCATGCAGAAAAATACTGTGGTCAAAATACCTTTTAAGCCCTTCTACGATTACATGGCGCTCAACATCCGCCCCCATCTGTACAAATTCCTGTATAGACTGGTTGTCACGGACTCTAACAACATCCTGGAAAATAATAGGCCCTTGGTCTAAGTCTTCATTTGCAAAATGGGCAGTGGCACCGATAATTTTTACACCCTTGTTCCATGCCTGATGATAGGGCTTTGCCCCCTTAAAGGCCGGCAGGAATCCGTGATGAATATTGATTATTTTATTTTTCCAACGGTTTGTAAAATCCGGGGACATAATCTGCATATATCTTGCAAGACAGACCAAATCAATTTTATATTCCTTTAAAATTAATTCCAAATCCTTTTCGTATTCCAACTTTCCTTTTGAAGGTTCAATAACATAATAGGGGATGGAAAATTCTTCTGCTATGTACCTCAGATCCGGGTGATTGGAAACAATCACCGGAATATTGCAGTACAACAAGCCGCTTTTATGCTTGAGTAAAATTTCGTACAGGCAATGATTTGTCTTTGAAACCAAAACAGCCATGTTAAGCTTTTTCTCATTATGATATAAAGTCCATTCCATTGAAAAAAAACCGGCCTTTTCAGAAATCTTTTTTCTGAAATTTTCCTCATCAAAATCAAGACTGGCAGAAAAATCCGCCTTACAGAAAAAAACCCCTATATCTGTTGCAGTATGTTGCCCCAGATTCAAAATATTGCCCCCACAGGAAGCAATACAATTAGTAATTTCTGCAATGAGTCCGGATTTATCCGGACAGCTTACAGTAAGAGTATATTCAGCCCTCGTCATTTTGGTCCCCAGATACTGTTTTTTTTCCGGAAAAGACAGAAAGCCGCCTTTCCCAACCTTTTTTCCTTATCAATTTCATAACCAGTTTCTGATATAATTTTGTTCCCACAAGAATACCGATTAAAAGAACGACAGGCGAAAAAAAAGCCATTGCATCAGGCTTTACCTTGGCAAGTATAAGGGCAACGACAATAAGCAGAATTCCGGTTACAAGAATAACGGCTATTATATTTGTTATTGTCAAAATTATGATAAAAATAATGGAAAAAACCTTGTCATTCATCTTTTACCTCCGTAATGGATTTTTTTCCTTTACGATCTTCCATCAGAAAACTAATAACAAGAATGACCCCAAAAACCAGGACAAATGAATCTGCAAGGTTGAAAGTAGGCCACCTCTCCATTCCAAATATTCCGAAAAATTTAACATCGATAAAATCCACCACTCCTTCCGGACGGAAAATCCTGTCGATAAAATTTCCGAATCCACCGCCACAGACACCGCAGAGAGCCCAGCGTTGCAACTCGGTTAAGGGGTTTGGACGTATAACATAAACCAAAAAAGCAATAATCACCATAACGGGAATTACGACAAAACAAAACATCCTGAGCCAGTAAGGCCAGTCATGACCGATGCTGAATGCAATTCCGGTATTATAAACAAAAATGAACCTGAGAAGTTCACCTGGAGAACTCCATCCTATACCATGAAGAGGAATGTTTTTGACAACGAGGAATTTTGTTATTTGATCTGCAAGAACCGCAAAAACGGTCAGCGACAAAGGTGAAATTCTCCTGAGAACGGACTTTACAGAATTCATAATTGACCTAAGCCTCCAAAAACAGCCAAATTTCCTCCTATAATAACATTTTTTCTTGCTTTTTGAAATAGAAAGATTAAAATTTATGTTATGCGTTCCTTCAAATACTACATAGTCCTTACAATGTGCATTATTGCCCTTATATTTTCAATAGGCATTCCTGTTATATGCTATGTCCTTCTTTCAGATCAAGTTGAAGAAATTGTTCTGGATAAAAACCGGATGCTTGCCGGAGAAGTGTATGTACATATAGAGTCTTTTCTGGAAAACAGGAGGGACGCAGCGAGACGTCTTGCCCATTTCAGCGAAGCAGCATATAAAAACCCGGATTTAAGCAATTTTTTTGACCTTTCTTCGGATCCATTTAGTAATATCGTTTACGCCCTTATAAAAGGCAAAAACGAAGAAATTCTTTTTGAAAAGAACTTTTCTTTGGTTGAAGACTTTACTTTAGTATCAAAAAAAACTGAATTTAAGGACAAGGTAAAAAACAAGGTATATTTTAAAACTTATATTTCAGATAAGACCGGAATTTCGTACCTTGGGGAAACGATAATAACCGATAATTTGGAAATGTTTTTTTTGGTAAGATTGGACAGTATCCAGTACGGTATGGTGAAATCAGACTTTTCAAAGGAAAGTGTTGTCCTGATTGTTGATTCCAGCGGGCTTGTAATTTCTGCAAGGGGATGGCTTTTTCCACCAAAATCCCAGGAATCGCAAAAACCTCTTTATGAGACATACAGAAAAAAAGGAGAATTGTATGTAAAAGATGCCGCAGGAAGAGTTTTTTGGGCGGATATGAGAACAATTCCATTAGTAGGTTGGACAGTTCTGGTGGGGGAACCCATGGAAACCATAGACAGGATTGTTATGCCAGTTGTTTACCAAGCTCTTTTTTGGACGATACTGATTTTCTTTATAGGACTTGTTTTTTCATTTATTGCAATAATAAAAATAACAAAAAACATATACGATTTTAATAAAGCAATACATTTGTACACAGATGGAAACTACGAGGTTGCTTTTCCTAAGGTTGCATTTTCCGAACTGGACAATCTGAGAAGTGCTTTTATAGAAATGGGAGAAGCCATCTCCTTGAGGGAAAACAAGCTTAAGGAAGGTAAAAACCAAAAAGAGCTTCTTCTTAAAGAACTTCATCACAGAGTCAAGAATAATCTCCAGATAATCTCCAGCCTTCTCAGCCTACAGGAACAGTACCTGTTTGATGAAAGAGATGCGTATTATTTTAAAAAAATGCGTACAAGAATTTGTGCAATGGCAATTGTCCACGGAAACTTGTATTTGCAGTCTGAAACAGGACTTATAAATATAAAGGCATTTTTAGAGGAAATTTTCCCTACCCTTTCGGGAGAATTCTCTACCAGAGATACACTCTTTTCGGTCCAGGGAGAAGAAATAAATCTTGAAATTGACCGGGCCATACCACTTGTACTGATAATTTCTGAACTGATAACAAACAGTCTCCGGTTTGCAAAGAAAGGGAAAAAAATACCGGAAATTAGCGTGGAATGCTCAAATACAGGGGAAACTTATAAATTTCTCGTAAGGGACAATGGAAGGGGGCTTTCCAAAGAAATAATTAAAAACTATAAATTCGGAAACCTGGCAAACCAGCCGGATTTTGATCCGGAAGGGAAAAGCCCCGGATTGGGCTTTGTATTAATAGATGTACTGCTCAACCAACTTTCTGGAAAATGCGAAGCATGGAATGAAGAAGGGGCTGTGTTCTGCATTGAAATCCCTGTTAAGGCAGAATAAAATAATCTTACCTATTTTACCCGCACAGGATATCCCGGAATTTAAGTGCCGGGGAGAATAGATTTTTCTTGTAATTGTAAAAAAAAAGACCGGATCCCACCTGATCCGGCCAAATCTCTTCTCTTTCCTGTCTTATATCCTTGGACTATTTATACATAGCCCTTTCCTGATAATGTGTATGCAGGAGATGATGTGCCTTTTCGCTGTTTGGCTCTCCAAAGAATTCCTTATAGACGGCTGCAACTTCCTCATTATCATGAGAACACCGCTTAACAGAAGCCTCGTCTTCCTTATAAAGCCCCTTTGCCCGTTTTGTCCTTACTTCATCCGTAGTGCCATAAGGCTGCCCGCCGCCGCCGACACAACCGCCCCGGCAAGCCATCACCTCGATAAAATGATAAGGAGGTTCTTCGCCTCGGGCGGCGGCCTCTCTTACTGCATCCATCACTTTTGCCACATTTCCCAGCTGGTGGACAACAGCAACCCTAACCTCTGTTCCGGCTATATCAAGTTTTGCACTTTTAACACCATCGAGACCTCTTACCGGAGTAAGATTTAAATCTGCCATTTCTGAACCGGTAATAACCTTGTAAGCCGTTCTGACCGCAGCCTCCATAACACCTCCGGTTGCCCCAAAAATTGTACCGGCTCCAGTATACTCTCCCAAAGGTGAATCAGCTTTTTCATCTTCCAAAGCTGTAAAATCAATTCCGGCCTGCTTTATCAGTTTTGCCAGTTCCCTTGTGGTAAAGGAAATATCCACATCCTGGTAACCGGAGGCTGACATATTTGAGTCACGGTGCACTTCATACTTTTTTGCTGTACAAGGCATTATAGAAACAGAATAAACTTTCTCAGGGTTTATCCCCATCTTCTGGGCCCAGTATGTTTTAATAACGGATCCCATCATCTGCTGGGGACTTTTGGCAGTTGAGACATTATCCAGCATATCGGGATAATTTTTCTCTGCATAATCAACCCATGCCGGACAGCAACTTGTAAACAGGGGAATCTTTCCCTGCCCTTTTGTAAGCCTGCCTACAAACTCTGTCCCTTCCTCCATGATTGTAAGGTCGGCAGAAAAATTGGAATCAAAGATATAATCAAAACCGATTCTCCGCAAAGCAGCATAAATCTTTCCGGTACTCAGTTCACCGGGTTCCAGACCGAACTCTTCGCCCAAGGCAACCCTTACAGACGGGGCAATCTGGACAGCGGTAACAACGTCCGGATCATAAATCTTTTCCCAAAGGGGTGCAAAATTACTGAACTCGTGGATTGCACCTGTCGGACAATGGGCAGCACATTGACCGCACCGGATACAGGGACTGTCATTAAGAAGCATTCCGGCGGCAGGACCGATAATAGTTTTACCGCCCCTTCCCTGAAAGTCTATTGCCCAAACATTCTGGACTTCCTGGCAGACTTGGACACACCTGCCGCAATTTATACACTTGTCCCTGTCAAAAACAATGGAACCATTGGAATCATCTACAGGCTGGTTTTTAAGGAAATGCTCAAAGCGGTTTTCCCTAAGTCCGAATTCAGCTGCCAAATCCTGAAGCTCACAATTGCCGTTCCTGACACACTGTAAACAATCCTGGGGGTGATTTGACAAAATCAATTCCAATACAGTCCTTCTTGCCCGGTTAATCTGGGGGTCGTGGGTAATAATGCTCAAACCCTCATAAACCTTTGTACTGCATGCCCTGATCATTTTTCCGTTGTTTTCCATTTTTACAACACAAATACCACAGGAAGCCCAGGCATTTACATCAGGATGGTAGCAGAGACTGGGAATCTTTATCCCTATTCCCTTACAGGCTTCCAAAACAGAGAGACCTTCCGCAACCTGAACTTCTTTTCCGTTTATTTTAATATTTACCATAGATTCATCTCCCTATCAGATTTGCTCAATAGCATTAAACTTGCATGTCCTGAAACACTCGCCACATTTCAGACACTTTGCCTGGTCAATAATATGGCGTGTTTTCTTTTCGCCTGTTATACAACCGGCAGGACAATGTCTTGCACAGGCACCACACCCGATACATTTTTCTGTAATGTTATATGTGATAAGATGCTTGCATTTTCCGGCACGGCATTTTTTATTTTGGACATGTTCAAGATATTCATCCCTGAACTTATTCAATGTAGAAAGTGTAGGATTAGGAGCTGACTGCCCCAATGCACAAAGAGAGGACTTCTGCATTGCAAAACCTATATCCCTCAACTTGTCCAAGTCCTCTACTGTTCCGTTTCCCCTTGAGATTTTCTCAAGAATACTGTGCATCTGCCTTGTCCCGATTCTACAGGGAGAACATTTTCCGCAGGATTCATCCACGCAGAATTCCATATAGAATTTTGCCACATCAACAACACAGTCGTCTTCGTCCATTACAATCATTCCGCCGGACCCCATCATGGAACCCAGTTTTACCAAGGCACCAAAATCTATGGGAGTATCCAGATTTTCCTCTGTAATGATACCACCGGAAGGCCCTCCGGTCTGGACACCTTTGAATTTTTTACCGTTTTTTATACCCCCACCGATTTCAAAAATAATCTCACGGAGGGTTGTTCCCATAGGAACTTCAACCAATCCTGAATTATTCACCTTTCCTGTAAGGGCAAAAACCTTTGTCCCCTTTGAGTCTTCCGTTCCAATTTTATTAAACCAGGAAGCCCCTTTCATGATGATAACCGGAATATTAGCCCAGGTTTCAACATTGTTGATTACAGTTGGCTTTCCCCAAAGGCCACACTGGGCAGGAAACGGAGGTTTCGGAGTCGGCATTCCCCGCTTACCTTCGATTGAACGCAAAAGTGCAGTTTCCTCACCACAAACAAAGGCTCCTGCCCCGAGACGGATTTCAATATCAAAATCAAAACCCGATCCCAGTATATCCTTTCCCAAAAGCCCGTTTTCCCTGGCCTGTGCCATAGCAATTTCCAGCCTTTGAACAGCCAGAGGGTATTCAGCCCTGATATAGATAAATCCCTTGTGGGCACCGATGGTCTTACCACAGATTGTCATTGCCTCCAATATTGAGTGGGGGTCACCTTCTATGGTGGAGCGGTCCATATAGGCACCGGGATCTCCTTCATCAGCATTACAGACAACGAATTTCTCGTCTCCTTGAGCCTTGTATGTAGCCTCCCATTTAAATCCGGTAGGGAAACCAGCACCGCCACGGCCTCTTAACCCGGAAGTCTTGATTTCTTCAAGAACCTGTTCCGGTGTCATATCAAAGAGAACCTTTTCCAAGGCCGCATAACCGTCCCTGGCAATATACTCAGTAATATCTTCGGGGTTTATTACACCGCAGTTTCTAAGTACAATTCGTAGTTGCTTTTGATAAAACTGAATATCCTCGATATCAGTTATACTCTTTTTTTCCTTTGAATAAAGAAGCCTGGGGACTTCCCTCCCTTTAACAATCTGCTCTGCAATTATTTCCCTGGCATCTTCCGGCTTTACCTCAACATAAAAGGAATCTTCAGGAAGAACCTTTACAATTGGTCCCTTTTCACAAAATCCAAAACAACCGGTTTTTACAATCTGAACCTGATCTTCCACACCGAATTCTTTTGCAGCAGCCTTTAAATTTTCATAAATGTCCACGGATCCGGAGGACTCACAACCGGTACCTCCGCAAACAAGAATATAATGGTTATAAGCCATAGTTACTCCCTCTTATTTTTTTAATATGTCTTCGCTTGGCCGATCCAAAATACGGTCATCAAGAAGAGTTTTATTCAAGATATGCTTATGGATTATTTCCTTTGCGGTTTCCCTATCCACATCTCCGTAGATAACTGCCGGCATTCCGGGCATAACGACCTCAACAGTCGGCTCCTTGGAACACAGTCCCATACACCCTGTCTGCCTGATTACAACTGAATTCACGAGATTTGTTTTATCCAATTCAAACAGGAAAGCATCCAATGTATCCTTTGCACCTGCCGCTATACCACAGGTCCCCATTCCTACGATAATCTGGATATCCTTTCCTTCGGAATCCCGTTTTTTCAGTTCCGATTGTTTTGATTCCCGGAGTTTCCTTAACTCCTCAAGTGTCATTTTTCCCATATTGTCTCCTAAAATACTGATTAAACAGTTTATTGCAGTAAGTCCGCCCGGATTTAATCAGGAAGCTCAAGCCCCTCAAGATATTCTTTTAAGAGAAGCAAAGAAGAAGCTTCCGACAAATCTCCTAAAGCGGAAATAAGTTCTTTACGGCTGATTTGGTAATCAAGATTTTTATCTGCCGATACGAGTTTCCGGTTTATAACAAGCTCATATTCCCCGTCCATGGAAATAACCTGCCTGAAAAACCCGGGTATGTCCCCAACAGGCGGCAAATCAATATTAGTCAAATCAAAGGAACAAAAAACCTTTGTTCCCGAACCTTTTTTTGAAGTAATTTCCCACTTACCATTTGTAGTAGAAGCAGTCTGGATTAAAAAAGGTATTCCCAATCCGATTTTGCGCCCGGGATGTTTCTTTCCGTCTGTGTAAAAGGGATCCCTGGCTTTTTGTAACTGCTCCTCATCCATACCTTTCCCGTTATCTGTGATACAAAGTTCCAGAATACTGTCGGTCTGATAAAAATCAATCTGTACCAGGCTGGAATCAGCCTCGATTGCATTTTGAGTCAAATCAACAAACTGATCACAGAGGGTATAGTGCATGATCAGGAATTCTTATATTTTGCAATAATTTCCGGAATCTGTGATTTAACCAGTTTTCCGTAAACATCCCCATTCACAGAAATGACCGGTGCCAAGCCACAGCATCCTATACAACGGACCGGCTCAACAGAAAAAAGCCCGTCCTCCGTCACTACATCATCTTTTCCTAAATTTAAAACCGTCTTGCACTGGTCAATTAAATCCTGCCCGCCTTTAAGGTAACAGGCTGTACCAAGACAAACAGATATTTTGTTTTTTCCGGGCTGCGTGGTTTTAAAGAAATGATAAAAAGTCATAACCCCGTAAACTCTTGCCAAAGGCACATTAAGCCGGCGGGAAGCCTCCATAGCCGCCGCCTTTGAAATATACCCCTGCTCTTCCTGGATTTTATGCAAAACCATTATTAAGTTTCCAGGCTTTTCCTTCCATTCCTTTATAAACGAATCCAACTCCGGAGAAAAAGAAACGTTCTCTGTTTCTGACATGAAAACCCCCATCGATAAAAATATATCGTTTTGATTGTCTATATATTTTAAAGCCAAATATGAATTTAGGCAAAGAAAAAAAATAATTTTTTCTAATAGTTATTTTTTTATCGATAAATCAATCACTTTTATTGCCGTTTTTTACACCAAAATCAACACAGCACAACAGAAAAAAAAGATTGAAACGAAATTCCGTAAGGAAACAAAAAATGAAACGAATTTAATCTAAATGCTATAAAATTTGAATATAATCATCAAACAGAAGTTTATCTGGAAAATCCAGTTCAATTTAGATTGTCTTGGAAATTCTTTTGTAAAGCCTTGCAAAATAAATAAATTCCGCAACAGCAGTTATAACCCAGGAAAAAGCAAAAAGCAGGTACAAAGAATGGACAGTTCCAAAATAAGCAAAAACCGTATAAATCCAGACAATTCTGAAAACGCAGGAGCCTGCAATAACAATGATTGTGGGAATCATCGTTTCCCCCAGCCCCCTTGAAGCAGCCAAAGCTGAATCCATGAAAGCCGAAAGACAGTAGGAAAATGCCATTATCTCAAGTCTTTGCATCCCCAAATCAATAATTTCCGGCTCAAAAGTAAAAATCGAAAGGAATTTTCTTCCGAAAACCAGCAAAAGAACCCCTAGAATAAGCCCGCTGGAAAAAGCATATCCACAGGAAATAAAGCAACTTTTCAATATTCCTTTTTTGTTTTTTGCCCCGTAATTCTGTGCTATGGCTGTAGAACAAGCTACATAAAAGGCGCTCATTACATTGTAAACCAAAGGATCGGAATTCGAAGCTGCAGAATTAGCAATAACCATTTGATTTTCAAAAGAATTTATACCAATCTGGATAAAAATGTTTGCAAAAGCAAAAATTACATTCTGCATTCCGGCAGGAAGCCCTATTTTAATCAGTTTATGGAGAACGGAACGGTTTACTCTCATTTTTGAAAATCTTAAAGCCAGGGAATCATTTCTCTTATATAGCTTTAAAGAAACCAGAAATGCAGAAACATACATGGCGGTGATGCTAGCTATGGCAACACCGGCAATATCCATCTTAAAATAAATTACAAAAACCAAATCCAAAACTACATTAATAAAACCGGAAAATGCAAGATACTTTAAAGGAGATTTTGTATCACCTTCTGCACTTAAAATTCCGTTTCCAAAATTGTAAACTGCAAGAGCCGGCATTCCCAGCATATAAATCTTAAAATATTTAATTGCTCCATCTAACAGAAGCTCCTTTGTCCCCATAAGCCTGAGAACCGGACCTGACAAAAAAAAGCCGGACAAACACACCAAAAGCCCGCAGGCAAAACAGACTATCACGGAAGTATGAACGGTATCAGATATAGATTTTTCGTTCCTGGCTCCTATATAAAAAGCAGCAATAGAATTCACACCGGAACCAAAACCGGTTAAAAACCCGGTACACATAAAAACCAGAATAGAAACAGAACCAACAGCCCCCATTGATTCTGCACTGGCAAAACGGCCCAGAACAGCCACATCGGTAAGACTGAAAAATACCTGTAAAAGGTTTGTGAATATGAGGGGTAAGCTGAAAAGAAAAATAGTTTTTACTAATGAGCCTTCCAAAAAGAAACTTTTATCTTTCATAATCAAATATCCGAATACCTTGCAAGACTATAACATTTTGAAACAAAAATATGAAGAGCTTTGGGGTTTAAGGAAATTATATAAAAGTTTAAATCAAAAGTTTTCAGAATTAAATTCCGGAATCTGTGATATAATAAGCTCAGGCGGATTTTAAAGGAAAATGGAAAAACAAAAAACGAGAGAAGAAAAGGTAATGAATTTAAGGATTCTGGAACTGGATAAACTCATAAGGGAGGAACACTATCCAAGCACGGCCTTTTTATGTAGAAAACTGGAAGTTTCAAGAAGTACCATAATGCGGGATATTGAATTCCTGAGATTAAGATACAAGGCCCCGGTGGAATTTGACAAGGAAAAAAACGGGTATTACTACTCGGACAACACCTTTTTTGTAAAAAGTGTTTTTTTATCTGAAGGAGACCTGTTTACGGTGTCTGCGGTGCTTCCCCTTTTAAACCAGTACAAAAACACCCCAATCGCCGGAACAATGACAAATATCCTCCAAAAGATTGCATCCATGCTTCCGGAAAAAGTTTCTGTTGACTCCGAATTTATAGCCGGGGATATTTCTTTTATAAGCGACCCTCTGCCCGTCATTGCAGAAGAAGTTTTTTACGGGGTATTCGAAGGAATACGGAACAAATGCTCCATAACATTTAAATACAGGTCATTAAAGGACGAAGAATACAAACCGAGGGAAGCAGATCCATACCATGTTGTATGCCAAAAAGGAAACTGGTATGTCCTGGCATTCTGTCATAAACACCGAGAAATCAGGATTTTTACCCTTTCAAGGGTAAAGGACATAAAAATCACTAGTAAAAAATTCCAGGTTCCGGAAAACTTTACCCCTTCGTCATATTTTGACGGGGAAATAGGAATCTGGAACAACAGGGAAAAACCACTTAACATAGAAATTGAATTTGAACCCGGAATCAAGACCTACATTCTTGAACGGAAATGGCATAAAACCCAAAAAATAACCAAAAGAAAGAACGGAAATATAAGACTTTCTTTCCAAACAAACCAGATTCAGGAAGTGGCAAACTGGGTTTTGAGTTTTGGAGCCTGTGCAAAGGTAATAAAACCTCCCGTCCTTGTAGAAAAAATCAAAAACGAGGCGCAAAACCTGTTGAAAAAGTATGAAACCCTGTAATTTTTATAAATAATTTTTTTACAGTCTCACTCTATGATACTGTAAAGAATTTATAGTGTTATAGAGTAAACAAGATTTTTTTTGAGAGGTAGAAAAATGGATAAAACAAACAATTTTACGCAAACCGCAGATACCAAGGCAAAAACATCAGAAGACAAAGTAAATTTTGCTTCAAGTTTCAGTTGCCAAGTTTTATTGAGGGCTGTATCAGAATCCGGGATTAAGGATTCGGTATGGGGCTTTTACCAAAGCCCTTCCGGGCAGCTTGAATTTGCAGGAGAATTTACCTTGGGAGAAAACCAGAAATTTGAAGATTTATGGCCAAGCAAAGATTTAGAAAAAGCCAGCATACTGGACACAAGCCCTGGAAGCACCCTTGGGGAATGCTTTTTCAGAACGGAATCACTGTCCTCCAACACTTATGTTTACTTAAAGGACGGTTTTGAAATTTCTGATTCTGATACATTTGCTTTTCTTACCCATGTGGGTTCCCTTTTAGTGGCTGTAAAATATAAAAACACCTATGTTCTTTCAAATATTTTGGAAAAAAACATTGATACTTTCTCCAAGTTTTCAAAACTCACTCTGTTTATAATAAAAGAAATTGCCCCGGAAACTCTTTTTACCGTTTTGTATTCCGGGTTTGAAAACCATTCAATGTTTTACAAGTTTTACAAATCTAATTTTTTGTTGTCCGAAGCCGGAAAAGATGTTGCAAACCTCTTGTATTATGCGGCAAAGGAAGATTTGTCTCCTGTTCCAGAAAAAGAAAGCCCGGAAGAAATGTTTATAAGGTATTTTAAAAACACCCCGGGCAAAACAATTACCCTTCCGGTTATTGGAATGGATTTTTATTCCTGGAAAGATCAGGTTTCGGACTTTAGGGAATTAACAGAAACAACAAATCTTATAACCAACTTTGAACAGGTCAACGAAATAAAGGTAAAAATCCTTTCTTCCCTGAGGGTTTCTGTTCAGGCTGAACCTTACAACCCCCATGACCACAACGCACTGGGAGTTTATATAGACAGCATTAACGAAGCAAAATTCGGAAAGCACTATTTGGTACGGGCAGGATACCTCAGGTCAAAGGCATCAGCAATTCTCAGGCAAGCTTTCCCTTCAAAATTCAATTTTAAGGGGAAAATCGAAATCATAGATTCTGACACAATAAAAGGGTTGGATGCTACATTTTCCATAGTTATCAGGCTCTACATATAACCCTGGAATCCCACGGAATTTTTCTGAGTGCACTTTTCCGGCTGATTTGGCAACTGCCCGGTAAAAAGCAGAAAAACTTCCGGCAGGGATTCAACCGGCAAAAAGTACGGGGAGAGCCGGCCCTTTACAAAA
>JADIMM010000067.1 GCA_017694795.1 Candidatus Gallitreponema excrementavium
TGAAGTGTTGGCTCGTGGCACTTGCAAAAAAAAGAATTCTTTGATGCCAACACAAAGCTCTGTGCCACAACCAAAAGCAAACTATCCAAGAATTCGGCACAGCCGAATAACGATTTGTGTCTTTGCAGGGAAAAACGCTGTTTATTTGGCAAATCAAAGTTGCAAAGACGGCAAAAGCAAAGACCTGTGCCACAAATATACGGCGTCTTATCCCAGAATTCGGCTTGTGCCGGATTCTGAAGTGTTGGCTCATGGCACTTGCAAAAAAAAGAATTTTTTGATGCCAACACAAAGCTCTGTGCCACGGAAAATAAATTTCCACCAAATTCCTGGGTCTTTAAGCCCAATTTTTCATATTTTCAAAAATAAAAAATTGAAAGGTTTAATTTTTGGTGTTAATCTTTAAGCATGGGGTTTTCTCTGTTTTTTTTCCAGATTAAAAATATCTCTTTTACATCTTACAAGATAAGGACCGAGATTTTTTTTGTTTTTTTCCTGATTTTTTTAACTTTCTCTGCCTTTAGCGGGGAAAAAATCCCCCTGAAAAGTGCAAATCCCCAGGAGGACAGAACAAAGATTCTTTTGAATGCAAGGACATACATAGGAACTCCCTATGTTTACGGGGGAATAGGGAGAACAGGGATTGACTGTTCCGGACTTATTTATACTGTAGTCCTTGATACTACAGGACAGGCTGTTCCCCGGTCAGTCAGAGCCCTGTATAAGTTTTCAAAGGAAATCCCTGTCTCTGAACTGGAACCAGGTGATATTGTTTTTTTCCAGACCGGAAATCCGGGAATTCCAACCCATGCAGGATTTTATCTTGGAGACAACCAGTTTTTACATTCAGCTTCTGCAGGTTCTGAAACAGGGGTCATAATCTCTTCCTTAGACGAAAAATATTGGAAAAATACTTTTTTCAGTGCCGGAAGAATTTTTCCTTCTACTTCACAACCTTTTGAATTATCCAAGGACTATGACACGGTTCTGGCAGAATCTTCAGAGGAGGATTTTACAGAAGAATACCTGGCTCATTCTGATTCTACATTATCGTATTCAGAAAATAACAGTTCTGTAAACAAAGAACCCATTCCCAATAGTTCGGAAATCAAGGGGTCATCGGCCAAAATAACATCCGGGACACCCTACGGGAATTTTTCTGACGAAGCCCTGAAAAAGGCAGAACAGATAAACAAAGAAGCTCTGGAAAAAGCCAGAAATTTGGACGATGAAAAAAATGCAAAGGCCGGAAATTGGAGTGACAGAGCCCAGAAATATCTCCAACCCTAGCATTTAAAATAAAATGAAGTAATTTTCTTTTGTTCTTTGGAGGATTTTAAGATTGAAATCTTATATTGTTTCGCCTTTCAGGGATGAGTTACCAGGCAGAATTTTCCCTTTTTTACCAGTCCGGTTCAGTATTTCTTTTTTTGTTCTGCTTTCTGTTTTTATGCTCAGTTCCTGTTCACCGGAAATTAAACTTAAAATTTACCCCCCGGATAAACAGACTGGGACAGATACACAGGGGTTAATTATTCCAGGAGAAATAAGCTTTTCTGCTATTCCTACAAAAACAGCTTCAGAAGCAATAACCCGTTTCGCAGGAGTCCCCGAAGGGGAAAGTCTTTTTTCAGAAAATAATATGAAAGAAACCCTAAAAGGCAGTAATTTTAATCTCGTCCAGTTTTCTTCGGGAAAAAACGGAAGTATCGGTTTTACAATAAATACAAAAGATTTAAACTCCGTTTTCAAAGAATACCCAAGAGAAGAAATTCCGGAAATTATTTCAATTGAACAAAAAAATGAATCAGGAAAAATTCAAACTATTGTCCAAATTTCAATAAATCCTGAAAATCTGAACACAATACTTTCCCATTTTCCTCCTGAAACCCGGGATTACATTGATATACTTATGGCACCGGTCTTTACAGGAGAAAACTTAACAAAAAATGAATACATCCAGCTTATAAAAGCTGCCTACGGTGAAAAACTGGCGAGAGAATTATCAGGTGAGAATTTAAATTTGGTGCTGGAATTACCTTCAGGAAATTTTAAAGTTTTTATTAACGGGGAAGAAAAATCTTTATCAGAAAATAAATTGGTAATCCCACTGGCAGAATTTCTAAGTATGGCCAATGGTTTTTCCATAAGGCTGGTTTGGTGATTTTTTAATAACATTTACACAAAGGCTTTCTATCAAAAAACTTGCCTGAGACTGAGTAAAACAAATAAATCCTAGTTGCCATGAAAAAACGAATGTCAAAAAAGTGTCTTGACTTAATATACGATAAGTAATATTTTCGCCCGATGAGAAATACAAAATTCAAAAACTCCGCTTTTTAGGCTATTTTTTCCGGTACTTTGTGGCACAGAGCTTTGTGTTGGCATCAAAAAAATCTTTTTTTTGCAAGTGCCGCGAGCCAACACTTCTGGGATAAGACGCCGGTATATTTGTGGCACAGAGCTGCCTTATATAAAAACAGATAAAACCTGCACCAATACAACATGATTAAGCTAGAATTTCCGGGGGTGTGGCACTTTGTGCCACCGGGCTTTCCGGGGTTCCGCTTCCGCTCCAGCCTCCCCGCCAAAAGCGGGGAGTCCGGCTCCGCCGCCCCTCCAATCCCTCACCCGATACGCCTTTTTACCGGGAAAATCCTTTATAATAAAATTAAAGTTTGCCGAATTTGACATGTAAAAAAATGTCTGATATAAGAATTTAAATAACAGGGATATTTTCTATATCGAAAACAAGGATTTTTGTGAGGTTTTCATGGGCGTTGATATTCTATATTGGTGCGATAATAATTACGAAATTAAAAATCTTAAAGGTCTTAAATATCATCTGGAACGGTACCTAAGTAGAAAAATATGTATTATTTGCGAAAAGGAAAAAGAAAAAATCTGGCTGGACAATAACTTCCAGATAAAAAAATATGAACCCAACAAAACTCTTTTTGAAATAAAAGAACTTTATGATTTTTTGTTATATATATACGATGAAGCAGGCAAAATTTGTGATTATAAAAACCAGGATATTTCCAGACTTTTGGAAAAGGGGGAAATAGAAGTTACCCTGGAGTCCTTGGAATACGAAGATCTGGAAATTAGAATCAGCAGTAAAGCTGTTCGGATTGATTCCTGGGAACTGACTTTTGGATTCCGTTTTTTTACCTTTGTAAAAAAAATAGGAAATATGGATAAAGATTATCAGAAATATTTTTTCCAATCATTATATCTCATTGATGAATTGGCCAAAGCTTTCAATTCTTCTGTTCTGCTGGCAATCGGAGATAGTTCTTGTCTGGCATGGGAAGAAATGGATTCGGACTTGGTAGAGGGGGCATCTATCCCCGAAGTCCTGGAAAAATATCAGGATATCGACATTATAACAGAATCGATGATTCTAGAAGGAAAATTCCTTCCATACAATGACCCGGAAAACTGGTACCGTTATGTCTTTCTTTTCTCATTGGAAAAGCTTTTTCCATATTTTGAACCCTGCACCATCGCCGAAAGATACCGGGAAAACGCAGAAATTAACACTCCCAAAGAAGAATATTTTATTCAGTCTTTAGAAGTCAGCTGTATTTTTGACAGGGAACAAAAAGACTTAGGGATAAAGAAAAAGAGTGTTTTAATAGTACAGAACAGCGACGAAAGATACGAATGTACAAGAATGAATTTTGACAGAGACGGAAATCTTATTTTGAAAGACGGAGGGTTGTATTTCGAAAATAAAACCATGAAAAACCTTATAAACAAAGCTCTTGCTCTTGATTACACCTCTGTTATTTCCTCCTATAAAAAAGTGAAAAAAGAAGGCAAAATATGCTGCATAAAATACCGGAGCATATATATGGAAATTGAGTTTTCTCTATGGCTTCCTGTTGGGGGCTCTAGCCCAAAATCAGATTTTGAAGAATTCGTTGATTTAGTATTTGAAAAGGCTGAAGAACCACCTAAAAATTGTATTTCCTTCGATAATGGTCTTAAATTAATCGGAATTCCCATCATCAACACAAAAAATTCCACTTAAATTTCCGGGGGTGTGGCACTTTGTGCCACCGGGCTTTCCGGGGTTCCGCTTCCGCTCCAGCCTCCCCGCCAAAAGCGGGGAGTCCGGCTCCGCCGCCCCTCCAATCCCTCACCCGGATTTACATTTTACCGACAATACCCCAATATCGTAAGCAAAAACCAAATAAAGGTAAGCAGTAAAATATAATTCCCCATAAAAAAGGTTTCCAACCATCTGTTATAATGAAATTGCAACATACCAAAAAACAGGAGGAAAGAAACCTATGGAAACTTTACCACGAAAGGAGAGAAAAGAAA
>JADIMM010000068.1 GCA_017694795.1 Candidatus Gallitreponema excrementavium
TTCCACCATCAACACCATGAAAGAAAACGGTGAATACGAAGCCCTTGTAGCTGCATTTATGCCTGCAGACGGAGAAATTACAATCCCTGAAATAACACCTGTTGCTTCAGACAAAGTGCTTAAACTCGGAACAAATGCGGCTTTCCCTCCTTTTGAGTATGTAGAAGGAAACAAAGTTGTTGGATTCGATATTACAATGGGAGAAAGGATTGCAAAGGACTACGGTGCTACACTGGAGGTTGTGGATATGAGCTTTGACAGCCTTATTCCCGCCCTTTCCTCAGGTGCCATTGACTTTATCGCTGCCGGTATGTCAGTTACCGAAGAAAGAAAACAGAATGTTGACTTTTCGGTACCATACTATGAATCAGAGCAGGTTATAATCGTTAGAAAATAAGCCTGATTTTAAAGTACAAAGACCTCCGTAAATTATTTTACGAGAGGTCTTTTTTTTCCCGGAAAATTAAAATTCCTCATAAATCCCCGGGTATTCCTTAAAATCAAAAATCAGGTTATAATACCGTAAGGTAGTGTTTTCCGTTGGTCTGTTTACTTACAGAAAGTTCATTACCAACAGTTATCCGGAGGATTATTCAAGGTGCAGAATTCTTTCCTGTCTTTTTTTACCCAAATGTGGCAGTCCTTTTACAATACAATGATTGCCCAAAACAGATATCTTTTAATTTTTGAAGGATTAGGCGTTACAATTTTTATCGCTATTTGTGCCATAATAATCGGTACTGTTCTCGGTTGTATTTTTGCCCTTTTGCGTATATCAAAAAATCCGGTTTTAAGCGGGATCGCAAATTTTTATACAACGGTAATACGGGGAATTCCCCTGGCAACCCAACTTATGATTTTTTATTTCGTAATTTTCAGTCCTCTTGGATTGGACAGGCTTTTTGTAGCAATCCTGGCTTACGGAATAAACTCCGGGGCATATTGTACTGAAATTTTCCGCGGGGCAATACAGGGTGTTGATATAGGACAAACAGAGGCGGGCCGTTCCCTTGGACTGAGCCACTGGCAGACTCTGGCAAAAATTATTTTACCCCAGGCAGCTAAGGCGGCATTACCCACATACACAAGTGAATTTATCGTTCTAATAAAAGAAACTGCCGTTGCAAGTTTTATAGCCGTAACGGATCTTACAAAGGCCGGGGATATGATAAGAAATGCAACTTATAATGCATGGTATCCCCTATTAACCTGTGCGGTGATTTATCTTGCCCTTACCCTTGGGCTTACAAAATTATTTTCGGTTTTGGAAAAAAGGATGGCAAAAAGTGATAGAAGTTAAGGATTTAGTAAAATATTTTGATAAGAACCTTGTGCTTAACGGGATTAACCAAAGGATTTCAAAAGGGGAAAAGATTGTAATCATCGGCCCTTCCGGTTCCGGGAAAAGTACATTTTTAAGATGTCTTAATATGTTGGAAACTCCCACCAGCGGTAAAATCGAGTTTGAGGGAATTGATTTAATGGATCCTAAAACAGACTTGGATAAGGTACGGCAAAAGATGGGAATGGTATTCCAGCATTTTAATCTTTTTCCACACCTTACGGTATTGGAAAATATAACTCTTGCCCCGGTTACCTTGAAACTTAAAACAAAAGAGGAGGCCGAAAAAACTGCCCGTCAGCTGTTGGAACGAATCGGGCTTTCTGACAAGGCAGACGCCTACCCTTCAAAAATTTCCGGCGGGCAGAAGCAGAGAATAGCCATTGTAAGGGCGCTTGCAATGAACCCGGATGTAATGCTCTTTGATGAACCCACATCTGCCTTGGATCCGGAGATGGTAGGAGAAGTTCTTCAGGTTATTAAGGAACTTGCAAAAGAAGGAATGACGATGGTGGTTGTAACCCATGAAATGGGTTTTGCCAGGGAAGTTGCAGACAGGGTTATTTTTATGGACGAAGGTAAAATCTACGAAGAGGGAACTCCGGAAGAGATTTTTGACAATCCCCAAACCCCCAGGCTTCAGCAATTCCTAAACAGTGTATTATAAACCAAGTGCAAATATTGGTCCTTGGGTTTCAGGGCTGTTTCTAAAATTCCGGAAACCGGTTCCGTATTTTTACATAGAACAAGGCTTTAATACATCCTGCCTGTTATCCGGGAATTTCCGGTATTAAAGATTTTTCCCAAAGCAATAAAAAAGCCGCCGGTATTTTCCCGGCAGCTTCGTTTGCAGCACGGCTCCTATTCTTTTATGTAAACGGAGCAGGAACGGGGAGAGACTGCAAAGTTTCCATATCCAAATTCGTCTATAACTACAGAAGGGCCTTTTCCCACAACATCCTTCCAAATTTCACCGGCATGGGTGTCCCCCACATACATTGCACATACCGCCCCGGAACTCCGGGCATTATCATTCATAAGAACAGCAACCCCGGAATCAGGACAGCTTTTGATTCCTTCCCTGGTCCAACCGATTATGTCTTCCGAAAAACTATAATCCCTCTGGGTACCGTAAGCCCTGTCCCTTCTCACTGCAAGCAGGACATCCAGCCCGTCCTTAAGGGACTCCAAAATCCCGGGAATTCCGTAATAATCCCCAAAGAAAACACAGGGAACAGACTGGAGCCGGGTAAGAATAAAAGCATAGGCAGGAATCCTGAAATCATGGGAAGAGGGAACTCCCGGAGTCCTTACCTGGGTATCATGATTTTCAATAAAAGAAACGGAATTTTCCGGATATTTCATATACAATTTGGAATCAAAAAGGGTCCTTATATCTGCAAGGCCCCTTCTCCTCTCCATTTCACCAAGCCTGCCCTGCAATTCAAAATCAAAGAGATGGCAGTAAGAGCCGGTATACTCCCACCATTCCAGCATTTCGTCAGTGCCGGCCCAATATTCAGCCACTATAAACATATCCCCGAATTCTTTCCGCATTTCGCCAATCCAGTCCCGGTAAAAATCCTTTGAAATATGCTTTACCGCATCCAGCCGGTAACCGTCTATTCCGGTAAACTCAGTATACCATTTGCCCCAGTTCATAAGCTCGTTAACGACTTCGGAATTTTCCATGTCATAATCTGCAAACATGGCATAATCAGGATTGCCGGTCATGGTAGAAACAACAGGATCCCAGGACTTTCCTTCAAATAAAAAAATTCCGGAAGAATTTGTCTTTTGGTCCCAGTCTACCCCGTCAAAATGGCTGCTGTTCCACTTAAAATCCGAATATTTGTTATTCCTGCCTTCAAAATTGAAAACACACCAGGCTTCAATCTCCTTAAAGTCCGATGGATCAGGAGAATCAAGACTTTTTCCGGAAACAGTTTTATTCCGGTTTTGGGGATCCAGGGACAGAGCTTTCACTGTTTCGGTTCCTTCTGCCCACCCTTTATGATTAAGGGTGATATCGGCATAAACCTTGATACCGTTTTTCCGGAACTCTTTTATAGCCCCAAGATATTCATCCTTTGTTCCGTACTTTGTAGGGACTGTCCCTTTTTGCAGGAATTCCCCCAAATCATACAAGTCGTAAGAACCGTAACCTGCATCATCTGTTCCCCCTCCTTTGAACGCAGGCGGAAGCCATACAGAAGTTATCCCCAGTTCCGCCAGAACAGCAGATTCCTGAATACCAAAATTCCACAAACTCTGGTCTGCCGGATAATTCCAGTTAAAAAACTGAAACATTGTTTCATTTATTTCATTTCCGGACTCATAAACCACCGGTTCTGTCTGGTAAAAGACCTGACCTCCGGCACAGCCCCCCAGTACAAAAACCAGAATAAAAAGACAAAAAAACCTTAATTTCATTCCAGAATTCCTCTCATATCTTTAAAATAAAACCATATAGTAGTATATCATAAACTACTGAAAACTCAAAACCATTTTACCGGTAATTTTTTTATCTTTCCGGAATTCACCCCCATTCCGGGATAAAAACTTATATTTACTAGTTTGCTTTTTTTTGGTAATATTCAGCCATGATTAAGAAATTAGAAAGCCTTTCACTCCGGTTTGAGGAAGTAAACAAAATCATCCAGGATCCGGATTTGGTAAAAGACCCAAAAAGATACAAAGATATAATGCGGGAACATTCCCACCTTTCTGCGGTGATGGAAGCCTACAAGGAATACAAATCCGTTTTGCAGGGCATAGAAGACTCAAAAATTCTTATTACCGAGGAATCCGACCACGAAATGAAAGAGATGGCCCGGGAAGAATTAAAGGAACTGGAGGCAAAACTCCCCAAAATAGAGGAGAACCTGAAGCTGCTTCTTATACCACCGGACCCACTGGAAGAAAAAAACATTATTATGGAAATCAGGGGTGGAACCGGAGGGGACGAGTCCTCCCTTTTTGCAGCGGATCTTTTCAGAATGTATACAAAATATGCAGACATGAAGGGCTGGAAATACGAGATAATGGATTCCAACGAAACCGAAGTAGGTGGATTCAAGGAAATTTCTTTTTCCATAAGCGGAAAGTATGTTTACGGAAGCCTCCGGTACGAAAGCGGTGTCCACCGGGTACAGAGGGTTCCTGCCACTGAAAGCCAGGGCCGGGTCCATACCAGTGCGGTAACAGTTGCCGTTCTTCCGGAGGCAGAAGAAACCGAAATAGAGATAAGGCCTGAAGATTTAAGGATTGATGTAATGCGTGCAGGCGGCCCCGGCGGGCAGTGTGTAAACACTACAGACTCTGCAGTACGCCTTACCCACCTGCCGACAGGGTTGGTGGTTATACAACAGGACGAAAAAAGCCAGATAAAGAACAAGGCAAAAGCACTGCGGGTTTTGCGGGCAAGGCTTTTTGATTTGGAAGAATCCAAAAAAAATGCCGAACGGGCTGCCGCAAGAAAAAGCATGGTTGGTTCAGGTGACCGTTCCGAGAGAATCAGAACATACAACTTTCCCCAAAACAGATTAACCGACCACAGGATAAACCTTACCCTGTATAAGTTGGATCAGATCATGGAAGGATATCTGGATGAACTTATTGATGCACTGTGTATTTACGCAAAAGAGGAGCAATTGAAAAATTCTGACAATAACTAGGTTATACACTCTCGGTTCAATCAGAAAAGATTTAATAAACCGTCTGAAAGACTGTAGTTCTACCCCGGTTTTAGATGCAGATTGTATTCTGAAACATGTTCTTAAGTTGACAAAAGAGGAAATTTTTTTGAAACCTGATATTCCGGTTTCAAAAAAAAATTACCGTAAAATCTGTAAGAATCTGTCAAAAAGAAAAACGGGACTTCCCATAGCCTACATTACAGGGCAAAAAGAGTTTTACGGGTATGATTTTTATGTAAATACATCTGTATTGATTCCCAAACCGGACACAGAAATTCTGGTGGAAAAAGCCTTGGAAAAAACCGGAACGGTTTTCCCGTCAAATAAGACATTAAGAGTCCTGGATCTTTGCACCGGAAGCGGGGCTGTAGGCATTGCCTTTTATCTGGAAGCCTTAAAAAACGGAATTTCCTGTGAAATGTTTTTTTCGGATATTTCATCAAAAGCCCTCAAAGTCTGCCATAAAAATATTGAATTCCATTCCGAAAGGGATCCATCACTAAAAAAAAGAACAAAGATTTTGAAAGGTAACCTTTTAACCCCGGTTCTCAAAACCTTTGGAAAAGAATCCTTTGACTTGATTCTGACAAACCCGCCCTATGTTCCGGAAAAAACAAGCCGGGAACTTTTAAAAGACGGCAGAGCCGAACCCCTTCTTGCATTAAACGGAGGGGCCGACGGGTTGGCTCTGATAAGAAAAATAATCCCGGATGCCCGAAAACTGTTGGTTCCAGGAGGTCTGATTTTTCTTGAATCCGGCGAAACCCAGACAGAAATAATCTCCCGGTACTTTTTAGATAACGGTTTTTGCAGTATAATCCGGCATAGAGACCTTGAAGGACAGTTCAGAGTTACGGAGGCCCGGAAGCAATGACAGAAGAAGAAAAGCTGGATGACTCAATCCAAAATATCCAGGATTTTTTTAAAATTTACGGAGATTCTTACTCCCCTGTGGAAAAGGATCTAATCGGAAAATCCTACGAAATACTTATCTCCCAAACCCGAGGAATCATGCGCTCATGCGGGAAACCCTACTTTCAGCATCCTTTACGGGTGGCAATCATCCTGGCAAAACTGAAAATGGACGGTGAAACCATAGCAGCAGGACTTTTGCACAATGTAACAGCCCTGGAGAACTTTAATCCTGAAATTCTCGATAAAAACATACCCGAATCTGTTATCAACATAATAAAGGGAACATCCAAAATAACAGAATTACAGATTAATAACAAAACCCTCCACCAGGCTGACTCAATCCGTAAAATGCTTTTTGCAATGACCAATGATATCCGGGTAATAATTGTAAAGCTTGCTGACCGGCTGGACAGAATAAGGCACATGGATGGATTCCCCCAGGAAACACAAAAATCCATCGCCCAGGAAATAATCGACATATGGGCACCCCTTGCAAACAGGCTGGGTATGTCTACAATAAAGGCAGAAATGGAGGACTTAAGCCTTAAACATCTGAACCCGGAGGTTTTTGCCCACATAAAAAGAATTGTTGCCCAAAAAAAAGATGAACGCAGTGCTGTTTTAAAAAAGGCTGAAACAGTAATTTACCAGGAAGCTGAAAAGAGCGGAATCAAGGGAATAAAAATTACTTCCAGGGCGAAACATTTCTGGTCAATATACCAGAAAATGAAGCGCCGGAACAAAGCCCCTGAAGAACTTTTTGACCTTCTGGCAATGCGGATTCTCTGTAATACAGAAACAGACTGTTATACACTTTTAGGCTTAGTTCACCGGATTTTCAAACCCTTGGAGGGCAGATTTAAGGATTACATAGCAATGCCAAAGGCAAACGGTTACCAGAGCCTTCATACAACAGTAATGTGCTATGAAGGAAAACCTCTTGAAATTCAAATCCGGACTTACGAAATGCACTATGTAGCCGAAAACGGTATCGCAAGTCACTGGCTTTACAAAAAAGGCACCAACCATGATACAGTGAGAATTGAGGATCTTTCCATAATCAACAAATTAAAAGAATTATCCAAAGAAAGGTTCAACGATGAAGAATTCCTCCTTCAGATAAAGGAAGAACTTTTAAAGGATTCGATTTTTGTCTTTACTCCCAAAGGCGATGTTATCGAGCTGCCCAGCGGGGCTACTGCCATAGATTTTGCCTATGCGATTCACTCTGCCGTAGGGGAAAAAATCACCTCGGCAAAGGCAGACGGACAGATAATCCCCCTTTCAGAACCTCTGAAAAATACCCAGGTTATAGAAGTACAGACAAACCCCAATTCCCACCCAACGGTAAATCAGCTGAGATTTGCCAAAACCTCAAAGGCAAGGTCAAAAATAAGAAATTATCTGGCACAACATGACGACCCCCTTTCTACAAGAACACAGCCAAAGGAAGAAAAAAACAAGGATTCCGGCCAAAAAGAAAGTGAAACAAAATTAAAAGAAAAACAGGGCGGAAAAGAAGATAAGAAAAATTCTTCTTCCCCCCAGCCATTAAAAATCAAAATCGGGGATACTTCAAATTTTCTGGTTAATTTTGCCAAATGCTGTAACCCGGGATTTAATGATAAAATAACCGGATATGTTTCCCGGGGAAGGGGAATTATCATTCACCGGGCTGACTGTAAGAACCTTGAAAAAATCCCAGGTATTGAAAACCGCATTATCGAAGTTGACTGGGACCGGGGAGACAGCAATGAAATAACCCCTATTTATCTAAAGACCGGCATTAAGGAAGACGCAAACCAGATAATCAGAAATACAGTGGAGAAATTCAAAGGGGAAATAATATCAGGAAGTCTTTCAGATACAGGTACAAAGGAAATGGACGGCATAATAATTGTTAAATCACGAATTTCCGGGGCTGTAAAAAATATTGTAGCTGCCCTTAATAAACTTGAATTTGTAAAGACAGTCAAACTGAAAAAGAAATAACAGTAAAGCTTTAATCCTGTCATTATATGTTGATACCCCGGAGGAATATTCCGCCCAGGGATATTCCGGAAAATTCAAAGCATTTTTAAGGCAGAATGTCGAATACCCGGTAAAAATCGGAATTCCCCTGTTCTCCCTATTACAAACCAGTCAACCAAAAAGTATTTGGAATTAACAAGTTTTTACGGATTGAACATAAAAACTATTGATATTCCTATAGTTTTTCGGCATACTATAATTAGAGAGGTGTCTGACATGATTATCCGGCCAAATTATATTAATACGTTGAAAACCTATCGGGATGTTCCTATTGTAAAAATATTAGCAGGAATCCGGCGCTGCGGTAAATCCACTATTTTAGATATGCTGCGGAATGATTTGCTGGAAAGCGGGATCACAGCAGACCACATTATCAGTATGCGGTATACCTCCGAGGATTTTGATGATGGCATGACAGACAAAGATATGTATAACGGTATAAAGGGGCAAATGACCGGAAAAGGGCGTTACTACCTTTTACTGGATGAAGTACAGGAAATTAGCGGCTGGGAAAAAGCAGTCAACAGTCTTTTGGAAAATGCCAACACAGATATTTATGTGACTGGCTCTAATTCAAAATTGATGTCCAGCGAAATATCCACATACTTAACAGGGCGGTACGTCTCTATTCCTGTTTATACATTATCTTTTGCTGAGTATTTGAAATTCAAAAAATCAGATTCCCGTTCTCCAAAAGAATTGTTAAACGAATACTTGCGGCAGGGAGGTTTTCCTATTGTAGCTCTTAGCAATTTTGATGAACGCTCTGCCTATCAAATTGTAGAAGGTATTTATAATTCTGTCATAACAAACGATATTACCAAACGGCATAATATAATGAACTTTGATTTATTTAACCGTGTTGTAAAGTATATTGTGGAAAATGTGGGCAAAACTTTTTCTGCCAATGCTATTGCAAAGTTTCTTAAAAGTGAAAGACGCTCCCTGTCAGTAGAGGCAGTTTATAACTATCTTGACTGGCTTGAAAAGGCCTTTGTGATTTACCGCTGTCAGCGGTATGATTTACAGGGCAAAGCTGTTCTGAAAACCCAGGTGAAATTCTATCTGGCAGATGCGTCCCTAAAATACTGTATACTGGGCTTTGATCTAAAGTCTATTCCTTCAATTCTGGAAAATGTTGTGTATTTTGAACTAAGGCGCCGGGGCTATGAAGTCTATATCGGTAAGAGTGGAACGAAGGAAATTGATTTTGTAGCGGTACAGCGTGATAACCGCATTTATGTCCAGGTTTGCACCAGACTGCCGGAAGAATCGGACCGGGAAATTGCAAATCTTCTTGAAATCAAAGATCACTACCCTAAATATGTTGTGACATTGGACGAATTGGCAACAGGAAATGTCAATGGTGTAAAAATCATACACTTAGCGGATTTTTTGTTGAGAAATGAATATTAAAATTATTCCAGTCTTGTTCCATCCTGCAATGGAGCCGGTAACTCAATTGATTTATCAGTGAATTGAATACCAATATATTGGTATCATACAATACAAATCTCAGGCACGACTCGTAGTCAGAGTTATGGCACATTCGTTACAATAATCTGTTAACTTCAAATATTTTTGGTACTTATCTCTTTGTTTCACTTGTTGGTGATTCATTGTGTGCATTAGAAACCCACACTTTTTCTCCAACTTTGTAAAAAACACCATTTTTCTTGCAAGTACCGCTATTACCTTTTATATTGCAACGGTAAAACCCTAAAAAAAAGATAGCTAATATGACAATAAACAAGGTGATAACACATTTTAAACATTCCTTATTTTCTTTGATACAAACTATAAGACAATCAATCATCAAAAAACTATGAAAAAGGCACAAACAAAAACTGAGTACAGCCAGTAACAAAGAACACAACAAAGAAATTTTACTGACAGAATAATCATAGCCTTTAACACTGCAAGGACAGCGAGAAAAATTGTTTTTCTCAGTATCAAGATGTGTCCCATATATGCGTCCCATATAATTCTTTTCAAGCTGATATATGTGTTCTTCCCAGTTTTCCTGCCAGTACTTTGAACCTTTATGAACAAAAAGCCAGGAAAGGCAAAAAATAAAGATAACAAAGGAAATTATAAACAAAATTAACTTACCCATAAATGGAATTAAAAGAAATTGTTCAAAAGATAAATCAATGTAATCTTCGGACTTTCTTGGTATTATATTACTAAATGTAACAAAATATGCAGTGAAAGATGCAACCATAAACCCCCAGAAATAAAGCCCCCGGGACCAAAACCTGTCAATCTCCTTATCCCGGCAACTATTTGCAAAGTCAAAAGCATTTTTCAAAACTTCATAATCAACACAATCAGATGATTCTTCCTGAGTTTTGTCTTTTCTGCTTATCTTATCTATCCCGATTAATTCCTCGTAAGTACACTTTTCTATGTTTGATTTATCAAAATCCTTTGAACACATTTTGACCTCCGTAATTTAAAGTATATTAAAGCTAATCTTTACACAGTCAATACTAATAGTCAAGAAAAAATTAGAATAATTCAGAAAATGTCAGTTTACAAAATATCCTATTCACTATTGATAAACTCTCTGCTCAACTCCATTTAAGAAATTTTGCACATATTCAAAGTATTGATTATGGTTTCGTCTATAGTTGATAATTTTTTCCAAGTATTTCTTTAGAATTTTGAAATTTTTTGTTGAAACATTTTGATTAATCATTGCAACTGCTAAAGAATGTAAATATTGTCTTCGATCACTGTCTTTTTGAATTGTATACTCAAAAAGTTTAATCATTTTTTTGAAAGCCTTTTTACTCGCATTTGTTATGCCAAATATATGCCCAGACCAATACAGATGAATATCTAATTCTTTTCCATTGATATATTCATCGATTAATTTAATTGTAGTTTCTTCATCTCCGAGTTTTGCCAATAAATAAATTATATCTTCCGAAAGATTATGTATACTTTTTCCTTCCTTGATGGTAGAAATAATTTTCTTCTTTTTTTCTGAGTCTGCATGTCTAATTATATATTCACACATAGACTTTCGACAATAATTTTTTTCATCCCTTTTATATAAGGAAAAGTTCACTATAGACTCTATCAGATTTGAGATATCCGGCTCATACTTATCCCAAAAATGTTGAAAGGTACAGTTTAAGCCGGGAAGATTATCATCAGATTTATATTCAATCGCAAATTCCCTTGCACTTTCTTGAACTATTAGATAAATAACTTTATCCGATTTTAAATCATCTTGTATCAGAAAATTGCATAAACAGGAAACAATCTGAGTTTTGGAAATATCGGAATTAAGAAAGGGATATATTTCAATCGAATAATCTATAAGACTTTTTTTGCCCACTCCCATAATGGTTTCCAGCCAATCAAACACAGTCTCAAATTTTCCCCATTTATATTCACCTGTTATATGGACGCCGTATTCAGTTAAACACCATGCCGGGAAAGCAACAAATTTCTTCATATTTTGAAGATTCACATTATCTAAAATATCCTTTTCAAAAATATTTTCAATATAATAGACAAACGGCACAATTTGATACATATTTTCGTCACCATCAAAAAAAGAAACATCTTGAGAGTCAAGAATATTCGGAAGTTCCAACAACATGGTTTCCTTTATTTTTTCTTTTACCTTTGGATGTTCATTTAAAAATACTTTTACCTCCTCTGTTTGATGTTTACGGACATAATACCAGAAAAAGAATCTCCAAAAATTCT
>JADIMM010000069.1 GCA_017694795.1 Candidatus Gallitreponema excrementavium
AGGATATACTGTATCATAATAAGACAAAATTGAATTCCAGGAGATTATATAAATGAGAAAGCTTAGAAATATACTTGTTACCGGAGGGGCTGGTTTTATAGGTTCCAACTTTATCCGGTATCTTTTTGGTAAATCCACTGCAGGGGAAAATCTGTTTAAGGACGGGGGTTTTTCCGGTACTGTGGTAAATGTGGATTCCCTGACTTATGCCGGAAACCTGGAAAATCTTGCCGATATAGAAAGAGAATTCGGTGGAAAACGTTATTTTTTTGAAAAAACCGATATTTGTGATGGACAGGAAATACAACGAATCTTTGATAAATATAATATCGATACTGTAATTCACTTTGCTGCGGAAAGCCATGTAGACCGTTCCATACTTGGTCCTGAAGCCTTTGTTAAAACCAATGTTATGGGAACATTCAACCTTTTGGATACGGCAAAAAAATTCTGGTCGGACGGTAAGGGCGGTTTTAGGGACGGTGTGTTATTCCATCACATTTCTACTGACGAAGTATACGGTTCTTTGGGAGAGACAGGGTATTTCAGGGAGGATACCCCCTATGATCCAAGGAGCCCATATTCTGCCTCAAAGGCTTCCAGCGACCATCTGGTTATGGCATATTTTCATACCTATGGACTTCCGGTAACCCTTTCAAACTGTACAAATAACTACGGGCCTTACCAGTTTCCGGAAAAACTTCTACCACTTATGATTTCCAATATCCGGGATGGAAAAAAACTTCCTGTATACGGTAAGGGAGATAACATCAGGGACTGGATTTATGTAGAAGACCATAACAGGGCTGTCTGGATGATTGTGAATAAAGGCCGTACCGGTGAAAAATATAATATCGGTGGTGAAAATGAGTGGCAGAACATAAAGCTTCTACATAAGGTGATAGAACTTACAGCAGGTGAAATCGGAAAGCCGGTGGAAGAAATTAAAAAAACTATTACATTTGTTAAGGACAGGCCTGGACATGACAAACGCTACGCAATCGACTGTTCAAAGATTAAGAGGGAACTTGGTTGGGAAAGAAAGATGTCTTTTGAAGAAGGTCTTTTGGAAACTGTAAGATGGTATCTGAAAAATACTGAATGGGTAGACCATATTCTTTCGGGTGAATATAAAAACTGGATTGAAAAAAATTACAGTGAACAGGGCCGTAAATAAGTTTTGTTTTCATAATTTCATTTATGGTTTAAATCTGATATTTTAAGTAGACAGTTTTATTTTAATTCAAGGAGATGTTATGAAAGGTATAATTCTTGCTGGAGGCAGCGGAACCAGACTATATCCTGTAACAAGGGCTGTTTCAAAACAAATCTTACCATTATATGATAAACCGATGATTTATTATCCTTTAAGTTGTTTGATGCTTGCAGGAATCAGGGATGTCCTTGTTATTTCCACACCCAGGGATATTGGAAGTTTTAAAGAGCTTTTTGGAAATGGTAAGTGGCTTGGAATGAATTTTGAATATGCTGTACAGGAAAGTCCCCGTGGGCTTGCAGATGCTTTTATTGTCGGAAAGAATTTTATCGGGGATGAAAGCGTAGCTTTGGTTTTAGGGGATAATATTTTTTATGGACAGAGTTTTACAGAAATTCTACAAAGAGCAAGAAAGTCTGTTGAATACGAAGGAAACAGTGTTATTTTTGGATATCCTGTTAAAGATCCCTCGGCTTATGGTGTTGTTGATTTTGATAAAAACGGCAAGGTTCTTGGAATTGAAGAAAAGCCTTTAAAGCCCAAATCCCATTATGCTGTACCGGGGCTTTATTTTTATACAAATGATGTTGTAAAAATTGCAGAAAATGTTAAGCCTTCTGCCAGAGGTGAAATTGAGATTACATCTGTAAACAACGAGTTTTTAAAAATAGGTGTTTTAAAGGTCGAGCTTTTGGGCAGGGGAATGGCATGGCTTGATACAGGAACATATGACGGATTATTGGAGGCCGGGAATTTTATTGCAACTATTCAAAAAAGACAGGGAATGTATGTTTCCTGCATTGAAGAAATTGCATTTAGAAACGGATGGATTTCAAAAGAACAGCTATTGAAAATGGCCGGGGATTATAAAACGGAATATGGAAGGTATCTTGAGTTTATAGCAGAAACTGAAAAATAATATTATTATGTATCTTTTAGATTTTAAATTATGTTTTTAATGTTGAATATTCTTTAGTTAAAATGAATTAAATTT
Source organism: Candidatus Gallitreponema excrementavium (assembly GCA_017694795.1). GTDB lineage: Bacteria > Spirochaetota > Spirochaetia > Treponematales > Treponemataceae > Gallitreponema > Gallitreponema excrementavium. The sequence continues at coordinate 2,211 of JADIMM010000069.1, forward strand.
ATACGGTTTGTAAAGGGGTATGTATGGCTTTTGAGTTTAAAGATTGCTTGTCAGTTGATGGAATCCAATTTGAGGGTTTGAAAGAAATTCAACCTAAGGTTTTTGGTGACTCAAGGGGGTATTTTCTCGAAACATACAGTGAGAAAGATTTTTTTGAAGCTGGAATTAAGGATAGGTTTGTCCAGGATAATCAGTCAAAATCTGTTAAGGGTGTTTTGCGGGGCTTGCATTTTCAGACTTTTAAACCCCAGGGAAAACTCGTCAGGGCTGTACAGGGAAAGGTTTATGATGTTGCTGTGGATTTAAGATCGGGAAGCCCTACATTTGGGAAGTTTTACGGGGTAATTCTTGATAGTGAGAAGCAAAACCAGTTTTATATTCCAAAGGGATTTGCCCACGGATTTTATGTTCTTTCTGATGAAGCTGTTTTTGCATATAAGTGTACTGATTTTTATGATCCGACCGGGGAGGGAGGGCTTATGTGGAATGATAGTTCAATAGGTATTGACTGGGAGTCAATTGTGCCGGGATTGAAACCTGTTTTAAGTGATAAAGATACAAAACATCCCGGGTTTGATTTTGAAGCTTTGTATTTTGATTTAAGCGGTAAATGGATTGGAAAGTAGAATTTTAATCCTTGAATATGGCACAGAGTCATATTGGCTAAAGCAAGTCAGTATGGCACAGAGCCATATTGGCTAAAGCAAGTCAGTATGACACAGAGCCGGACTTGCCAATAAATGTCATCCCGACCAAGCGTCAGGCGCGTGGAGGGATCTTAACTTATTAATAGTTTTTACAAGATAAATATGTAAACAGAGGTTTTTATGATTTGGTTGATTGGTTGTAAAGGAATGCTTGGTTCTGAGGTTGCAAAGCAGCTTGGAAAACAGGGGTTGGATTTTGTCGGTTCAGATAAAGAAGTTGACATTACAGAATATAAAGCCTTGGAAAATTTTTCCAAGAATAATCCCGGTATAAAATGGATTATAAATTGTTCTGCATTTACAGCTGTTGATGCAGCAGAAACCAATAAAGAGCTTGCTGAACTTTTAAATGTAAGAGGACCTGAAAATATCGGGAAATGTGCCAGGAAAATCGGTGCAAAGGTTATTCATATTTCTACAGATTATGTTTTTGATGGCAGGGGAAGTGTCCCCTATACCGAAAATATGCCTCTTTGTCCCATCGGGGTTTATGGAGATACAAAGGCAAGGGGTGAAATAGCCCTAGAGGCACAAACTGAATCTTATTATATTATCAGAACAGCCTGGTTGTATGGTTTTAACGGAAAGAATTTTGTTTACACAATGATCAAGGCTATGGAAAACAGGGATTTTGTAAAAGTCGTTTGCGATCAAAGAGGAACACCGACTTCTGCGGTAAATCTTGCCGGTATAATTTTAAAAATCATTATGAATGGAAATGTTCCATTCGGCATATATCACTGTACCGATTTTGGTGAAACTGACTGGTACAACTTTGCATTAAAAATTTATGAGCTTGGTAAAAAATATGGGAAAATACAATCCGATTGTGAAGTACTTTCCTGTACAACAGAAGAATATCCTACGCCTGCAAAGAGACCTGCATATTCTATTTTAAGTAAGGACAAAATTCAAAAAGCATTAAATATTAAACTAAAACCTTGGGAGAAAAGTCTTGAAGATTTTATTTCTTCTGAATCCTTTAACTTAGTATAAGTTATCTGATAATGTTTTGATTCAATTCTTTATATCCAGGTATTATGAATATTAAAATCACCCTGTGCCATTCATAATTGAATGTTTACACAGGGTTTTTTTGTCAATGTGGCATTATGAACTCTGGTTAAAAGCAGTCTAAATCCGGAAGTAAGCTTTTGCAAGAATTATTTTATCTGTAGCAAACCTTATTCGTAATGTATTTGGTATGTTTCAGCCTTCAATCTCCATGCTTTCCATCTGTTCCCTGGTTATTCCATTTTTTCTTCCTAGAGACAGCCAGTAGGAAGTAGAAGCTTTTACAAACATTTTCCTGGTTAATGGCATTGAAGTATAAATGATTGTATTTTTTCCATTCTTAATATTTTTTGCAAGTTTCTTAATGTTGTGTTTTGCAATAAAAGCAAAGGGAGAATCCATGATAGCTTCTCCGCTTCCAATGCTGAGCTTGCA
>JADIMM010000070.1 GCA_017694795.1 Candidatus Gallitreponema excrementavium
CGGTTCTTCAATCTGTTACCAGAACCTGCATCAAGCCCTTCCTCTCCGCCTGCAACTTCCTGCGGAGAGCCTTCCTTGGCTGAATCAAACATCTCGGCGATGATTGACTGGAATGAAGATCCGTCTTTTACAGCTTCTGCTTCCTTGGGATTCTTGTCTTCAACAGATTGCAACTGTACCTGGGATTGTTCCACTGTTGAAATACTCTGAACCATGCTGTACGTACCTCCATTTTCCGGCAAGTCCCAGCACTATAATTCAGACTTTTTTCCCGTTTAAGGAAGCTGAGTAGGTTTCGATGCCATTTTACGCTGCAAAACCGCAGCCCGGTCAGAAGGCATCAAAGACATCCAATAAGAAACTATGGAGGTCGAACCTTCTTCCTGTGCTATTTCTTCAACCATACGAAGGGTGTCAATCACATCCTGATCGTCCATGTTAAGAAGAATATCTACAGCGTTCTGGGGCGGCATACCTGTTAAGTACTGGGCATTCTGCCGGAGATTTACTCTTTCATTATCGTACCGGTTTACCGTTTCATTGAATGTTTTTTCTTTTTCTTCAAAGGCGGCTTCCCTTTCATCAAGAGCCTGCAGTCTTTGTAAAATTTCCTCTTCCTGGGTTTTTAGCCCGGCCTCCCGTTTGTCCAGCTCTGCGGCCTTTAACTCCAAGGCTTCCATACGCCTTAAATATCTGTCTTCGTCGATATCTGCTGTAGCAAGAGCCTGGGACGAAAGTGCAGTATCATTTTTGATACCTAAAAGACTGTACAAAGGTTCAAAGGCATTACGAGCCCGGATAAGCCCAAGATAGTCAAACCACCAGAGACCTGCAAAAATCAGAATTATAATCAATAAAATCAGAACGATAACCCGTCCAAGAACTGCTTTTTTTGCCAAAATACATCCCCTAAAAACGAACTCTACTTCAGTATACTTTTCATTTTAAAAATTGTACATATAAAAAAAAGAAAAGTACCATTTGAAAGTTTCCGGCACGAATCTGGCAGTAAAATCAAAATCCAATTCAACAGAAGTCAAGGCACCGATAATGGGGGTAAATCCCCCGGTAACAGTTAAATCCAAATACTGAAAATACCCCCGGCCCAAGCCTTTAAATCCGGAATACCATACCCCCTTATAGGAGGCGGTAAAATCAATGTCATGAAAGTACAACAACCCCAAAGCCTTGTTTATGTTTATATTCAAAAGACTGGAAAACAAACGGGTACCAAGAATAAAATTCCCATAATAATTGTATGCAGCTTTGTCGGTTAAAATATTGTCACCATAGCAGTGGTAAAAATAGGACTCTGAATCAACAGGAAAAAACAGCCCCGTGGTATACCCGGCAAAAAGAGATAATGCAAATGGAAAAGACATATTGACCCCACCGGGATCCCGGTTTACAGGAAGGAATTTCAAACCCCCCGGATGTTTATACGAAACCATTAATTCCTGGGAGTTTACAAAATCCAGGGACCCTGAATCAAACCGGTTTTGTAATTTAAAATCCACCGCAAATTCAGCATTAAAGCCCCGGGTATCATACTTTCCTGTCCCCGTTCTGATTCTCCGGTCAAAGCCGGTCTTAGCTCCAAAAACATAAATCCCGTAATCAAAAGGAAGTAAAAAAACCTCACCTGTAGAGCCTGTTTTTTCAAGGCTGCCGTAAGAATACAAAGGGCTTTTTTCAAGAAGGAATTCATCCGTAAGAAATGTATAATTATTAAAAAACTGCAAGTTAACGGAACCCGTACTCCCCTTTGGACCGAAAACGCTGAAACTGTAAGGCAAATTCCAGGAAACAGAGAGTTCTTTTCTGCCCTCATTACCAGAGATTCCTTTAATTTTATGGTCCAAAATTATTTCCAGGGGAAAATCATTCCAACCAAACCAAAAATCCAGATTAAAAACAGGAAAATTATAGTATGGATTATATCCGCCAAAGAAACTCAGATTCCAATATTCCCCCGGATGCCCGGCATGGTAATGAATTCCCGGAGTAATCACCGAATACCAAGGATTTGCAGAAGAAAAAGGGCCGAGGTTGAGCCCCGGCAAAACAAAGGCAGGGTAAAAACCGGAAAAGCATGAGTATTTTTCAGAACCGGGTATGGGGAAGCGGAAATTTCTACTTTCAATCTCCCCTGAGAGTAATATCTCCTGTCCAGTAAATATTTTGTATTCCTGCAATGAGCCTGTATCTTTTTCTGAAATTTTGGCAAAAGAAAAAATACGCCGTTTATCAGAAATTGAAGTATAAAAAAAATCCGTACCAGCCATCAGGGGAAAATTTATTCCTCCTGGAAAATAATCAAAGCTGAGACCGGCAGTATTGCCGCCAGGATTTAAAAATCCCCAAACCGGCACACCGTTTCCGGTTTCAAATCCAAGACATAAAATTCTTTCCCCGTTTGGCAAAACGGAATTTGTAATGCTTAAAGGGAGGATTTTTCCTCCTGATGTTTCGGTTTCGTATCCTGTCAGGACTTCAAACAATGAATCCCCTTTTAAAGCAAATAGTTTTCTATGGCTGCCTATATGTCCTATAAAAAGGATTCCCTTGTTTATTACCGGAGTTATATTGGCAGGCTGGATTTTCACCCCATCAGTATTTTCCAAAAACAAGGAAGATGTTTTAGAAAAACAGGAATTACGCCCCGCAAGCCGTACATCAAAAAAATTAAGGGTGGGATAATCCTCTGTCCTGGAAGAAAGACATACCAGCTTATATTCCCCTTCCGGCTCACTGTTGTTTTCAGGAATAAAAGCCGCTTCAAGGGAATCAGGAATTTCAAGGTTTAGAAAACGGAAATCTTCAAATGAAAAGAATTTTGTAACCCACTTATATCCATTTCCGGAACTTAAACATCCGGAAACGGCAAGATACTTTCCGTCATGGGAAAATGACAGCTTAACCGAGGAAGCCCTGAAAGAAAAAACAGGCTTCAGTTTTTCTATTCCGTAAACACAGGGCTGGTCTTCCGTGAAACTATTTTCACCTGAGAACACATAGGAAAAGACCCTCTCCGAAACAGAATCATAAACTGCAACCCGCCCCACACCTTCTTTTTCCTCATAATAACAGTCAGCTGCTGTAACAGCAAAATCAAGCCCCTTTCCTGATAAACCGGTGCCGGAATCCTGGATAAATGAATTTTTACAAAACTCAACAGCTGTAATGCTGTTGCGGAAATTCTCCCATAAAACATCTATGGATAAACCGAAAGTCTTTTTAAAAACGCCATCGGTGAATAAAAAATTAAAAGAAGAGCTGTTTTCCAATAATGTGGTAATTTTGTTTTCGCCATAATTTTCTGCAAGATATTCAACAAAACCTGCACCGTAAATATAAGGCAAACTGCCGTCATAATATTCGTTCCCGGCACCGGAAACCTCCTGCCATGAAGGAAAATCCCCCAGGCTTTTTGCAAGGACAAGTTTTTCCCTATAGGAAGAATCATTTAATCTTCCCTGGGGAAAACCGTAAAAACCGGAAAGTACCGATGTTTCGCCGTACACAGCCAATCCTTCCACCAAAAAAAGAGGAAGATTGAATCCGTAGGAAGGTATCACATAATCCCCAAAAACAGCCGATAAAAATCCGAAAAAAGAATCACGGTTTTCTGCTCCCAGGGCGTGGGTAAGTTCATGGGTAAAAACCCCAAGTAGGGTATCATTAAAAACAAGAAGTTCCCCTGAGCCGGGAATAGTATCGTTTATCACAATTCTGGTCCCCGGGTAAGGGGTGTAGTATCCGTTTAAGATTTTTTCATCAGAAGTCAGGATTACAGGGATTTTTGTATTTTTTTTACGGCCTGTAAGGGCAGCACATTTTTCGTATATCCCGTCCCCTTTTTGGAATAAAAGAAGAGCCGATTCCGAGCTTTCCTCCGTATACAGAATTTTTAAGAATTTTGTTTCAAGGCTGTAAATTCTGTGGGGAAAATCAAAAACCTGGGAATAGCCACAAACAAAGGAAAAAATAAATAAAATTCCGAAAATCTTTTTCAATACTTTCCTCCGGTATTTTTTAATCCTATAACAACAGATTTTCCTGAATCCACAGAAAGGATAAACCTGTAATAATTATTGTAAAAAAGGCAAAAAAACTCAATTACCCGGCAAGACCACATTACAACAATGAAAAATACTCCATGGTATGGAAGAACTTTCTTTTTTTTGATATTAGTATAGTCTATGCAGATAAACTATAAAGATGAGCTTAACCCGGAACAATACAAGGCAGTAACATCAATAGAGGGTCCAATTCTGATAATCGCCGGTGCCGGCTCGGGCAAAACAAGGGTGATTACTTTCAGAATGTCCTATATGCTGGAAAACGGTATACCCCAATCCTCCATTCTTGCACTGACATTTACAAATAAGGCTGCCCGGGAGATGGAAGAAAGAGTAAAAGATCTGACTCAAAAAAAGCTCCAGAACCTCACTGTCTGCACTTTTCATGCCTTTGGAGTTAAAATTCTCCGGCAGGACATTGATAAACTGGGCTGGCGTTCAAACTTTAGCATTTATGACGATGTGGACAGGAACCAGCTTATAAAAGAAACCATAAGGGACAGGGGCAACTCCCCGGACAATTACGACCTTTACGAGCTTGGAAGCCTTTTTTCGCAGATAAAAACCGGGATTAAGGATATCTCGCAAATTACCGAAGAATATGCAGAACTTTACAGGGGATATCAGGCAGGCTTAAAACTTTACAACGCCGTGGATTTTGACGATTTGATAGTTCTGCCTATAAAACTCTTCCGTGAACATAGGGATATCCTGCAAAAGTATAAGGACAGATACAAGTATATAATGGTTGACGAATTCCAGGATACCAGCATACAACAGTACCAGTTTATGAGGATGCTGGCAGAACACAATGTCTGCGTTGTAGGAGACGATGACCAGTCAATCTATTCATGGCGGGGGGCAAATTACAAAAACATTCTACTTTTTGAAGAAGATTTTCCTGATGTAAAGGAAATAAAACTGGAACAAAACTACAGGTCTACAGAGACAATTCTGGAAGCTGCCAACGGTGTCATAGCCCACAACACGAACCGAAAAGAAAAGGCCCTTTGGTCGGGAAACGGTGGCGGAAAGCCAATACAACTTTTTTTCCCGGAAAACGAGGCAGATGAAGCCGAATTTATCGCAGAGAACATCCAAACCATCAGCCTCCAGGAAAAGCGTAAATACGGGGATTTCGGAGTCCTGGTAAGAACAAATACCCTGACCCGGGCACTGGAAGAAGCCTTTTTGAATTTAAACATACCCTATGTTATGAGCGGGGGGACAAGTTTCTTCCAACGTAAGGAAATAAAAGATGTGGTAAGTTACCTCAGGGTAATTGCCAATCCGGATGACGATGTGAACTTACTCAGGATTCTAAACACCCCGAGAAGGGGCATCGGGAAAAAAACGATTCAGGATATGTCGGATGTGGCAAAGGCAAGGGACTGTTCCCTTTGGACAGCAATGAACGCCCTTATATTTGCTTCGGATTCCCCTCTTTCAGAAAAATCCAAGGCCGACGTGGAAAGCTTTATCAACCTTATAACTTCCTGGCGGAGTACAATGCTTTCAGGTAAAGATTTATCCAAGAAAGTAAAAAAACTTGTGGACGACATTGATTACTGGGGATATCTTGTTCAAGAATACCAGAAAAGTGAAAAGGCCGCCCGCTTTAAATACCTTAACATAGAATATTTTATTAATTCCATTGGAATCTGGGAGAAAAACCCCGATGTTTTGGATCATTCACTTTTTGCCTATCTTAACAGAATAAGCCTGATTACAAGAGATGACATGGAAGATGAGGACAACAATGGTAAGATCAACCTCATGACTATCCATGCCTCCAAGGGACTGGAATTTCCTGTAGTTTTTATTGCCGGGGCGGAGGACGGGATTATTCCCCATGCCAGAAGCCTGGAAGAAAACAGCGAAAACATCGAAGAAGAACGAAGACTTTTTTATGTGGCAATAACAAGGGCCAGGGACAAACTTATTATAACCAGTTGCAGAAACAGGCGTAAAGGCGGAAGTTCTTCCGAATCATATCCTTCCCCGTTCATAGAAGAAATTCCAGGACACCTGGTAGAATATAACGAACCTGTAATAGAAAACCAGGATGAAATCGCCTTTGAAGTCTTTGCCAAGATGAAGGAAAAATACAAGTAGGAATTTCCCCCGATTTAAAACGGGGAAAACAATATGATTCTTTTAAGATTATTAGCCGGAGAAATAAGGCTGAAAATTCTTTAGGAAAAGGTAAAGAAAAATGGACATATCCGGGAAAAAAAACAAAAACAAGGGCATTGAATTACTTTCCAGGAGTGAGATTTCAGAAATTTTCGAAATCTTTAAAAAGAAAAACCCTGCTCCAAAAAGCGAACTCACAGCACCTAATAACTACACTTTTCTTGTATCTGTGGTTCTTTCTGCCCAAAGTACTGACAAAAGTGTAAATAAAGCCACAAAGGAACTGTATGAAAAAATTAAAACACCGGAAGAAATGCTTGGGCTGGGGGAAGAAAAACTCCTTGATTACATAAAATCCATAGGGCTTTACAAATCAAAGGGTAAACATATCATCCAGCTTTCACAAATTCTGACAGAAAAATTTGGCAGTTCCATACCGGAAACTTTTGAAGACCTGATCAGCCTTCCCGGGGTAGGAAGAAAGACTGCAAATGTTATCCTCAACTCGGTTCATAAAAAACCTACAATGCCGGTGGATACCCATATACTCAGAATAAGCCCCAGAATCGGGCTTGCAACAGGCAATACCCCGGAAAAAGTTGAAAAAGAACTTCTTGAGGTTATCCCGGAACAATATCTTTTAAATGCCCATCACTGGCTTATACTCCACGGAAGATACATCTGCACTGCAAAAAAACCGGACTGTTCCAACTGCCCCATTGAAAGACTCTGCAAAAAAAACAACCTGTAATATAAAGCCCCGGGAGTTTTTTTAAATTTCCGGGGCAAAAAACAGAAATTTGCCGCAAAAAAAAACGGCCCGGGATTTTAACTTCCGGAAGTGTCCAACAATTGGGCACACTTCACTTGAGCCGTTTTTTATAACAATTGTCTTTAATCTTGAAATCAGTTACACAAACCGAATGAGAATGCCATGGCAAACAGGGCAACAGTTTCGCAAAGTCCTACAACCATGATGTACTGGGCAAATCCCTTTCCTGTTTCCCCTAATGCATCAGAAGCCGCAGCACCGGCTTTACCCTGGAAATAGGCAGAAAAAGCCATTGCCAAACCGGAGAAAATTCCCAATGAAAGATACAAAGCACCCTTATCAGGATTATTCAAGGCAGCAGTATGAATTCTTCCCATGAGAAGAAAACCATAAATAGTTTGAGTAAGAGGAGCTCCCGCAAAAACGGTAAGAATGAAGGGGGCCGGCTTATTATTCATATAACAGCGTTTCCATGCTCCGATTGCAGCCTGACCGGCAACTCCGATTCCAAAGGCTGAACCCATAGCAGCAATTCCCATAACACAGGCAGCTCCAAATAATCCAAGACTCATAACCAACTCCTATAAAAGTAAAGAATCTTTTCTTAATAACAATATATGAAACTAAGAAAGAACCTGACACAATCTACAACGTAAACCGTATCAAATTGATTTTTAATCATTCCCTTTTAGTATTAAGGCATTTAAAAAACGGCAGCAGCTATGCAACGCACAGCAGGACTGCAAGCAGTTTCCCACTCCCTTTTATTTTAAATCCCGCCCTTAACAAACGGAATTATGAAATAACAAACTAATCCTCGGAAAAGGGCTTATACTTAAACCCTGACCAAGTCATACCAAGATGGCTTGAAAACTCCAAAGTGTTAAGCCTTACCCCGTGGACAATAACGGAAAGAACATTCAAAATCATGTTCAGCCCGTGACCAAATCCCAAAAGAAGTATCCCCAGAAAAATTACAAAACCACCCAATATAGGTCCTGCCATTTCGTTTACCGTATTGGCTATTGCGGCTCCTGCAAGACCTACCGCCCAAAGCCGGATATAGGAAACGATATCCGAGAATACATTAACAACCCCCAGCAACACAGAAATTATATTCTTCAGACTCTCCAAGACAGATTTCAGTACACTGTCCTCGTAGTTTGAAAAGATAAAGCTGAGACCAAAACCCACACCAATTAAAGGAAACATGATGGAAGATGCCTTTATATCCCCAAAAAGAACCAGGTCAAAAGGAAACCTTTCGCTGCTCACAACCATATTAAGAACCAGATAATAAATTCCCATAAGCATAAACAGGGAACCCGCCTCCCCCAGGCATTTTAAAGACCTGATGTTCCTTACAATTCCCTTTAAGTGGGCTACAGCAAGCTGAACCAAGGCAATAGTAAAGCAGAAAATCTGTAAATTCTGGGTCACTGTGTCTTCAGGAAGGGAAGAAGCATTGGAAATCCAGTTCCAGTCAAGCTTAAGTAACAGGGGTTTTAACGATTCAGGGAGACTCTGTGGCGGGACACCGAACCAGTTGCAGGTAAGCATTCCCCAAAGAGTAGTAGTTAGCCCCAGTATCAACAGGAGTATAAAAGGCTGAAGGTTCTTTTTATGGTTTTTTATTATTGCAAAAACCGAAATCAGGGTAATCAGCAACCCGTACCCCCCGTCACCAAAAATCATACCAAAGAACAGGGAGAAAAACAGAAGAAACCAACCCGAAATATCATACTCACGGTAACCGGGCACCGTCCCCAAAAAGTCAGAAACCGGGTAAATAAGGGATACGACCTTGTTGTTTTCCAGTTTTGTAGGAACAGCATCTTCTTCCCCAGGCTCGTCTGACAGGAATCCCCATTTTTCCTGCTTTGCAAGCATTTCAACTTTTTTCAGTTCCTTTGCAGGAACAAATCCTGTAAGCCATGACAACCTGAGGCTGCCTTCACCTTCCTCACCATCCATTCCGCTGTAAATATTCTCAAATTCAATCTCTTTTTCAAGGATTTTAAGGTTTTTTTCTATTCCCGTTTTACAGGCAGAAAAAGAATAAATCTGTCTTTCAATTGCCTTGATTTTGGATTTATAATCTTCGTTTTCTTCCCTGAGCAAACGGGTTGATTTTGAAGGAAGGGTAACAAGAACAGCCTGGGAGGGCAAATCCTGCGGCACATTTCCATTATCACTTACAAGAATAAAGCGGACAAGATTTTTATCACTGAAAACCTTTAAAACCTTTTCAGTTTCAGGAATCAGGGAATAATATTCTGCCGGAATTTCATAGAGGAAGAGAAAATACCCTTTTTCTGCAAGGAACCTAAGGTCTGCAGGATCCACATTCCCCCAACGGGAAAAACGCTCAATTTCCTTTGTATTTCCGGTTATAAGATCTTCATAATTCTTTTTTAAGGAAAGAAGCTCTAAAAACTGGGATGCTTTTTCCACGGCCTCTTCCTTGGTTAATGAAACCTGGATGACATCTTTCCCCTTTACCTTAATATCAGAAATCAGAAAAAAAGCCCTTTCCATCATATCATATGTGGATTTCAACTTGGACAGATTCTCACCGTTTCCGGTTAAATCCTCCACATGAACAAGTTTAAGTTTCCTAAGCTTCTCCAGAGCCTGCTTTTTTTCTTTTTCCAGAACAACAAGAGAAACCTTTTTCATTGGTACAATCATCAGCCTCTCTCCTCTGCTTCACTGGAAGCAACTGCTTCAAGATTTTTTTTGGAGATTTTTCCCCGTACAACAGCGGCAACCTGCTGGTCCCCCAGATACACGGAAATCTTCTTGATATTTTGTTTGGTTTCCGGAATTTTAACCTTTTCAAACAGATTTACCCTCTGGGTAGTGGTTCTAAGTTCCAGATTGAGAAGCCTTACCTGCTCATCCAGTACAGAAGCTTCCAAGTCAAGGGACAAAGCCTGTTCCATAAAATCTGCTGCCAAATCGACCCACAAGGGGGTCTGGTAAAGGTCATAATCCCCCCGTATAAAATCGGCACCTTCATAAACAGGTATTGTAACACCTGCTATGTTTCCGGTTCCTTTTTTTATGTTCTTAACCTGAACCATTTCCGGCTTAAAGGCATCTTTATCCCCGAAAACAGCAATCCAGCTGGTAAACTCAGCCTCCAAGGCTTTTTTTTGAGCCCTGACAGTTTTTGCCTTGGCTTCAATACCCCGGATTTCAGTCTGAAGCTGTTGTTTTTTCAGAGTCAATGTAGGAAGATACCTCTGGTACATTTTCAGGGCATCTTTCTGAGCCTTAAGCTCGTTTTTCGTAAGTTTTACGGTAGCCATCTACACCCCAACCCAACACTCAGCTTTCGGGCCAGTACTGCCCGATAAGTTCGGTTTTTATTCCGGTTTCTTCCCTGTTGAAACATTCCTTAAGAATCTTCCAACCCAAATCCAAAGCCCCTTCCAGAGGCAGATTTACAGAGAGGTCCATCATCTGGCTTTCAAACAATTCCCCGTATTTAAGAAGTTTTCCATCCCATTCTGACATCATAAATCCCATGGACTTTTTTTCCAAAGTATCCTTATAGGAAGAATAAAGCCTGATCATGGCGTCCATCAAAGCCCTGTGATCGTTACGGGTTTTGCCGTTTACATTCTGTTTAAGACGGGAAAGACTTCCGAAAGGTTCGATTCTTCCGTTTTTAAGGTAATACTGACCCTCTGTAATATATCCGGTATTATCAGGAACCGGGTGGGTAACATCATCCCCCGGCATGGTGGTTACAGCCAAAATCGTCACGGATCCTGCATCGTCAAAGTCAACTGCCTTTTCATACCTAGAGGCCAGCTGGCTGTACAAGTCTCCGGGATAACCGCGGTTAGAAGGGACCTGTTCCTGGGTAATGGCTATTTCCTTCATTGAATCAGCAAAATTGGTCATATCCGTCAACAGCACAAGAACATCCTTTCCCTGAAGGGCAAACTGCTCCGCCACTGCAAGGGACATATCCGGAACTTTGAGGCACTCAACAGTAGGGTCTGCCGCCGTATGTACAAACATTACGGTGCGGCTCAGGGCACCGCCGTTTTCAAGTTCTTCCTTAAAGTAAAGGTAATCATCATACTTTAAACCCATTCCACCCAATACAATCACATCTACCTCTGCCTGCATTGCAATACGGGCAAGCAACTGGTTGTAGGGTTCCCCGGAGCTTGAAAAAATCGGCAGTTTCTGGGAAACAACCAATGTGTTGAACATATCAATCATAGGGATTCCGGTTCTAATCATCCTCCTTGCCATTATACGCTTTGAAGGATTAACGGAGGGACCTCCGATTTCTACAAGATTCTCATGTAGGGCAGGTCCCTTGTCCCTGGGCTCACCGGAACCGTTAAAAATTCTCCCCAAAAGGTCTTCGGAAAAACTGACCTGCATATCGTGGCCAAGAAATTTAATCTTGTCACCCGTTGAAACACCACGGCCACCGGCAAAAACCTGGAGGGAAACCAAGTCCCCGTCAATCCGGTTTACTTCCGCCAGGGAAACCCCAAAGGCTGTTTCAATCTCTGCAAGCTCGTTATACTTCACACCCTCAGCACGAACGGTAATAACACTACCGTTGATTGACTCGATTTTGCTGTATATCTTGTTCATTATTCACCATCCTTCAAAAGCTCTGCAGCCCTTCCAACCAAGGTTCCTTTTTTCTCAGAATAAAAGGAGTCTATTTCCTGTTCTTTTTTCTTAAAACCATCACTCATCCAAGGGGAATAATTCCAGTCGATAAAGAGCTGTCTCAGCTGGTTAAAATAATTTCTGGCTTCATCCTTGTTTGCAAGTTCAAAATCGGATCCCAGAATTTTTAATATTTTTGAATAAACATAAGTTTGTCTGGGAACATCAGCTGCGGCATCTATTTCATCAAAGGAATTCTGCTGGAAATATACGGCATCAAGGAATTCACTTTTCAGATAAACAATAAAATCTTCCAGGCTGGTTCCTTCTTCTCCAACAACCTTCATCATGGATTCCACCTCTGTTCCCTGGCGGAAACAGCTCCTGCCGTATTCAACCCAATCCGGCTTGATTACACTCTTATATTTTGACCAGGAATCCAACGGGTTAATTGCAGGATACTTTCTTGCATCAGATCTTTCCCTGGACAACCCGTGGAAAGCCCCTACAACCTTTAAGGTTGCCTGGGTAACCGGTTCCTCAAAGTTTCCACCTGCCGGGGAAACTGTTCCTCCGATAGTTACCGAACCTATGGAACCGTCATTCAACCTTACGATTCCTGCACGCTCATAAAAGGCTGCTATGTAAGATTCAAGATATGCAGGGAAGGCTTCTTCCCCGGGGATTTCCTCAAGGCGTCCTGACATTTCCCTCAAAGCCTGGGCCCAACGGCTTGTTGAATCTGCAAGCAAAAGGACGTTAAGTCCCATCTGCCTGTAATACTCAGCCATGGTTACACTGGTATAAACCGATGCTTCCCTGGCTGCAACAGGCATGGAAGAAGTATTACAAATAATAATTGTCCTTCCCATCAAAGAAAGCCCGGTTCTTGGATCAGTAAGTTCAGGAAACTCTTTCAATATTTCAACAACCTCACCGGCTCGTTCCCCACAGGCTGCAACAATAACAATATCCACATCTGCGTTACGGCTTGTTGTATGCTGGAGAACAGTTTTTCCGGCACCAAAGGGACCGGGAATACAATATGTCCCGCCTTTGGCAACAGGGAAAAACGTATCGATAAGCCTGATTTTTGTAACCATGGTTTCCTCAGGTTTCAGCCTTTCAGCATAGCAATTAACAGCACGCTTTACAGGCCATTTGAAACTCATGGTAACATTGATATCCCTTCCTTTTTCATCGGTAATGACTGCCATTGTATCAGAAAGTTTATACTTACCTGCCACAGCTACGGTCTTTACAGTGTATGTGCCCAATAAATAAAACGGAACCATAATTTTATGGGTAAAAGGCCCTTCCGGCACAGAACCTATAAAATCACCGGCCCTGACCTTATCACCTGCCCTGGCTATAGGGGAAAAATCCCACTGGGAGCTGTCAGGTACCGGGTCAAGGTAAATACCCCGTTCCAAAAAGTAACCTGCTTTTTCTGCCAGTTCAGGAAGGGGATTTTGAAGTCCGTCAAAAACCTGTCCCAAAAGCCCGGGCCCCAATTCAACAGACAAAAGCTCACCGGTAAACTCAACCAAATCACCGGTCTTTATTCCCTTTGTCATTTCATAAACCTGAAGCTGGGCCTTGCCGCCCCGTATACGGATAACTTCGCTTTTCAGTTTTTTTCCGGCAACCTCTACATAGCCTACTTCGTTAAGGGAAACATCCCCGTCAAATACCACGGAAATCATATTTCCGTTAACAGCAACAACCTTTCCTTTTGTATTTTTCATTTTGTTTCTCCAAGTATCTGGTCATATATTTTCTTATAGGATTCAATTCCGGCTTCTTCGTTGAATAACCTGATTCTCTCAGCCAGCCGTAACCTTATTCCGTAGGCAAAAACATTATCCAAACTGAAAATATCAAAACCGGCTAAAGATTCGGCAAACCTGGCCCCGGCCTCACATAAATATATTTCTGCTTCCAGGGGGTTTTTAAAACCGGCAGCTGTTCCGGCAGTGTTTATTACTTCCTGGGAAATTCCTCCGGGGAAAATGCCGGCAGCATCCATGTTAAATTCCTTTTTTAATTTTCCTGCCCTTATCCCGGCAAGAACATACCTTAAAGATTTTTCATACTCATTCCATTTGTCCAGTGCAGCATATCCGGTTTTTCCACTATAAAAATCCGGTTCCAAAGACAAAGATGACAAAGCATCAAAATCCTTTGCCGGCAAAAAACGGGAACACAATTCCAAAAATGAGTTCCAGGAAACAGGAAGCTCACCTCCCTGCTCCATTGAAAAAGCCGGCAACTGTGAAATCAGATAGTACTGTTCTTTCACTTATCACTCCACTGTCCTGCAGCTTCTTTCATAATAAGTGCTGTTTTAGGATTAAGATAGGCGGCAAACATCTGCGCCACTGCCTCAGAAGAAAAATCATAATATGCGGCTCCGTTATCAACCCCGATTTTAAAACCGGAGTCTATGGAATCATCGGATTTTATAACCAGCCCCCTGCTTATTTCATCTTTAAGGGCTGCTTTAAAGCCTGCTTCCAAGGTTTCCAAATCTTTCGGTGAAAGAAGAACAGAAATATCCTCTGCATTTCCGTTTGACACCCAGTTTTTTACAGTTTCAGGAATAAGGGTTTTCAACATTCCCCCATCGTATGCCTTTGCCGTTTCCCGGTTTATAACAGCGGAAAGCTGGGCCGCCACTCCGTCCCTGAAAGAAATAAGGATATTCCTTCCTGCCTGCTTAATTGCATCAATACTGGACTTTTCCATTCTCTCTGTTTCCAATTTTGCAGAACTCAAAATAGAGGCCGCCTTAGTTTCTGCGTCGGAAATTATCCCCTGTGCTTTTTTTTCAGCCTCCGCCAGTATTTCGGCTGCTTTCTTTTCTGCCTCACCAACCCCGTCTTTTTTAATTTTGTCGATTAATTCCTGCAACTGAATATCCATACTACCTCGCAAAGCAAAATATTTATAAAATTATAGGGAAATGATAATACTAAATCGAAAAAAAAGCTATAAAATATTTGTTATAATCCGGACAGAAATTCAAGGACAAGGCTCAGCAGGAAAATTCCGTGGTATAACCTTTCTGAATATCCGTGTAAATTTATTTAAATAATAATTTTACACATATAAAAAGACCGTCCACAATAAGTCTCAGAACTTACAGAACGGTCTTTTAAATATTACAAAAAAAATATCCTAAAAAACGGAACTTATTTGTTTAATGCTGTGGCAACATCAACAGCAACAGCAACAGTTGCCCCAACCATAGGATTATTTCCGATTCCAAGGAATCCCATCATTTCTACATGGGCAGGAACAGAAGAAGAACCGGCAAACTGGGCATCAGAATGCATTCTTCCCATAGTATCTGTCATACCGTAAGATGCAGGGCCTGCTGCCATATTATCGGGATGAAGAGTGCGGCCTGTACCTCCGCCGGAAGCAACAGAGAAATACTTCTTGCCTTTTTCTACACACTCCTTTTTGTATGTTCCTGCAACAGGATGCTGGAATCTTGTAGGATTTGTGGAGTTTCCGGTAATAGAAACATCAACACCTTCGTGCCACATAATTGCAACACCTTCCCTTACATCATCAGCACCGTAGCATTTAACCTTTGCCCTTTCTCCGGTTGAATATGGGATTTCCTTAATAATCTTAAGTTCCCCGGTAAAGTAATCGAATTTTGTCTGAACATAGGTGAATCCGTTAATACGGCTGATAATCTGGGCTGCATCCTTTCCCAATCCGTTAAGGATACATCTTAAAGGTTCTTTTCTTACTTTATCGGCCTTTGCAGCAATTTTAATTGCACCTTCGGCAGCGGCAAAAGACTCGTGCCCTGCAAGGAAGGCAAAGCACTTTGTTTCTTCCCTCAAAAGTCTTGCAGCTAGATTTCCGTGTCCCAAGCCTACCTTTCTGTCCTCCGCAACAGAACCGGGAATACAAAAAGCCTGAAGCCCGATTCCAATTGCTTCTGCTGCATCAGCGGCATTCTTGCAACCCTTCTTTATTGCAATTGCAGCTCCTACAACATAGGCCCATTTTGCGTTTTCAAAACAAATCGGCTGGGTTTCTTCCACAGTCCTGTAAGGATCTATCCCTGCCTTGTCACAGATTTCCTTTGCTTCTTCGATTGAGGAAATCCCGTTTTCTTTCAAAGCCTTGTTAATTTTATCTATACGGCGTTCGTAGCTTTCAAATGTGATTTTTTCTGCCATTTTCAAAACTCCTTATTCTTTTCTTGGATCAATGAGTTTTACAGCACCCTGCTCCGGTGTTGTCCTACCATACTGACCTCTTGCCTTATCCATTGCAGTTGCAGGGTCATCTCCGTTTTTGATAAATTCCATCATTTTTCCAAAATGAATAAACTTATAACCGATAATAGCATCATCCTTATCAACGGCAACCTTTTCTACATAACCTTCGGCCATCTCAAGGTATCTCGGGCCTTTTTTTACTGTGGCAAACATTGTCCCAACCTGGGATCTCAAACCTTTACCCAAATCCTCCAAAGAAGCACCTACAACCAGACCACCTTCCGAGAAAGCAGACTGGGTTCTACCGTAAACAATCTGGAGAAAAAGTTCCCTCATGGCAGTATTTATCGCATCACAAACCAAGTCTGTATTTAAGGCTTCGAGAATAGTCTTGCCGATTAAGATTTCCGAAGCCATGGCAGCCGAATGGGTCATACCGGAGCAGCCGATGGTTTCAACGAGAGCCTCCTGTATAACCCCCTCTTTTACATTCAAAGTCAGCTTACAAGCACCCTGCTGGGGGGCACACCAACCGATTCCATGTGTAAAACCTGAAATGTCTTTAATTTCTTTTGCCTGAACCCATTTTCCTTCCTCCGGAATGGGAGCGGGTCCATGATAGGCAGCCTTTGCCAATGGACACATGTGTTCTACTTCTGCAGAATATACCATACTGAAGGTCTCCTGAATATAAAAATTAAGCCGTAAAAAACGACCTATGAAATGATATAGCAAAAAAACTAAAAAAGCTAGACATATTTAACCATGAATAAAAAAAAATCCCGGGAAACATCTTTTCCCCGGGAAAACAAATCAGCACAAAAACTTTCCGGAATCTTCTTTTAGGGATTCCTAAATACTTTTTTCAGAGACCGGTTTTTTATTCTTCTGCCTTTGTGTCTTTAAGTTTTCTGGCAACTTCCACAAGCTCAAAGACTTCAAACTGGTCACCGACCTTAATATCCTGCCAGTCTGCCAAACCTACACCGCACTCGTAACCTGCAGCCAGTTCTTTGGCGTCATCCTTAAGATGCTTCAGGGAAGAAATTTTTCCGGTATGAATTACTATTCCTTCCCGGATAACATTTACGCTGGCATTCCGTCTTATTACACCGCTTGTTACATAACAACCGGCTATGATACCCACTTTGGGAACCTTGAAAGTATCCCGAACCTCCACCGATCCGATGGTTTCTTCTTTGATTTCAGGCTTGAGCATACCCTCCATGGCCTGGGTAATTTCCTCAACAGCTTTGTAAATAACATTGTACTTACGGATGTCAACCTTTTCCTGCTCTGCAAGTACCTTTGCCTGGGGAGATGGACGGACATTAAAGCCTATAATTATGGCATTGGAATCCGCTGCGGCAAGCATAACATCACTTTCGTTTATGGCACCGGCAGAAGCGTGGATTACAGAAAGCCTGATATCTTTTGTTGAAAGCTTCTCCAATGACTGCTTTAAGGCTTCGGCAGAACCCTGAACATCGGCTTTTATAACGACCTTAAATTCCATCATTTCGCCGTCCTGGATTGTATCATAAAGATTATCCAGTGTAATTTTTTTCACATTCTTGGCATCCTCAAACCTTCTGAGTTCCTGTCTCTTTGCAGAGAACTGCCTTGCAGACCTTTCACTGTCTGTAACCTGGAAAGGATCACCGGCATTGGGCATTCCTTCAAAGCCCAGGATTTCCACCGGCATACTGGGGGTGGCCTCTTCAATTTTCTCGCCCCTGTCGTTAAACAAAGCCCGGACCCTTCCGGAGTAAATTCCTGCAACATAAGGATCTCCCATTCTCAAGGTTCCCCGTTCAATAACAACAGTCGACACAATACCTCTTCCATGGTCAATCTTGGACTCAAGGATTTTTCCCTCTGCCCGGCAGGAATAATTTGCCTTTAATTCCAGCATTTCAGCCTGAAGAAGAATAGCATCCAAAAGGTCATCAATACCTTCCCTCTTAAGGGCACTGATATTAATGAACATTGTCTGACCACCCCATTCTTCCGGAGTAAGTCCCAGTTCAGAAAGCTGGGTCTTAACCCTGTCAGGATTGGCTTCAGGTTTATCAATTTTATTCACAGCCACAATAATCGGAACCTTTGCATCCTTTGCATGATTCAAGGCTTCTACAGTCTGGGGCATTACTCCGTCATCGGCGGCAACAACAAGAACTACAATATCCGTAATCTGGGCACCCCTTGCCCTCATCATGGTAAAGGCTTCGTGCCCCGGAGTATCAAGGAATGTTATCTTACCTTTGGGAGTGTCCACCATGTAGGCACCTATATGCTGGGTTATACCACCGAATTCCGACTCTGCCACATGGGCGGAACGGATTGCATCCAGGGTTTTTGTCTTACCATGGTCAACATGACCCATAACCGTAACAACAGGGGGTCTCGGTAAAAGCTCATCGGAAGAATCCGCATCACTTTCAATCACTGTCTCATCATAAAGACTTATAATGTGAACCTCACAGCCATATTCATCTGCCAGTAATGTTGCTGTATCTGCGTCAATGGACTGGTTGATGGATACCATCATTCCCATTGTCATCAGTTTGCCGATCAGGTCAGAAGCTTTCAGATTCATCTTCTTTGCAAGCTCAGAAATAGAGACGGTTTCCATTATCTCGATTTCTTTTGGAACAGGATTTGCCATAACCACCTGTTTTTTCTTCTGCTGGAGGAGCTTTTCTTCTGCCATCAGGTCTTCTTTATTTTTTTTGCTGTAAACGGTTTTTTTTGCCTTAAAGGTCTTCTTTGTATTCACCTTCTGGGTCTCAACAGGAATTACAGGCTGGCTGAATCCGCCGGAGCGGCCGAAACCACCGGAAGAAAAGCCTCCTCTGTCCCTCTGCTGTCCCTGCTGGAACCCCTTGTTATTTCCCTGATAACCGGGTTTTCCTCCGGCAGCGTTTCCCCTCTGCCCCTGGAAATTCCCCCGGTTTCCCTGGTAACCGGGTTTGCCCTGGGAAAAGCCACCCCGCTGGTTAAAGGGCTTTTGCTGTGCCCCCTCCCTTGCCTGAAAACCGGAGTATCCGCTGCCTTTTCCCTGCTGGTTCTGAAACTGTCCTGTGCGGCCCCCCTTGGAAGAAGGCTTCGCATTATCAGCCAAGTTTCCTTGTTTTATGTTTGGACGCTGTGGACTAAGCTCAAAAACTGTCTTTTCAGTCTTGGCTGTCTTTTCCGGTGTTCCGTTCTTTTCATTTACTGATACTGAATTACCCTTAGGTGCACTTTTCTGTGTATCGGAACCATCCACCGGTTTTGCGGCAGGTTTACGTTTTACCACTACAACCTTTTTCTTCCCGGCTTCCTTTGTGCCGGAAGCCTGGGCTGTTCCGGAAGACTGCCTGTTCTCTCCGGACACCTCATCCTGCTTTTGGCCGCTGTTATCCTTGTTCTGCACGGAATCGGCATTCTGAATCTTTTTCTTCTTCAGTAAAACCGGAGCCTGTGTTTTTTGAGTATTTTCTAAATCCTCTGTCATTATCTATCCGCCTTTTATTCCTCTGTTTCTTCGTCTTCATATTCAAAACTCAAGCCGATACCGCAATTGGGACAGCTGGTCATATCCAATGTAATTCTGGCTCCACAATCAGGACACTCAAAAACTTCTTCCTCATCCCCGTATTCCTCTCCGTTACCGGAATCAGCCTGTCCGCCGGATTCAGAACCAGAAGCAGATTCTTCGCCAGATGCTTCAGGAGAAGACAAATCCAGACCTTCAAAAAGTGAATCCAGAAAGTCCAAATCTTCATTTGACAATCCATCTATCTCCTCTTTTTCCTCCTCAGAGAGGGAGACATAATCCGAGGCATAAACTATGTTTGAAGCTTTAAGGGCTTCGAGTATATGCTCCGGAATTTCAGTATACTCTGTAACCGGAAGATTCTTCTTTTCAGTACTTTCGAAAAGACTTTCAGCTGCCGCACGCCTTCCTTCAAGGGGATTTTCCTCCTCAAACTGGGCCCTGGTTTTTACATCGATTGACCAATCGGTAAGCCGGTTCGCAAGCCGCACATTCAGTCCCTGTTTGCCTATCGCCAGGGAAAACTGGCTGTCATCCACTACTGCCAAAGCTGTTCTGGTATGACTGTCCATAATGTAAACATCCTCTACTTCCGCAGGAGAAAGTGCATTTTTTATAAACCGGACAGGATCTTCTTCATACTTCAGGATATCGATTTTTTCACCTTCCAGCTCTCTGATTATATTTTGAATACGTACGCCCTTAAGGCCGACGCAGGCTCCAACCGGGTCAACATCTTCTTTGACGGACGATACAGCAATCTTTGTCCTGTATCCAGGTTCACGGACTATTTTTTCAATTTCCACAATCCTGTCGTAAATTTCGGGAACTTCTGCCTCCACAATCTTTTTTACAAATTCTGCATCTGTCCTTGAAAGGACAATCTGCAGCCCGGAATTGGTTTTCTTTACTTCGGAAATCAAGGCCTTTATCCTGTCGTTTACCGAAAAATTATCCCTGGGGGACTGGAATTTCCTGGGGAGAACCCCTTCCACCTTTCCTAAATCCACATAGATTGTCTGGTTTCTTTCCCTCTGGTAATAACCGATTATTATCTCGCCAACCTTGTCTTTATAATCTGCGTAAAGAGAATCCTTCTGTATCTCCCTGAAAGACTGATGGGTCGTCTGCTTTGCACTTTGGACTGACAACCTGTCAAAGTCAGCAGGATCTATTTGTATCAAAAGCTCATCCCCGATTTCACTATCCGGATTAAGTTTGATTGCATCGTTTATGTCAATATGGATAAGCGGATTAAAATCCTCCACATCTTCTTCCAGCATCTGGTCCCTGTCCACAATAATCTTGCTTGAATAAACAGACAGACCGGCTCCTTCCGGTTCGATTTTTACAACTACGTTATCATTTGAACCGAACTTTTTTTTGTAAGCCGCCTTTATTGCATCTTCGATTGTCTTAAACACCTGTTCTTCCGACAAACCCTTTGTCTGAACCAGCTGTCTTATTGCCTCCGCCATATCATTTGAAGCCATTACTTTACCGCCTCCTGTGAATAATCAAGTTTCGCTTTTCCTATCTCTCCGTATGGGAAAACCTTTTCTGTCCCGTCAGAACACAAAAGGGTTATTTTTTCGTTATCTGAACTCCGGATTGTTCCGTACACCCAGTCGGATAAGGGGACATACCAAATTCTGATCCCGAAGTCTTTGAAAATTTCAAATTCCGCACAGTTCTTTATGTTCCGGTCCAACCCCGGGGAGGTAACCTCCATGTACAAATCCTGGGTATCCAAAAGTACTTCCATCCTGGTTTGCAGAATCCTGTGGACCTTGGAACAATCATCAATTCCGGTTCCGCCCTCAGGATTAAGTACCACAGCCCTGACCTGCCAGCCATTGCTGCCCTTTATGCAATTGAATTCCACCAGCCTGTATCCCAGGGATTCCACAACATCCCGGGCATCTTTAAACCATGGTATTTTATCAAATGAAAGATATTCCACCTGTGCACCTACAAAAAAGGAGCCGCATAAACGACTCCTGCAAAAATAAGGATAATGTCTATCAAAGGGTACAACTTAATCAACAGCTTGTCAATACTCATAAAATAAAATCCAACAAAGATTTGTACCGGTTTTGCCCTTCTGGTTCCATACTCCGGTCTTTCATAAACCGGCTTATTGTTGTATTCTTACCTGGAAGTTAAGGAGCAGTTTATGAAGACATTTAAATACAACACAGGTTCCGGAAAATCGGAAATCTCCATAGGTAAAAAAATCAGAATCCCGGAGTTACCAGCTTCCGGAGGTATATATGTTTTTGACACAAACATGGAAAAGTACCTTTCTGATATTAACAGGGAAAATTCGGTTATCCTGCCTTCGGGGGAGGAATTTAAAAACCTTGAAAGCATAACCCGCATTTTGGATAAGGCACAGGAATTAAATCTCGGAAGGGACAGTCTCTTTGTCGGCATCGGTGGGGGAGTTATAACTGACATGACAGCCTTTGCGGCTTCGATTTATATGAGGGGGGCAAAACTGTGCCTGTTACCGACATCCCTGCTTGCAATGGTGGATGCTGCTGTTGGGGGGAAAACCGGCATCGACTATGGCGGTTACAAAAATTCAGCAGGGACATTTTACCCTGCTGACCAGGTTTTAATCTGCACAGACTTTTTAAAGACCCTGCCAGCAAAGGAATTTTACTGCGGGCTTGGGGAAGTTTTAAAAACAGCAATGTTATATGATAAAAAGCTTCTTTCCCTTATGGAAGACAAGGCGGATATCATAAAGGGATTCAGTGAAAGAACTGGAACAACACCGGAAACAAGCTGTCCGGAAGAAGAAAATGAAATACTGTTATTCCTTGTCTCACACTGCGTAATGGCAAAATGCAATATTGTGGAAAAAGATTTAAAGGAATCGGGTCTCAGAATGGAGCTTAACCTTGGGCATACATTTGCCCATGCCCTGGAAAGTTTTGCAGGTCTGGGGGAACTTTCCCACGGAGAGGCCGTTGCCTGGGGGCTTGGCAGGGCTCTGGAGCTTGGAGTGAACCTTGGTATCACCGATAAAAATTACCGTAATAAAATTTTCAGTATCTTAAAAACTTACAACTGGACGGAATCCCCCATGCACCCGGCTGCAAAAAAAAGCGGAGAAACCGGCGGAATCAGTGATGCGGATATTCCGGAAAAACTCCTTGAAGCCATGTACCACGATAAGAAAAAGCGTAAGGGAGAAATCAGGTTTGTCCTTCAGAAAAAAGCCTGTTCCACAGTAATCAGAAAGGTTGAAGACAGGGAAGTCCTTAAAGTTTTAAGTGACCAAAAGAATTAAAGAACTGCTGCAAAATGCAGGAAAAATTTACAGCTGTTCAAAACAGGAAGAAAAACCATGAACGGAAAAAACGACATAAATACAATTTACCTTGACTGGGCGGCTACTGCACCCCGGGACAGGGAAATAATAAAAAAAGCCGTAGACCTTGACGCTGCTGCTTTCGGAAACCCTTCCAGCATCCATAACGAGGGCAAAAAGGCAACGGCCCTTCTCTCTGAAGCCAGGGAACGGGCTGCCTCCGCCCTTAAAGTAAAGCAGGAAAAGATTTTCTTTACTTCAGGGGGAACAGAAAGCAACCATATTCCCCTGCTTTCCCTCCTCCTCAAACCATCCCCCGGTTCCATAATCGTTTCAGGGGGGGAACATCCCTCCATCATCAACCAGTGCAATGTTTTGAAAAACCGGGGATGGAAGGTGGAATGTGTAAACCCGGGAAAGGACGGGAAACTTTCACCGGAAAGAATTTCAGAAAAAATTTCCACAGGCACAGCCCTTGTATTGGTTCAGGCTGTAAATAACGAAACCGGTGCCATACAACCGGTGAAAGAAATTTCAGAAACCATAAGACAGTTTTCAGGCTGTGGCAGGACCATAAAATTCCATGTAGACGGAGTACAGGCAGCAGGGAAAATCCCTGTAGACTTAAACACCTGGGATCCGGACAGTTTTTCCGTAAGCGGTCATAAACTGGGAGCAATGAGGGGAACCGGGCTTATTTATGTAAAAAACAACCCCGAAAATTTCTTAAAGGGAGGGGAACAGGAATCAGGATTCCGGCCGGGAACAGAAAATGTAGCGGGAGCCTACAGCCTGGCCCTTGCCCTGGAAAAACATATGAACAACATGGAAGAATTCTCCCTTGGAAAACAGATGGCAGGTGAATTTATTACCGGACTCAAAAAAATAAAGGGGGCACTAATAATACCGGAAAACCGGGAACCGGAATCCTGTGAATACTCACCTTGGATTATACAGGCTGCCTTTGCCTCGATTCCGGGAGAAGTCATGGTAAGAAGCCTTGCAGAAAAAGGTATCTGCATTTCCACCGGTTCAGCCTGTTCCAGTAAAAAAAACTCAAGACCTGTCCTTCTTGCAATGGGAATTCCACCTGAAACAGCCCGGAATGGTGTAAGGTTTTCCTTTGGTCCAGCCACAAAACGGGAGGAAATCCTCCTGACTTTGGAGGCCTTAAAGGAAATTACAGCCCGTTTTAACTGACGGAGCTTTTGTCCTTTGGTATCCAGGCTTGCAAAGAAAGCCTCCTATTGTGTAAAATCCAATCATAAGTTCCGGCGGGAAATGTTTTACCCGCTGTTTTTTTGAATACCGTGTACAAAAGGATTTACTCATGGAAGAATCTGTTACAACATACCTGATAAAGCTGGGGGAACTCACCCTTAAAGGAGGCAACAGGAAAACCTTTGAAAAACAGCTTTTTTTTAATGCAAAAAAAATTTTACGGGAAATTGACTGCCGGGGACAAGTTATATCCGATTACGGAAGGTTTTTTGTTGAATGTCCTGGAGACCCTGCTGAAGAAAAAAAAGTCGAATGGGCATTGGACAAACTGATTGGAATCACAGGTTTTGCAAAGGCCGCCGTTACGGAAAAACAAACAGACAGTATAAAAAAAGCTGTACTGGAACAGGCCGGAAAATTCCATAACTTTGGAATAAAAACTTTCAAAATTGAAACCCGCCGCAGTGACAAAAAATTCCCTCTTAATTCATACGAAATTTCAGGAGAAATGGGGGAAGCCGTCTTAAAAGAGTTCCCCCTTAAAGTTGATGTAAAAAAACCGGAGGGAATAATCAATATCGAAATCAGGGAAGAAAAAGCCTTTGTTTACAGCCATGAGAGCAGGAGCAACAGGGGACTTCCTGTAGGCACAGCCTCCAAGGGGCTTCTTCTTTTGTCAGGGGGAATAGACTCCCCGGTTGCAGGTTACAGGATGCTTACCCGGGGAATGAAGCTGGACGGGATTTACTTTCATTCCTACCCCTATACTTCCGATGAAGCGAAACAAAAGGTAATTGATTTGGCAGCCATTCTTGCCCCTTACGGGCTGGGATTTAATCTCAACATCATTCCATTTACACAGGTCCAGATGATGATAAAAAAATCAGCCCCGGAAGCCTATTCCACCCTTATGTTGAGAATGGCTATGATGAAAACCGCCAATTTACTTGCAGGATTTCTTGGAGCCTCTGCCCTGGTAACAGGGGAAAGTCTCGGTCAGGTTGCAAGCCAGACAATCGAAAACATGACGGTGACTGAATCCTGTGCAGAATTCCCGGTTTTAAGGCCACTTATCGGGCTTGACAAGCAGGAAATAATAAACACCGCCTGTAAAATCGGAACCTACGAAACATCAATTTTACCCTATGAAGACTGCTGTGTGCTTTTTTCGCCTAAACATCCGGTATTAAAAGCCTCAAAAGAAGAAGCCCATAAAATTTTTGAAAACATAGGGCTGGGGCAGGAACTGGAAAAAGCCTTTGACGAAAGGGAAATAATCAGGCTAACCCCGAAAGACGGTTTCAATATCAGCTTTTCATAAAGGCATTATTTTATCAGCATCCCGTCGCCATAGGAAAAAAAACGGTATTTTTTTTCCACGGCAGTTTTGTAAGCTGTAAGGATTTTCTCCCTGCCGGCAAAGGCAGAAACCAACATCAAAAGAGTTGATTCCGGTGTGTGGAAATTGGTAAACACCTGGTCCACCACCTTGAATTTGTAGCCAGGGTAAATAAAAATACCTGTGGAATCCTCCCCGGAACGGAGACAGCCGCCGGTTTCATCCCAGGCAGACTCCAAAGTCCTGATGGATGTTGTACCGACAGCCAAAACCGGACGGCCGGATTTTTTTGCTTCGGTAACCACCGATGCAGTCCTTTCCGGAACTGAATATACTTCCCGGTGCATAACATGGTCTTCTATCCTTTCCGTTCGGACCGGAAGAAAGGTTCCCAACCCCACATGGAGAGTAACCCAGGCTGTTTCAATGTTTTTTTCAGCCAGCCTGTTCAAAATCTCCCTGGTAAAATGAAGTCCGGCAGTAGGTGCAGCTACCGAGCCCACCTCCCTGGCGTAAACAGTCTGGTATCTTTCCCCGTCAAAACTTACATCTTCCCTTTTTATATAAGGAGGAAGGGGAATATGCCCGTATTTTTCCAGCCAGTCATCATCTATCAGGGAAGAAAATTCAATAATCCTGTACTGATTTTCAATTCCGGTAATTTTTCCGGTTACATTTCCGGGGAAAAAGTATTCCCTTCCAGGCCGCTGGCGTTTTGCATGATTCAACATGGCAAGCCATCTGTTTTCCCCAAGATTTTTCAGAAGCAGGAACTGGCATTTTGCCCCGCTGTCTTTTGCATTCCCGAAAATCCTTGCCCGCCTCACCTTGGAATCGTTAAACACCATAAGGGTGCCTTCGTCTATCAAATCAGGAAGGTCTTCCATAAGAAAATCTTTTGTACACCGGCTTAAATCCCCACAGGAGCGGTCCAACAGCATCAGCCGGTCTTTTCCCCTCTCAGATGAAGGAAACTGGGCAATAAGCTCTTCCGGCAAATCAAAAGTAAAATCACGCGTATTCATCCCGGGAATTATAAAAAAACACTGCAATTTTGTACATCACAGGGAATCTTTTTATGGATTAAAATCGGAAAATATGCAAGGATATGTTCATGAGTAACTTAATCGAACCTAAAATTTTAAAGGGCTTCCGGGATTTTTTGCCGGAGCAGGAAATTCCCAGGAAAGTCCTAATGGAAAAACTGGAAGAAGTATTCCGGCTTTACGGCTTTGTGCCTATTGATACGCCGGTTCTGGAATATTCTGAAATCCTGCTCAGGAAAAGTAACGGGGAAACGGAAAAACAGGTATACCGTTTCCAAGACAACGGAGGCCGGGATATTGCCCTCCGTTTTGACCTGACAGTTCCCTTTGCCCGTTTTGTGGCAGAACACAAAGAAGAACTTGCAATGCCCTTCAAAAGATACCACATGGCAAAAGTATGGCGTGGGGAAAAGCCCCAGGCCGGCAGATACCGGGAATTCATCCAGTGCGATTTTGACACTGTAGGAACCGACAGTGCAGCAGCTGATTTTGAAATTCTTTCGGTAATGAAGGATTCCCTTAATGCCCTGGGTGTTTCAGGTGTAACAATCCATCTTTCCCACCGTGGAATTTTCAACAGGTTTCTTGAAAAACTGGGAATCAGGGAAAAATCAGAAGACATCCTCAGGACAGTAGACAAACTTGGAAAAACCGGGGAAGAAGAGGTTTTAAGACTCCTTTCCGAAATTACAGGAAAACCCAATGCCCTGGAAATCATGGAATACATTAAGGGTAAGGACAGTTTTGAAGAAACCCTTACCCTGATGGAAGAAAAATCCGGGGGAGAAAGCCCTGACTCAGTAAGACTTAAAGAGATATATTCAATGTTGAAAAATTCCGGAATCGAAGACTCCTTTATCCTTGACCCTTCGATTACCCGGGGACTGGATTACTATACCGGAATCGTATACGAAACCTTTTTGAACGATTTACCAGGAATCGGCTCCGTATGTTCCGGCGGCAGGTATGATAATCTTACAGGACTTTACATGAAAGAAAGGCTTCCGGGAGTTGGTTCTTCCATAGGCCTTGACAGGCTTATTGCAGGCCTCGAAGAATTAAAACTTATAAAAAAAACCGGCAGCTTTACAAAGGCGGCAATTTTCTGCCAGGACACTAATCTTATGTGTGAATACCAGAAAATTGCAGCGGAACTTAGGAAAAACGGCATAAGTACTGAAGTCTTTCCCGAAGAAAAAAAGATGGGACAACAGTATACCTGGGCAGAAAAAAAAGGTATCCCTTTCGGTATTCTGCTTTCCGGAAACAGTTTAAGCCTCAAAAACCTTAAAACAAGGGACACAAAGGAAGGCTGTTCCTTGGAAGAGGTTATCAAAGCCCTTAAAGAACAGGACTAATGCAAATCCGGAAAACCGCCGGATAAAAATCATGAAAGGCCGACTTCCCCTAAAAAAATCCCGTTTTCTGAAATGCACCTCCTAAAATTGAACTTTTTTTGTCCAACTTTAGGGGTGCACTTCAAAATAACCTGAAAAACGGGATTTTTTGTCCCTTCCCGGCCCCTGTCACAAAACCGTGGGAATTTAATTCCGGCCGGTTTTAAAGAGCATCAATTATATTAAAAAGTTCCCCCACAACAGCGTTGTAATTTTCAAAACCGGAATCATTCAGGGAATAAACAAATCCCTGGCTGTCCTCCCCTGGACAGGCTTTTTCCCCTTCGGAGAAACATTTTTCCCCTCCGGAAAAAAATGGGAAAAACTCCACGGGAAGCCTGCTAAAAATATACCGGGGATTCAGACCAAACCGTTTAAGGAATTCCCTACCCTCTACTCCGGAGCGTATTCTAAGCCCCATCATAAGAAATTCCTTCATACAGGTTTTTAAATCAAGATTTTCGGTTTCAATTTCTTTTACAGGGTTTTTAAACCACGCCATTACATTTTCCCTTGTATTAAACCTCCGGGCATTTCCCTGATAAAAAACGGTTCCGGAGGCCCCGGGGCCGATTCCGAGCCAGTTTCCCATGTTCCAGTAATTTAAATTGTGCAGGGACTCTTCACCGGATTTTGCGTAGTTGGAAATTTCATATCTCAGATATCCGTTTTTTAAAAGAGTTTCCACCCCTGTCCGGTGAAGTTCCTCCCCAAAATCCAAAAGCTGTTCCTGTTGTACCGGACTCAATTCTTTTTCCAACCCGGAACCTTCATCTACGGACAGTGAATACAAGGAAACATGGGGTGGTGAAAATTTAAGGATTTCCTGCAAAGAAGCATAAAAAGATTCAAGGGTTTCTCCCGGCAGGCCTGAAATAATATCACAGGACCACCTTAAACCGCTGGAAGAAAGGATTTCCAGGGCCTTTTTATTAAGAGCTTTGTCAGCCCTCCGGTAAATTCTTCTTAATACAGAATCGGTCATGGACTGTATTCCCAGGGAAACCCGGTTAATTCCGGCCTTTTTCAGGCTGTAAACCCAGTCTCCGGTAACTTCAGCCGGATTTGCCTCTATGGTAGCTTCATTCCATTCTTTGCCACCGGTTATCTTCCCGATTTCCCCGGTAAGACGGCATAAAAGCCTTTCCGACATTAGCGACGGCGACCCGCCGCCGAAATACAGGGTTTCCCATTCCGTGATGTCAAAAACAGAAGCAAAATATTTCAATTCTTTTTCAAAGGAATCAAAGTATAAATCTTCGATTTCACCGGGAATTTTTCCGGGTGCACTGCCCTCCAGACAGTCCGGAAATTTTCTGCCAAGCCCTCCGGCAGTTTTTTTTCCATCAATATAACGGTTTTTTCCGGAACAACTTTCAGATGCCAGTGTTTCCGGGGAAACGGAATAAAATCCACAGTAAGCACACTTGGAAACGCAAAACGGAAAGTGAACATACAGTGAAAATTTCATAAACTATACAAAATCATCCCGGAACCCTGTGGAATTTCAAACCCCGGAAAATTTTCCCAAGGGCCAGTAACGGAAAAGGGCACCGCCTTTTATCCTTTCTCTGGTTACAGGTCCCGTAAAGCGGGAATCCGTTCCCGAAGTCCGGTTGTCGCAGAGGACGAAATACTGGTCTTCACCCAGCACCATGGCGTCAAGGTTACCTGACCAGGGAAGGGAATCCCCCCAGTTTTCGGGACGGGGCTCTATAAGAGGGTTATAATCAATATCACTAAGTTCAAATTCTGTCAAAAAGAACTCGCTTCCCACAGGTTTCACGTATAGGATAAAATCTTTCATATAAACTTCCTCTCCGGGAAAAGCAAGAACACGGCGGATTGATGCCGTTGTACCGATTTTATCCCAATATACGGTCAGGTCGATTCTCTGCAACGTTAAAAATGATACAATACTGTTGGCAAAATCCACATACCAGGGATATTCTTCCTCATACAACGGCTCAATCAATACAATGGAGCCCCGTTTTTTCTTAAGGTCATCCTCTGTTTCATTCCCGTTTAAAAGGGCTTTTTTGGCGGCAGGGGAAAAAACCAAGGCATCACCACTGGAAATTTCAGGTTCCATTGCAGAAGACCGTACATAGACAGCCTGAAACAGGTACGTTGAAAGAAGTACATAGAAAATATATATCAGCACCAGACATAAAAAGACAAAAAGAATCTTCTGCCTGTGCTCTTTGTGCTCACTGAAAGAAAAATTCCGGCTGCGGCTCATTTGCCCCCCTTACGGGGAAAATACTACCATGAAGATAAATCGTTGACAAGAGCAACTGCAATTTCTATAATCCCTGTATGGCAAAAGAACCAGGTACCAAATTGATAGCCCAGAACAAAAAAGCCCGTTTTAACTACTCCATCGATGAAAGTATTGAATGTGGAATCGAGTTAAAGGGTACCGAAGTAAAATCCGTAAAAAGCGGAATGATTTCTTTTGGGGATTCCTTTGCAGAAATAGAGAACGGAGAAGTATGGTTAAGGAATTTCCATATTTCCGAATACGGATATTCTTCCTATTTCAGTCATGATCCGGACAGGAAAAAGAAACTTTTGCTCCACAAAGAAGAAATAAAAAAATTGTTACGCAAAACAGAAGAAAAAGGTTATACTCTTGTACCGTTGGATGTATACCTTAAAAATGGAAAAGTAAAGGTAAACCTGGGAATCTGTAAGGGCAAAAAACAGTTTGACAAGCGGGCAGATATAAAGGAAAGGGATCTAAAAAGGGATATTCAGCGGGAATTCAGGAATAAACAGGACGGTTGATTTTTTTGTGGAATTAAATAAAGTTACAAGTTATTATTGGAGAGTATGAAGAGAAAAAATGAAATTTTCAGTTTAGTATTTCTCTTTTTTTCCACGGTGGTTTTGTATGCCGGGGATGTCCCCACTGTAGGATTCAGGAATTTATCCGCTACAGGAATTGACCAGCCGGGACTGATTACCCTTGACAACCTTATTTTTGATTTTTTAAAGGAACAAAGGACAATAAACGCCGTTGATTTACGTAGCACTCCGGGGGAACCGGAACCTGTTGTACAAACGGACTATATATGCACAGGAAGCATTTCACTCGAAAACAGCAGGTACTACCTTACCCTGGTAATGTATGTTATGCCGGACAATGTAAAGACGGCGGAAATTACAAGGAATTACGACAGTTACAACCGGATTCTCCTTGAATCCAGAACCGTACTGAAAGAGCTGATTGAGGCCATGAACCGTACTTCCACCCTTACTGACGCTCCAAGTGAACAGGTAAATTTCATCCCCGTAACAAATCTGGATGCCCTTTCCGGTTCCTGGAGGGGAGAAGAAGGCATTGAGAAAGTTGTTATACTCAGGGGAGGCAAGGCTGTGGTTTTTTTCTCAACAGGAATATCCATGCAACTTGAACTTTCCTTATCTGACGGAAAACTCATAGCCAGACAAAAAGGGCCGAACCAGGTAAAATATTTTGTATTTCTCCCTGCCGTGGTGGCAACAAAGGTTGCTGCATCAGCCCCGCCTGCCAGCTGGGAACTGTCCCTTACAGAGGACAAACAGTCCCTGATAGGTGTACACAACACTGTAGAGGTATCTCATAACGGAACAGATGTAATTTCAGTAAAAGAAGTCAGCCCCCAGGTTAAGTGGGACCGGGAATAGTTCTTCTTTCTATATCTATCCAAGCAGAGTTTCAGGGAAAATTCCCGCCCCCTGCCTTAAAATTACGGGGGTACTTCCGGTAAGATCAACAATGGTGGATGGTTCAGGATCAGGACAGTTTCCCTTGTCAATTATCAAGGCTACCTTTGACTCAAAGCTGCCGATTATATCTTCTATCCTCTGCAATGCAGGTTGCCCGCTGAAATTTACACTGGTAGAAAAAACAGGGGCTCCGGTGTTTTCTACCAGTTTTCTAAGCCATTGGTCTTTTGGACACCGGAGACTGATGGTCCCCCCAGTCAAACCTCTTAATATGAAAGTAAAAGGCCCGGGCCAAAGCCCGAGAATTTCAGGCCTGATAACGTCCCGGGTATACAACTTATAATGTTCAGGAAAAGGAATAAGCCTTAAAAAAGGCTTTCCCTCTTCCCTGCCCTTGCACTTGTAAATCAGAGGGGCAGAAGCAGGAGCTATCCCTGAAATACCGTATATTGTGTCCGTAGGAAGTATAACAAGTCTGCCGGAAGCCAGTATTTCACAGGCTTTTTCCATACACCCGGCAGGAGATTCTTCGTATTTTAATACCATATCAGTTCCCGACCTTTTGAAAATTATAAAAAAACAGAAGAAAGAACAACACACACAGCAATCCAAGGAAAGCGGACACCCACTCCGGTACCGTCTGAGGTTCCTCAACATGGTAGGGCGTTCCGCTTTGATACCGCTGGAAAGCACTAAGTCCCGGCTCAATATAGTCTGCAAGCTTGATAAGCCGTTCACCCTCACAAACAAAACCTAATTCATGGGCATACATTTTAATAATTTCATCATCATAATCCAATGCAGTAATTTCAGCCTTTAATGATTTTGAAATTCCTTCTATTTTCTCAATATTTTCCACAAGATTGACTTTTTGAACCTGTAATTCCCTGTAGGCATTTTTACCGGAAGGGCCGAAAAAAACAGAGACACAGCAAAAAACAAAAACCCCTGCTGTTACCGAAAATAAAATATAAGATGCTTTCATACTATTGTTTATTGACGGAAAAAACCCCGGAACCTTTAAAAGTTTTTTTAATTGACAACAGGCAAATGTCAAGATAAAGTATATAAATGTCTAATACCACAAATTTAAAGACTAAATTCATTTGCAATGGTTAAGAAATGCAGCTGAATTGCCGATAAACATAAAGGAATTTTTTATTCGAATTTACAAATGGAATCGGGGAGAATTAAATGCCATCTGATTTTGAAAAAAATAAAGAACAGGAACTGGACAGGTACGGTGTTTGGATCAAAAGCGGGCCTCAGGATGTGAATGATACAACCGGAGATACAGCTGTCAATCTTGAACCACCTGTGGAATTACAGGATTTGCAGGAAAAACAGCCTGTATCAGAAACCCCTGCTTCCGTTGATGGCTCTATAGAACCGGAATCCGGAGCTGAGACAGAAACCGCCGAACCGGATGAAACCGGAGTTCAGGATGCACTGGAAGAGCTTGATCTGCCTCCCCTTTCAGATTTTAATTCCCTGGATGAGGAAACAGAGTTACCTGTTAAAGATGAGGAAATTACAGAAGCGGACTTTGAAATTCAGCCGTCAACGGAAATCAAGACATCAGAAGGCACAGAAAATACCATGCCGGAGGACACTGGTTCTTCCGAAGAATCCCCCCATATAAATATCGTTCAGGATGACGGAGCCGCAAGTTTTGAAGATGATTCTCTTGCTGAACCTGATGATGACAACGGAAGCGACGCCCTTCCTGAAGAACAGACAATTACAGTAGAAAACGATTGGATATCGGACAAAGAAGATGTGCCGGTCTGGGAATCAGAAAAAACAAGCCATGAAGCAGATTTAAAGGATGCGGAAAATCCGGAAAATGACGCAGAACCACCGGAATCAGGCAGCATAGTTTTCGCAGAGGACAGGGATGAATTTCCTGACTTTTCAGCCTTTTTGGATGAATCTGAACTTTCCCAGATTGATAATATGACGCCACCGCCCAGGACAGAAAAAAAAGAAAGCTCCGGTGACGGTATGGAAGAAATTTCCATGGATGATTTCGGGCTGAGTGATGACTTCAGCGAAATTTCTCTGGATGATTTTATGAGTGATGGTTCTTCATCAAAAGCAAAAGAAAATCAGGCAGTATTTGATGATACACCTCCTTTGAATATAGATTTGGAATTTGATGACGAATTCATTGAAGAATCAAAGAAAATGTCCAGAACCCAGACTGATTCAGACGACCTTTTAAGCCAGTTTTTTGATGATGACTTTGGCGTTGAAATTATAGATGAAAGCCCGGATCTTTCGGAATCCTCTAAAACTTCCGGAAAAACGGAACAAACCGGTAGCACTGACTTTGACCTTTCAGAAATAGAGGGTTTTGAGATGTTTGATGATACAGAAGCCTCCCCTGTTTCCGAAGAAAAACCCCATGAGGATAATATCAGTAGCATAGGAAAAACAGAAGAAATTTCATTAAGTGATTTTGACACGGAATCCACCGGTTCTGAAACACCGGACACAGTTAAGTCAAGGGGGGGTAATGACGGTTCAGAAGATGTTACCTCAGAATTTGATGATATACTTTCTGAAATAGGACCTTCTGCAAACCAAGGCAGCCAGTCAATTGACAAACCTTCTTCCGGGGATATAAATCTCACAGTAACCGTAGAAGATGACGAAGAAACCGAGGAAGAGCCGGAACCTGAAATGGATAATCTCGAGGAAGAGGAAGAAGAAATTTCTGTTCCCATTTATATCGAAGATGCTGGCAAAACCCCGGAACCTTCTAAACCCAACAATGCACCTTCTCCGGGGGATTTTGATTTAAGCGAGATTGAAGGATTTGAATTCCTGGATTCCGATTCTCCGTCCAAGAAATCTGAACAAAATGAAACCGTTTCCGAAGAAACCATAACACAAGAGAAAACAACCGCAGAGCCTGTTGTCGCAGAAGATGAAACAACCGCAGAGCCTGTTGTTGCAAAAGACGAAATAACCGCAGAGCCTGTTGTTACAGAAGATGAAACAATCGCAGAGCCTGTTGTTGCAGAAGATGAAACAATCGCAGAACCTGTTGTCGCAGAAGAAGAAATAACCGCAGAACCTGTTGTTGCAGAGGAAGAAACACCTTTGGCAGCCCCAGATTTTGCCGAGCCTGCCGTTCAGGAAGAGGAAATAACCGCAGATCCTGTTGTTGCAGAGGAAGAAACACCTTTGGCAGACTTGGACTTTGCAGAGCCTGCCCTTCAGGAAGAAGAAATAATTGCAGAACCGGCTGTAGAAGACAACGAAATAACCGCAGAGCCTGTTGTTGCAGAAGATGAAACAATCGCAGAACCTGTTGTTGCAGAGGACGAAACACCTTTGGCAGACTTGGACTTTGCCGAGCCTGCCCTTCAGGAAGAGGAAATAATTGCAGAACCGGCTGTCACAGAAGATGAAACAATCGCAGAACCTGTTGTTGCAGAAGACGAAACAATCGCAGAGCCTGTTGTTACAGAAGACGAAATAACCGCAGAGCCTGTTGTCGCAGAGGAAGAAACACCTTTGGCAGACTTAGACTTTGCCGAGCCTGCCCTTCAGGAAGAGGAAATAATTGCAGAACCGGCTGAAGAAGACGACGAAATAACCGCAGAGCCTGTTGTTGCAGAAGATGAAACACCTTTGGCAGACCCGGATTTTGCCGAGCCTGCCCTTCAGGAAGAAGAAACAATCGCAGAGCCTGTTGTTGCAGAAGACGAAACAATCGCAGAGCCTGTTGTCACAGAGGAAGAAACACCTTTGGCAGACTTGGACTTTGCCGAGCCTGCCCTTCAGGAAGACGAAACAATCGCAGAACCTGTTGTTCCAGAGGAAGAAACACCTTTGGCAGACCCGGATTTTGCCGAGCCTGCCCTTCAGGAAGAGGAAATAATTGCAGAACCGGCTGTAGAAGAAGAAAAATGTGGAACAGAAAAAGAAGCTGACAACAATAAACAGGAACAAGTAGAAGCAGTTAACACTGAAACAGCAGATGTTTCTGATATGTTTCTGGAATCCACAGGTAACTCAGAAAATACAAGTGAAACAATGAAAGATCTTGATATTCCCCCTGCATTAGGGGAACCCGGTGATAAAGAAACAGTTGAAATAAACACACCTAAACTTGATATAACAAATCCTTTTGATGATTCCTTGGAAAATACAGAAGGGGATTCTGATACCAAAGAAAATGAAAAAGTAGAATCGGAGGAAAATATGAATAATGATTTTGATGATGTCAAAGCAGTAGAGCAAGATTTACTTGACACTGAAACCAAGGATACAGGAAGTGAACCTGCTCTGGATAAAACAAACGAAGAAACAACTGTATTGAGAAAAATCGCAGAAGAACTTACTTCGATAAGAGATGAAATCACAACTTTAAAAAGTGAACTGAATAATCTGAAATCAGTTGATACCACTGCATCGCAGGTAGAAGAATCTGTACAAAGTGGTGACGATGCAGGGGAAGTATCAATTCCCACATCACAAAATGACAGTGAAAACAGTGGATTTTTTGCTGATGACGATACTGATGAATCAATCGCCCTAACCGGTGATGAGCTTAACAATATTCTTACCACCGCTGATTTTACTGAAGAAAAATCCGGAGTTGATGAAGACCACCCGGTAAATGATGATTCCGGTGAACCCGAGGAAGTAAAAACCGAAGATGTTGACGAGGGTATTTCTGACTTTGAGAAAGAACTTCTTGAAAATGATGAAAAAACATTTGACGAAGAAAAAGCTTTTGAAGACCCTGCCTACGATACGGTAGAGCCGGTTCCTATTACTAAAATAGAGGATACCAATTATCTTGATGGGGAAGATGAAGCACTTCCTGCAGAAGAACTTGCCATTGATGAAGGCGAAATTCCTGAGATAGATTTTAACGATGAAGTTCTGGTGGAGCCAGAAGAAACAGAAATATCAGATACAATTAAAGATTTGGATATTAATGCAAAGACACCTGAAATTGACACTGTCACACAAGAACCTACAGAAGAAAAAGAACCTGAGGTTGAA
Source organism: Candidatus Gallitreponema excrementavium (assembly GCA_017694795.1). GTDB lineage: Bacteria > Spirochaetota > Spirochaetia > Treponematales > Treponemataceae > Gallitreponema > Gallitreponema excrementavium. The sequence continues at coordinate 36,493 of JADIMM010000070.1, forward strand.
AAAGAAGATAACGGAGTATTCACAGAAGAGCTTAAAGGTGAGATAAAAACTGTTTTAGCCTACATGGATCAGTTGCTTGAGAATCTTCCGGAATCAAAAATCGAAGAATTTGCAAAGTCAGAACACTTCCATGTATACAAGAAATTATTTGATGAATTAGGATTATCCTGAGATTATGGGACTATTGGATAAAATACTCAACAATATCCCTGAAGAAAACACCAATCCGGAAAGTGTAGCTCATCAGGGGTTGTTGAGAAAGGCTCTCGGCAGTATCAGCAACGAAAAAGATGTTTTTTGTGATAAAGATGCTCACACAAAACCAGAAAAGGATGGTAGTGCAGATTCACCAATCTTAGGTAAAAATACAGGACCTGATTTTCACCAATCTAAAGAAAACGAAAGCGTTTTCTCAAATGAAAATGATATTCCGGCTTTTAAAGAGCAGTCGAGCCAAATTAACAACGAAACAAACAATTCTTCCCTACCCTGCCACTCACTTTTAAAATCTGCGGAAAAATTTTTATCTTCCAGCGGACAAAAGGATAATGAGTTGTTTTCATCTTTTCCGGATTCTGTTGATACACCCGCTGGAGAAGTTCAACATCCCGATGATGAAGAAAAAAAAACAGTGTACCCAGAAAGCGAACACAAATTAGAAAATATTGACTATGATTCTGAAGTAACATATTCTGATACTGACAGTCTGGATTTTAGCAAGATTGTATCTTCAGGTTCCCCTCTTGCGAATATATATATATACCTCGATTATATTTCGGAACAATGTTATATTGAAAAAATCGCACTTGTTTCAGTAGGTGAAATTTCACCCGAAACCGGACGTATAAACTTTTCTAAAAACCTTGACATCACTACAACAGAAAGATTTTCTCCTGATATAACATTCCTTAATAGTATTGCTGAAACCGGTAAATTAATGTATATAACTGATTTTAGTTTTTTTACAGGATTTTTCTCAAACAGGGAATACAATTCCCTAAAAAAAATTTATATTTTAAAAATTGACAATAACGACTGGATTTTCTTTATCGACTCCTACTTATCTGTAAAGAAGATGAATCTGAAAAAACTGGAAAATTCTATAAATGAAATTTTAGATAATCTCAAGATACCATTTGAATTGACATCATCATTTGTAAATACAAATATAAATATAAAAAACTCTGCATCTATTCCAATGTATATAAACAGTGCATTAAATGATGGAATGGTCTGCAACTTGTTCAAGCTTAACTTTAATGATTATTTAAACAAATTTAAAAATAACTTTGCCATTTCAGAATTAATAAATCTGTATAATGAAATACTGAGCAAGATAAAATTAATAATTGGAACAGGCGGAATAGTAAACAAGCTTGATGATTTTAATTTTATAATATGCCTTTTTTCAAAACAGGAGTTAGATGCAGAACTTTATTTGCAACAACTGGAAGACTCTTTGAAACCTTACATAGGACAGTCATTTACAGGCTATTTTGAACTTATCAGTTCAGAAACAACAGAGGATAAACAAAAGATAATTTCTTATATTTCAAAAGGAATTTAAAGTGGAAATTAATTTTTTTAATTCCAAATCAGGAGAAAAAACCTGTACCGTAAATTCCAAATACTTGCATTCCAAATATTCACCTGTAACTGAAGCGGAAAAATTTGTCAATTCAATACCCGAAATTACGCCGGATCTTATCATTCTTGTTTCCCCCGGTCTCCCCTATTGTTACAATAAATTAAAAACCAGATTTCCAAATGTTAAAATTGCAGCTATAAACTTTGATATACAGTTTTCAAATACACTATGGGATTATGAATGGGTTCCTAACGGACAAATAAGTCTTAACAGTTTTCTTAGTGAACTATTTATATGTTTTGATTTAAAAAAAATACACATAGAAACCTGGTATCCGTCTTTAAATATTTGGCCTGTAGAAATCCAAAAAATTCAGAATTTAATTAAAGAATTAGTAAACAGGGAAACAGCTGTAAATATTACAAGAAAATATTTTGGTAAAAGATGGTTTAAAAACATAATAAGAAATATTTTTTTTATTTCTAAAACAATTTATCTTAAAACAAAAATAGAAATTCCTGTTCTTATCGCAGCAGCAGGACAAAGCCTTGAAGACAAAGAACGACTTTTAAAATCCGGTTATTTTTTTAAAATTGCCGTAACTTCTGCTTCCGGGTTTTTATGTAATAACAGTTTATTACCGGATCTTTTTTTTATAACAGACGGAGGATATTGGGCTAAGGAACACTTTATTCCAATGTATTTTGCGAAGGAAGGTATTAATTTTTTTCTTCAAAATATGAATTTGGCCATAAGTATGGAAGCAGCAATTCCAGGGGTGATTTTAGAAAACACTAACATTCTTCCAATGTCATACAATTCTCCCTTTACTGAATCACTATTAAAAATAAACAATATTAAATATATGAAAGCAAAAGAGAATGGAACGGTAGCCGGTTCCGCTGTTGAATTCGCACTTGAATATTCCAATAAAAATATATATTTGGCCGGGCTTGACCTGGGCCCCGGTAAAAACAGCTTTCATGCAAGACCCGGAGTCCAGGAAACAAGAAACAGAAATGAAACTTTGAGAACCAACAGCTTAATGGAAAACATCCCCCTTCACTCCGGGCAAATGGAAATATATAAAAACTGGTTTGAAAATATCCCGGCAGAAAAAAAACAAAAATTAGCTATAATTACCCCAAGTCCTGTTCAAATTCAAAGTATAAAGAAAATTCCTCAAGATGAATTAATTATGGGAATCAAACCGGAAAGTATATTAAAAAATAATGATTTATTTTATCATTCGGAAACTTTAAATGACAAACGCCTTAATACAGTCAATTACTTAAAAAAAATGATTTCAAATATCAAAAAATATACTATATCGGATTATTACAACGATGGTGTTTTTTCTAATATAATTTCATACATCGACTGGGATAATTATAGGGCGATGGAATCAGACCTTAAAAATAAGAGCCCGACAAAGGCTGATGAAGTATTGGAGAATATTAAAATCAACTGTATAGATTTTATCAGTAAAGAAATAAAAAGGTATGATAACCATGAATTTTTATAACATAAATATTAAAGCATTAGAAAAAAGAAATATCATTATACAAGAAGATTTTCCAGAAAATGAAAATATAACAGAAATTACTCTTGTTAATGCAAAAAACGGTTCTCCGGTTTTGATAATCAACGGTAAATACACCTCATCAAAATATGATCCAGAACGTGAAGCTGAGAATCTTACAAAAGAAATAAATGAAGGTAGTTTTGTTGTATATTCAGGAATAAGCAATTTTTACCCCATACTTTCACTTATAAGAAAGAAATGTAAAATAATAATGCACATACCGGTAAAAAAAATTTTTTTATACATAATTAAAAATATGGATTTTACCAATATCCTCAACTACGAAAGAATATATTTTACATTTTCTGAAAATGAAATAACTGAAACAATAAAAAGATTCTATTTTCCAGGAAGAGAAGGTAATTTTAATTTTATAGAATCCAGAAGCGAAAAGGATTTATTCCCGGAAAAATTCAACTATATTGTAAAGGTAATCAATAATACACTGGAAGAAATTAAAAGCGATTATTCTGTTCAGGCACATTTTGGTAAAATCTGGACTAGGAATATTATCCAAAACTTAAAACTAATTTCGTGTCTTGAAAACAATATTGAGATAAAACAGAATAAAAAATTCGGGTGTATAATTACTGCAGCAGGTCCAAGTTTAAACAGACAATTGGATAAATTAAGTGATTTACAGAACGATTATTTAATACTGGCTACAGATACAACTCTTCCTGTCCTAATAAAACATAAAATCGCACCTGACTTCTTTTTCAGCATTGATCCTCAGATACATTCCTTAAAACATATACTTGATGAATTACCGGAAAAAACAGCTCTTATTGCAGATTTGTGCTGCAACACTTCTCTTATAAGAAATGTTTTAAAGCAAGGTAATCCGGTCTTTTTTTCAAGGGGCAACCATCCACTTTCTGTTTTGTCAGAAAATCTTGGGGTAAGTAACTTGCTAAAACTTGAAAACGGAACAGGCTCTGTTACTATAACAGCCATTTCATTTGCCACTTTTTTAGGGTGGTCCGAAATAATTCTCTTAGGTGGTGACTTTGCAAATACAAACTTTGCCCCATACTGCAGAGGAACATATCTTTCCGGAATTTTTGACGCCGAAAGTAACAGATTGAAAAACTCAGAAACGGATTATGCAGGAATCCTTTTTAGAAGCGATGTTATTTTGCATAAGGAAAGCAAAATATATGAATCTAAACTACTAAACAGGTATGGAAATTTTTGCAAAACATATTGCAAAAATAGAAATATAAGAGTTATTAGAGAAATAAAACCAGCTGAAACAGGCCCCCAGAACACAATATTCCTAAAAAGTCCAGAAACACCTTCGTCATTCTTTGTAGACTTAATGGAGAAAATTAGTGAAAAACAGGGAGGAAACAATGAAATACTACCATTGGCAGCCTGGCTTAAATACAAAAGAAATCCGGAAAAATTACAGAATGAGGCCATGTCTATGACAGAAAAATACATTAAATACTTTATTTAAAATCCAAACTGGTATATAATTGTGCTTATGAGAGAAAAAAAAGGTCTTATATTCGGACTGATTGAGCTTGTTTTTTTATGTTTTTCAATTTTTTATCTGGGAATAAACATTTACAATGACTACAAGGATACCCAGAGGGATTCCGATATACACTTCCAGCGCTTTGCCAACCAAACTGTAATGAATGCCGAAGTGGCAGGATTTATGACCGAGGATTTTGTTAAAGAGGAAATTGAATTCTGGAACAATAATCCGGGAGGGATTGCCTTTATTATAACTGCCTCCCAGGGAACGGTTATGGCCTATCCTGCTGACTCAAAATATCTGGAAAAAACCCCCTATGGTGTTCCTAAATTAAAGACAAGTTCTCCCCTGCTTTTTACACAGGGTAAGGCCTTAAACATAACTGGAGAGCGAAATGTTACAATAACTACGGTTTATTCCTCTTTAAACCTTGGTAATTCGGTGACATATATCAGGAACAGTTTCCTCCTGTTCCTTACGGTAACTATCCTGGGATTAATATTCGTAATCGCCGGGAAATTAAAGAACGGAGATGAAACAGCTGTAGATGACACATATTCATCCTACAAAAAGAGGGTATCAGACATAATAAATGCAGAACAAAAGCTCAGGGCACTTGATGACCTGAACTATGAAGAAGACTTAAAAAAGTACGATGATTACGATAATTCCGGTTTTGAAGAACCTGACAATTTATATGGCGAAGACTGGGAAGCCGGAGAGTACAACAATAATTTTGATTTATACAATACAAATTTTGCCACCGATACTTCAAGTGAAAACAACAATGATGCGGCAGATGATTTCCCTCTCCCCCCCTTGGAACCATTGGAACAGGACACGGAAGGTGATATTTCTTTTCCAAAAGAAGAGCCCTTGGATAATGAAAACAAAGAGGAACACAATGTAAATGCCGGACAGGATAACGGAGCCCTATATTCACCTGTTACTGGTATAGTATATGAAACATATCTTAAGGACAGATTGGCAAGTGAACTGGAGAGGGCGTCCAGGGATGTTCAGGATGTTTCGCTTATGCTGATAAGAATAAAATATCTTGACAGAACAGATTATGTAATGCGCAGCATTATAGAAACAATAAAAAATGCCTATATTTATAAGGATATGATTTTTGAATTCGGAACGGATGGTATAGCTGTAGTACTACCAAATACCGATATTGAAAATGCCCTGAAGTCTGCAGAAAATATTTATGAAGCCATCAGAAAGATTCTTACAAAAGCGGGTTATACAAATCTTATCGGAATAGGTATAACTGTAAAATCATCAAGATTAGTAGAGAAAGAAAGGTTTATCGAAGAAGCAGAAACAGCCTGCAGGAAAGCCCTTCAGGAAACCACAAAACCTATAGTTGCCTTTAATCCTAATCCTGAAAAATTCAGGGATTTTATTTCGGAGCAATAATTCCTATTTATAAAAAATCTGGTAGAAGTTTTTCCAATGTATATGAGCTAATAGTATACCAAGTATCAGAAAAACCAGAGAACAGGGTCATGTCTTCTGCTTCTTCATAAATTAAAAAAGAATCAACACTCCCATCCCCCCATTGGAACGTAAGACTGTATTTTTCACCAGGCATTTTATCTCTGCCTGCATTTGAAATGTCAAGAGCCCTAAGCAACGAAACTTTTCTGAAGTATTCTTTTATATCGGTGTCAGGTAATATCACAGGTTTGGAATTATTAAATGAATTATTTAAAGACCAGCTGTTCACGTCATTTTTTATTATTTCGACTCTATTTTCTATACTGCCTGATGTATCATAAGAAATGAAAGTAAACCCTTGTAATTTATTGTAATCAAATCCCTTGTAAAACAAATCCAATTCACCCCAATAAGATGTCTTTAAATTCAAATAAGATGAAATTGCTCCGTCAATTGAATATATATGGTTATCAATACCAGAATAATAAGATATATTTTCACCAAGATTATTTTCAAATCCAAAATTCAAATCAGAAATTACAGTTCCATTTTCGGCAAATAATTTAATTTTAAAAACATTGTCCTCATCAAGCCCATAGCGGTGTATTTCAGAAAGGGAAGAAGATAATATAACAGCCGGATGAATTTTTTTTAACTCTTCCAAAAATCCATTGACAACATTTTCATCAGTTAAAAAATCAAAAGAATCTTTTACACCTCTCCATCCGTTATCAGTATTTTGCAGTTCAAGGGACTCATTACCTGAAACCAATAAAATCCGTGAAATCATACTATTTTCAGGTATAAAAGCGAGTCTGGCAGAATTAAGATTTTTTTTATGGGATTTAAGCATTAATCCCGAACAGAAAATAATAATCAGAACAATATTAGCTACTATCAGGCTAAAAATAATTTTATTTTCTCTATTTTCCATATTTCTTTATATAAAACCTCACAAGTATAAATATAAATACAATCAACAGTGGTATGAGTAAAAACAAACAAAGATAAATATTCATTATTGTTTTTGAGTTATCTTCCGACTGTCCGGAAAATATAAGCGGATTATAAATTAAGTAGTTTTTTTTCAAACTTAAAATATCATCCAAACCCAAAAGATGCTGTACAGCCTGTGAAAAAAAGTACAGATTAAAAACACCATTGGAACTTTCAATTAAATTGGATACAAAAAGTTCATCCGCCACAAGAATCAATTCAGAATTTTTATTTTCCGAAGAAACGGCTATAAGATGCTCACCCATAGTTTCCTGGTCAGCCTGGAAATCCTGGTAAGGATCTGTCCCTGCCGTAATTTCATCAAGCCAGCTTAATTTACCTGTTTCTGCCAAAGGAGTAATTTTTAAATCATAGTTTGGCTCGGTTTCTATATATCCAGGCCAAAAAAAATCTATCGAAGACAAACCATTCAGGATAACAGAATTACCGGAAGGAATCACCCTTGGCCAAAACGGGTAATTGAACATATCATACCCTGTTCCGTTTTTATTTAAAAGGGCCAGCCTTACATTTGAATAATCTAACACAAAATTATTCTTTAGACTTAAGCCAAACAAATTAAATAATATCTGGAACCTGGATTCTTCCTTAGGCCTTGAAACCCAGTTTCCCGCAATATCAATTCCAGCCGGTGAAATTGCAAATAAGGATTTTTTTCCGTCCTTCACCCATCGGTTGATAATTTCCTCCTGTTCAGTTGAAACATTGGTATCTCCAAAAACAACCAAAACCTGGCAGTTAACTGTTTCTTCATAGTTTGCAGGATTAAAAAGAATATCAATGCCTTCGTTATACAAAACCTCATAAGCATAATTAAAAAGGGAATCTTCCCAGCCGGTACAGTTGAAAAAAACAACCCGGTAATCTTTAGGTTCAACAAGTCTCGTAACTTTGGAAATAAATTCATATTCCAGGTTTTCAGGTGTTAAAATAATTGGTATTGTAAGAACCTGCCCCCTGTACTCAAGAACTATACCGGAATAAACAACTTCATAAATCTCAGAAGAACTTTGGACAGACATAATCTGATGAGGGATAAGCCCGTAGTTTTCCGCTTTGCGTTTTCCATCCGGTGTATCAGGATTTATATTCAAAACAGTAATCTTTCCATCCGATAATTTTTGAAACTCGTTTAATATTCGCAATATTGAATCCTTATAGGGAAATGATTTGGAAAGCTTATCAGAATAAAAAAAACTTACAGTCAAATAATCCGGTAAACCGGAAAGAAATCTTTTTGAATAATCAGTAACCGAATAGATTTTACCGGATGTCAGATCAAACTGGAAAGAATAAACGCTTACAACACCAAGAAGCAAAACCAAAAAAACTAAGGATAAAATAAAAATAATTTTGTGCTTATCTAAAAAATTCAATATACACCTCTGCTTTGATTTATAAATCTAATTCCAACTCACATGGCACAAGACTAAAAATCCCGATTAAATCCAAACTTCTATCTAAGGCGTCTCCTGGTAAAAAACAGCAGTCTCTCCTGTAATAAAATAAAAAATAAGGCTCCGATTAAAAAATAAAAGATGTTTGAAGTGTCCATTATTCCCCGGTTAAATTCAGAAAACCGGTAAACAGGAGAAATCCAGTCAAGAACCAAGGCAAACCGGTCTGATACACCTGTCAAAACCGGTATATAGTGCAAAATGTAAAGAAAAACAATAATAAAAAAAGATAGAAACAAAGAGATAGAATAACTGACAGCACCACTTAATTTTACAAACCTTATTGTAAACAATTCACTTACAAAAAGTGAGAGGGAAACCTGGAAAATAAAAAGGCATATGAGACCTGTATATTGTGTAAATAAGATTCCAGGGGAAAAATTTCCAACAGGCCACAATACAACAGGATAAAACAAAGTCGGTAGTATCAGCACAAATGAAGAAAAAATACCTGCCAAATTTTTTGAAAGCACGGTTAAATAATCATCCAACGGATAGGATAGCAGCAGCTCTTTTGTCCCGGATAGTTTTTCCTTTATCCAGACAGAATTAACAGAGAGGGGTATCACTATTGTGGAAATATTCATGAATGAAGAAAACAAACCGTCAAAAGAGGAGGTATTCTTTATAAAAAATCCCCCCGGAAAGAAAAACAGCACCCCGGAAACGACAAAAAATATAACAAGAATTAATAAAAAGAACGGGGTTAAAATCAAAGTCTTAAAATCAAATAAAAATAAACAGCGGAACTGCCTTAATTTTTTGTACATTCTATAAAAACCTCTTCCAAAGAATCTTTCTTATAACGCTCCAACAGTTCTTCCGGTGTTCCGGAAACAATTACCGATCCTTTATGCAAAATCAATACGCGGGAACAACTTAAGATTACCTCATGAATATTGTGGGTGGAAAAAATCACAAGATTGTCCTTTCCGTACTCTGTTATAAGATTCCTTGTTTCTACTATCTGTCGCGGGTCAAGCCCGTTGGTAGGTTCATCCAAAACAAGAATTTTAGGATTATTTACAAGACTCATTCCAAGAGCTGTTCTCTGTCTATATCCATGTGACAGAAGCTCCACCTTTGTATTTTCAACATCCTTAAGATTCAGCTTTCTAATGATGTTTCCGGCACTGGATTCAAAATCACTTCTTCCAGTCTTTATTTTGTAAGAAAAAGCAAGGCACTGCCTGACGGTCAATCCCGGATAAAGCGGTGAGGATTCGGGAAGATAACCAAGAAAATCCAAAGCCTTGGGCAAGTCCCGGCAAGTGGAAAATCCGTTTATTTTTACTTCCCCCTGGGTTGGACAGTGAAAACCGGTAATAAGTTTTAAAAGTGTTGTCTTACCCTCCCCGTTATTCCCCAGCAAACCGACGACACCGGTATTTTCCAACTGGAATGAAATATTTTCAAGAACCCGTCTGTCTCCGTAACTCTTGTATATATTAATAAACTCAATCATATTAATCCTGGTACAGTAACTGGAAATTCATCCTGTCTTTTGATAGAACCGTTGAAGGAAAAACACCAACAGCTTCATCAAGAAGTTTTTTCAGCTCATAGTCAGTATATCTTGGACTGTAATGAATCAAGGCCAGTTTATCCACATTACCGTCCCTTGCAATAGTGGCCGCCTGTTTTGCCGTCATGTGCTTTTTTTCCTGGGCCTGTTCAAGCAAAGAATGCTCAAACATACCTTCACAAACCAGCAAATCAGAACCCGAAATCTCCTTACTTATAGAAGGAAGATACAGGGTATCGGTTACAAAACTGAATTTTCTGCCGGAACGCTTTGCTCCCATTACTTGTTCCGGGTATACGGTTTTACCGTCACTTGCAGTAACACTTTCCCCTCTCTGGAGCTTTGACCATAGAGGTCCCACCGGTACATTCAGGGCTGTGGCCTTCTGGGGATCAAAAGCCCCCGGTCTCGGGAATTCCTCAAAAACATATCCCAGGCAGGGTTTTGTATGACTGAGCTTAAAGCACCTTACCTGAAATTCATCCGTACTGAATATAATACCCGGCTCAACTTCCCTGACAATAATATCATAGTTTATATACATATCAAGAACCCTGCGGCTGGTTTCAACATATTCTGCAATTTTAGGAGGCCCGAAAATATAAAGAGGCTCACTTCTGTCAACCTGGGAAGAAAGCATCAAAAGCCCCGGAAGCCCGGTTACATGGTCTGCATGTGTATGGGAAATAAATATCGAATTTATCTTCTTCCACCTGAGATTCAACCGTTTTAAAGAAACCTGCGTACCTTCGCCTGCATCAAAAAGGAAAAGGTCTCCTTCCCTCCGTAATAAAACTGAAGTAAGATGCCTGTAAGGTAAAGGCATCATACCACCACAACCTAAAATAAAAGCTTCAAGATTCATATTTTTATACTATAAAGATATTCAGGATAAATGAACAGTCTTTTGTAAACAAAAAAACCGAAAGACTTAAAAACCTTTTTTTATGAAACAAAGCCTGATGAACAATAATTGCCAATAAAAATTAATATTCAAAATTATTTTTATTTGGTATAATATTTCCATAAAAATTACTGGAGTATGTTGATGAAAAACAGTCTTTTGATTATTGACCCTCAGAATGATTTTTGCAGTCCGGAAGGAAGCCTTTTTGTAAAGGGAGCAGAAGAAGATTGCCGTTCAATAAAAAAGGTGTTGGAAAACCTGGATAAAAAGATTGATTCCATAATAATAACCATGGATATGCACCATTTTTACGATATTTCCCATCCAGGCTTCTGGATTAATGCAGAAGGAGAAAAACCCGTTCCCTATACGATTATAACAAAAGAAGATTTGGTGCAAGGGATATGGAAACCGGCAAACCCTGAAAATTACAACAGAGCATTGGATTACCTTATAAAACTTGAATTAAACAAGAATTTTTCATGCTGTATCTGGCCCCCACACTGTTTGATTGGCTCCCCTGGTGCAGGTATAAACCAGGAGATTTTGGATTCAGCCTGCAAATGGGAGGTTGATAACGGAAAACCCGTAAATTTTGTCTACAAAGGCTCAAATATATTTACTGAACATTACAGTGCGATTAGAGCCGAAGTTCCCGATCCGGAAGACCGCCAGACAGTAACAAACATGGGCGTAATTAAGATTCTTAAGAACTCTGACAGAATCATTGTCTGCGGGGAGGCTCTTTCCCACTGTGTTAAATACACGGTAAACGACATAATAGAGTATATTCCCGAAGAAAAGCTCTATATACTGGATGATTGCTCCAGCCCTGTAACGGGATTTGAAGAACAAGGGAAAGCTTTCCTTAGGGAAATGGAGGAACGTGGGGCAAATATAGTTTCCTCTGATTTTGTAATAGAGAATTTCTGACTCTTTTAAACCGGCAAAAAACAGCCCCCGGCTAACGTCCTTTTTTAACAAAGAGCTTTTTCAGTTTTTTAAAATAGAATGCCCTTAGTTTTTCGGCAATGGAGAATATTCCGTAAAGAATTCTTTTAACCGGAAAATCAAAACTCCCTGCCCTGTGGACTATTACCCCCCCAAAACCGGTCTTAAATCTGTAAAGTCCGTACATCGGATGATTAGGGTCTTCAACAGGTGGTATGCCATAAAAATCATAAGTTTTACAGCCGGAAAGTCTGGCATCCCTTATAGCCTGCCATTGGAGTGAATAAGCAGGCATCAGATTCCTTTTAATATTGGAAGAAGCACCGTAAAGATAAACACCTTCTTTTTCTGAAAAATAAGTTATGATGCCTGCAAGAACATCGCCCTCGTGGCAGGCAAGATAAACCCTCACATTCTTTCCGTTTTTTTGTGCCAGCAAAAGCAGATTTCCATAATATTTTTTTGAGTGGAGGGCTATCCCGTCCCGGGCAGCAGTTTCCTTGTATAATTTGTAAAAATCATCCAGAAACTCGATTCCTCCCTGTTTTACAACAACGCCTTTTTTCTCACCGAGACGAATATTATACCTCCACTTAGGCTTCATCTGCTCCAAGAGTCCTTCCTCGGTCATGCTTAAATCCAAAATAACTGTATCGGGAGGTTGAACCGGAGATGCAGCTTTTAACAAAGGTTTGGGAAGTTTGCCTGGAAAAATATTCCCGAAAGTCTCAAAAGGAGGATCAAAACGGATAAAAACAGTTTTTTGGGGCAGAAAGTCTTTTATCTTATCAGCCAAAGTAGCCAGAAAAAAGGAAATGTTTTTCTTTTCATCCTCTGGAGTGTTTTCCGGTTCAGGAATTAAAGTTTTCGATGTTTCTGTTGCATCCTGTGACTGTTTGGAAAAACAATCCCTGTTATCATCACCTGTAATAAATGAAAGATCCGGAGCGAGCGGAACATAGGCAATGGAAAAGAATTTTTTTATAGTCCTTAAAAGAACATAAAACGAAAGTCTTACCCCGTTTTTATTCTTACCGGAATCACTGCCACAATTTTCTTTATTTACCTTAACAAAGAAAAGATATGGAGTCCAACCATTTTCTGCTTTAAAATCCACCCAAAAGTCTGTCTGCAAAAAGGATGCTGGCCTTTTATATTCCTTCCAACAGGCTTCCGGTGAGCCAAGGGAATTTAAATCCTCACCTGAACCATTTTCTATGTCCCTAAAAAAAGAGTATACTTCCGTTGGCTCCGTTGATTCGATTCTGCAAACCCTGTGAATCTCTACAGTCCAGTCAGAGATTTTCAATTAGCTTACCTCTCCATTGACTACATACTTCATTTTAATAGGCTTTCCATCAATCAAAAGTTTTTTACCATTAACAGTAACAAAACCGTCCTTTATAACAATCGGTACGGAAAAAAATGTATCTGCATCTATCATGCTTTCTTTTCCTGATGTCTCAAATCCTTCAAGGGTAACCTGTGTCCCCGGTTCTGCCCAGGAACTGTCAAGAACCTCAACACAATCCCGGCCTTCTGCATTTTTATAGTCCCCGGCCAGCAGCATTCCGTTACTCATAACCCCCCGCATCTTTCTTGGAGCCAGATTATATGCGATAACAATGGACTTACCCAATAAATCTTCTTCATTGAGATACGGAACCAGGCCTGAAATTATCACCCTTTCTGTTCCGGAACCGTCATCCAAAGTTTCGATATACAACTTTTCGGCATCCGGATGCCTCTCTATCTTTACAATTTTTGCAGTCCTCAAATCAATCTTTGAATTAAAGATATTTTCCATGTCTTCCCCTGAAAGAGGATGTTCTTTACGGTCCGGGGTTTTTTTTTCATTTTTCTTGTCAATAACAGGTTTTCCGGCATTACCTGATCCACCCTTGTTTCTTTCCTTTTGTGAGCCGCTGAACTTTTCACGGAAGGCCGCTGCAGTTTTGTCATCCATAGGTCTGAAAATAATTTCGTTGTTTAAAACCGAGTTAAGCCCCTCCGTTTTGCCCAAGCAATCCCAGTTAAAAGTATAATTTTCTGTTTTTCCAAAAAAGGACAGAACTTTCAGGCTATAATCCGGTATAAAGGGCTCTGCCATTATCATTAAATCTTTTATCACATAACAAAGATTTGATATAAGCCTTTCTGCTGACTGTGGGTTTTCGGTTCTGGTTTTCCAGGGTTCCCCATCCTGAAAGGCCTTATTGGCTATGGAAGAAATTGCAAAAATTTCGTGCAGGGCGTCCTTCAGTTCAGCCCATTCCATGTTTTCAGTTATATTTTTTTCTTTTTCCAAGACAGAAGTCCACAATTCAGGAATTCTGTCACAGACAGGTATTTTTCCGTCAAAATACCTTATGACAAAGGTGAGGGTTCTGTTTACAAGATTACAAAGATTCCCCACCAGCTCGCCGTTAATTTTTTCCTGGAAATCTTTCCAGGTAAACAGGGTATCCGATTTTTCCGGTCTGTTATAGAACATATAAAAACGCCATATATCCGCCGGGATTCCACTCTCCATTGCATCGGAACCGAAAACACCTATTCCCTGTGATTTTGAGAATTTTCCACCCTCATAATTCAGATATTCTGTACTGGACATATGGAACAACTTTGTCCAGTTCTTGCCACTGCCAATCAAACTGCATGGAAAAATCACGGTGTGGAAAGGAATATTATCCTTGCCGATAAACTGGAAAAGTTCCACATTTTCAGGATTAAGCCACCAGTCTTTCCAGTCAAAACCTTTTTCATCCCCTAGACACTTAGTAATTGAAATATAGCCTATAGGAGCGTCAAACCATACATAAAAAACCTTATCCTCGTATCCTTCTTTCGGAACAGGAATACCCCACTTTAAATCCCTTGTAATAGCCCGTTCATGCAGCCCGTCCCTAATCCAAGCCTGGGTCATCTGCAGGGCATTTTTTGCCCACCGGCCTTCCACAGATGCTTTTTTCATCCATTTCTCGTATTCCGGGAGAATACCCGGCAAATCAATATAAAGATGTTTTGTTGGCTTGACTTCAGGTGTATGGCCACAGGTAGAACAAACCGGAGACTTTAAGTCCAGCGGATCCAAAAGTTTCCCGCAGTTTTCACACTGATCCCCCCTTGCCCCTTCATAACCACAGGCAGGGCAGATTCCTTTAACAAACCGGTCAGCCAAAAACCGGCCGCAATTATTGCAGTACACTTGTTCTGAAGTTTCTTCTTTTATGAAACCACGGCTGTCTAAATCCTTAAAAATACTCTGGGTTATTTCAGTCTGCTGCGGGGTAGAAGTCCGGCCGAATTTATCAAAAGAAATATTAAACCATTTGTAAATTTCAGTGTGTATTTTGTGATAATAGTCACAAAGCTCCCGGGGTGATTTTCCTTCCTCCAGGGCCCTTGTTTCGGTGGCAGTGCCATACTCATCGTTTCCGCCTATATAAAGGGTTTCATAACCTTTTAAACGGCAAAACCTGGCAAAAACATCACCGGACAAAACCTGCAAAAGATTTCCCAAATGGGGAATATTATTAACATAAGGCAAAGCAGAAGTAATTAATCTTTTCATAGCCTTATTGTAGAATTTTGCTTGTATCAAGTCAACTTAAAAAGAAAATATAAAGTGCAAAACAGAAACGGCAAAAGTCCAAAAAGATAACCTTTGTGTAAAAAAATTATGGCATTTTGTCCTTTTTGCTGTATAATAAAACCGGTGGTTTTACAGATAATACTACAATATGTAATTGGACACTCTTAATGATCTCAAGAAAACACGGGAGTAAATATGGCTGAAAATCAATACAACGGGCAAAGTTCTGGCAAAAAACCAAAAAAAATCTGGGTTTTTGCAATACAGATTTTACTTATTGTTTTTATACTGGCTGCACTAAGTACTTCTTTTTACATCGTTGACGGAAGGGAAAACAGTGTTGTAACCAGATTTGGGAAATACAAAGGCGTCTATGGCCCCGGGCTTCATTTTAAGCTGCCTTTCGGTATAGAAAAAAATTACAATGTACCGACAAAAACAATACAGGAGGCCCAGTTCGGTTTTAAATTTGTCAAACGGGGAAATACGACAGAAAGTGTTCCTGTAAAAGAAGAATCAACAATGCTTACCGGCGACCTGAATCTGGTGGAAGTTGAGTGGACAATGCAGTACCAGATAGTTGACCCCAAGGCATATCTTTTTGCTGTAGAAGATACGGAGAAAACCATAAGGGATGTCTCAAGATCTGTAATCAATTCCCTTGTAGGTGACAGGCCCATTCTTGCTGTCATAGGCTCGGAAAGAAAGACAATTCAGGATGAAGCACCTGTAATGATGAATGAAACCTATAACCTACTGGGAATGGGTATCAGTGTAAAAGCAGTGAATCTACAGAATGTTGTTGCTCCGGAAGGAGTACAGGATGCCTTTGAAGATGTTAACAAGGCGGATCAGGATATGCAGAGACTTATAAACGAGGGAAAGGACGCATACAACGGTGAAATTCCAAGAATAAAGGGAGAAGCAGAAAAGATAATCGAGGTAGCAAAGGGATATGCCCAGGAAAGAATCAACAGGGCGAACGGAGATGTTGCAAGATTCAATGCGGTATACCAGGAATATGTAAAAAATCCCAAGGTTACAAGGGACCGGCTGTATCTTGAAGCTATGGAAGAAGTTTTGAAGGAAACCGGTGAAACTATAATAATTGACAGCAAACTCGATAATTTTCTTCCTGTAAAAAATCTCGGAACAGGGAACTAGGAGGAAATATGAAATTTATTAACCAAAATACAAAAAAAATTATCATAATATGCTTTTTCATCGTAATTCTGGCAGTATTGGTTTTTGTACTCAAACCGTTTTTTATTACAGGAGAAGGGAACCAGGCAATAGTTACAAGGTATGGAAAGATTGTAGGCACATACACAGAAGCAGGGCTTCATTTTAAAATCCCGCTTATCGATACAGTCATCGTATTTCCCAAAAAAATCCAGTCTCTGGACGGCGACCCCCAAAAAATCCCCACAAAGGAAAAACAATATATAGTTGTGGATACAACCGCCAGATGGAGGATTACCGACCCCAAACTGTTTTACGAGACCATGCAGAATGTTGACACTGCATCAGTCAAGATAGGAAATATAATCGACTCTACTACACGGACAGTAATTACTGAAAACAACCTCATTGAAGTTGTGAGAAGTTCCAATGTTATAAACGAAATCGAAGCCGCATATGAAACCAGTGCATTCAGCGAAAACAAGAAAGAATACGAGGTAATAGAAAAAGGGCGGAAAGTCTTAAGCGAAGAAATGGTAAACCTTGCAAAAGAACCACTCAGGGACTTTGGCATTGAATTAATTGATATTGTTACAAGGCAAATAAAATATTCTGATGATCTTACGGAAAGTGTTTACCAGCGTATGATAAAGGAAAGGAATCAGATTGCAAATGCAATAAGATCTACCGGAGAGGGGGAAAAGGCAAATCTATTGGGAAAACTGGAAAGCGATAAAAAAATCATAATGTCAGAGGCCTACGAGGAAGCTGAAATAATCAAAGCAGAGGGAGACAGGGAAGCTTCGAGAATCTATTCCGAAGCATACAAAAAAGACCCGGAATTTTACAAATTCTGGAAGAGCCTTGAATCCTATAAAACAACCTTGCCGGAATTCAACAAAACCCTGGGTACCGATATGGAATACTTTGATTACCTTTACTCGGCTACGGGACAGTAATGAATAAATCAATGGGTTTATTTTCAAACATCAGGGCAGACGGAAAGGAACACCTTGCAGTCAATACCGGTCTTGATTCCAGGGCATACTCAAAATCTACATTTTTGAATTTTAAAGACAAGGGTAATGGACTTAAAGGGATTATAATTGATATGGAAACAGGCGGAACAGAAGCCTGGCAGGCGGATAAATCCATTGAAGCCGAAAATACCGGAGATATACTTATATACGGTGATAATTTTCCGGCCACTACTTTGTACGATATTCTGAACAACGGGGCGGAAATCACTTTGATACAGAAAATCTTTAGTATCCTTATTACCATTGCCTCTGAAACCCCTGATTTTTCCGCACCGGGACCGGAAGGTATTCTAATTTCCCCAAATAGAAAAAAAATCCTGATTTTTGATAAAGACTTTATCCTCAGATGTATCAGGCAGCACGGAGAAACAGATTTTGTGGAAAAATTCTGTAAATGGTGCCACCCCGGACTGGAAGGAAAATGGAGTTTTGTCTTTTTTCTTGCCGTTATTGAATATTACCTTTTGACTGAAACTTTCCCATTCCAGGGAAAAACGCAGGAAGAAATCCACGAAAATATCATTTATGGTGATTATGTACCGGTAGGAAAATTCTTTCCCGGACTTGACAGCGAGATTTTTACCACCCTGGACAGTATTCTCCAAAGAAAAAAATCAAAAAACAAACCTGAAGTAAACTATGAACTCCTCCTTAAATCCAATCTAACAATATTCAGACTTAACAAAACTGAGGAAGAAAAAGAATCTATTTGTGAATTCAAGATAAAAAACAGGAGGAAAATATCCCTAAAGAAGTTTTTTATAAAAAATAAAAGCGGTCTGAAGGTTCTGGCAGTATCACTGGCACTGGTAGCACTGGCTGTTGTATTTATTTTACAGGATTACAAAAACCGGCCAACAACAAAAGGAATGAGTGATTTACAGGTTGTCTATAAATTTTATGACAGCATTTCCAATTTGGATCAAAACTGGATTACGGCATGTTCCTATGAAGGAAGCGGGGACTACTACAGCCAGCTCATAACTAATATTTATGTAACAGGGAAAATGAGGGAAAGCATTAAACGGGAAAGGGCTTTTTATACCCCGGGAGAATGGGCAAACCTTGAAAATCCCCACGAAAAAAATGTATTCGGAATAACAAGGTTTACTGTCACTCCCGATGAAAAAAATGACCAACGGGGAATAACAAGTGTTTATTACACAGATTTTTATCTCCTAATTCCCCAAATATCATCTTCATATGCAGAACTCCATACAATATCAGCAGACGAGCTTATGAACTATTATCCACTTTCGGCCTTTCATTACAAAGATATTGTAAACATGATCAGGGTTAAGGGCCAATGGAAAATCCACAGTATAATTAATACGGAAAGGAAAGAAGTTGCCGTAGATTCTGATTACTATTTTATGCACAATATTCCGGGAAAAGAAACAAAAGAAGTTGTCTGGGGGCCTTCCCAGGCAGAAATCGAAACCGGAAGAAAAAAGATAGAAGCCTACAAAGCTTCTATCTTGTTACCAGATGACTGAAAACCATAGGGTATACAAATGGTTTTCAGCCGGATTTTTTATAGGAATGATCTTACGGATAAAGGGTAAACCCAAAGGAAAATATCATTCTCTTTGAAGTTTCGTATACATTATCCTCAAACTTTACAAACTTTCCGGAAGTACCGTCAGGCTTTGTAAAATATGAATAGACAAATCCTGCCTCACCGAACAGGTCAACAGGAACAGGTCCCAGTTTCAAACTGAAAACACCCCCGGCCTTGAAAATGTGGAACCATTCATAGGCACCGTCAAGCAAAAAATACTTTGTTGCAGATAGATTGCTGTAATTCATAGAGGAATCATAAGAACTTCCGTCAACTCCGAGATATCCAAAATCCGCACCGTGGCGAATCATCTGGTACTGTCCGTGGAATTTCATTCCCGGAACCGGCATTGTTTCCAACCGGACGAGAATCTCGTCGGAGTTTGGATCAAGGTAATATCCCAGTCCTTCACCGTTATTCGTATAATCAGTATCAACATCATAATCAGAATAAGGAGTATCTGTAAACGGGTGGGTATAGCAGTACGGCTCAATCTTTGTGTATTTTGCAGTGAATGTTGCAAAAGGAAGCCATGGAATATTGGCCTGTACCCCGGTCTGAAAAGCATACATATTTCTGTCAAGGTTGAAAAAAGGTTTAGATTTAAGGTTGAATTCATCTACAAACAATGAACCCCAAAGTTTCCCGACACCTGGCCATTGGACAAATCCATTGGCAAAAAGCCCAAGATTATCAAAGTCACCTATATTGTTCTGGTAGAAGAAATCACTATTGATTGGGAAAAGATATCCGAGCTCAAATCTTTTTGACCATATAACCGTACTTCCAAAATCAAAGTGGAAATAATTTTTATAACGGAATTCCAACATTGTATTTGTGTAAGCTGCCTGTTTATTTTTTGATGAACCTTTGAGACCTTCTCCCTTCAAACCATCCCGGTTAAAATACTCAAGGATACCTGTTACCGAGGACAACTCAAACCAAGACATCGGCCTGAATGTCATATCAATTCCCAGGAAAGGCCTGGCTGTTCCGTTCAGGACGAGACTTCCCCCATTGGTCATTGCACCGGATTCCCTCCTCAATCTTCCGAATCTCATGGAAACCCTGTTATCCCAAAGTGATAAATCCATTTCTGATTCAATCACATAACCGAAACTTAGTCCCGAAGGCCAGTTGTTATATGCCGCAAGATTTGAAAGCTTAAAGATAGCCGAATCCCACATTTTAGTAAAAGTATACGGAAAATAAGGTGTCACTTCATAAATATCAACATCTGTAACCCCATCCAAACCTGGATAATCTGAATTTCCCGCCTCCTGGAGTAACTTTCTGTCAATGCTTAATGCTCCTGCTGACAGATTAAAATCATAAGAAAAAGAATTTCCCAAATCCCCTGAAACAGAAACTGTACCAAAATTAGTTGTTCCAAAATCCCTGGGGCTGTCTGTAACTGTCAGGAAACTATCCCATGACAAAGCCAAATCAAGGGTTGTCTCAAAATCATCTGAAAAACTTTCCCTGCCAAAATAAGCGAAACGCTCCCAGTCCCAACCTTCTTCCGGGGTTTCAAAGGAACTTCTTACCTTCAGGAGGACTTCCCTTTCACGTTCGGTTAGTCCGGCAAAACCTTTTACTTCAGATGAAAGGATCTCATCAATGGCATTTAAAACCACATCCCTGGAATAGGGTTTTGCACCAGAAAGAGGTGAACAAAGCCCCCTTATCTGGGCATTCTCCAGAATAAAATAAACCTCATCGTCCAAAGGTACGGAAACAAAATTCTGGGAAAACACAAGTGCCAGCTGAAAAAATACACAAACAGCAACAATAAATTTCTTCAAAACATTACTCCCCTTAACTTAATAGGATTGCTATCAATGGGAAGTTTAAAACAATAAAAGAATAGGGTCAATCGGTGGAAGTCAAGTATGCATCAAATTCCAAGTATAAGCCGGGCCAGGTTAAAATAAATTAAAAGACCTGTAATATCAACTATCGAGGAAAGAGCCGGACTTGCCACAACAGCAGGATCTATTTTAAATACACTGGCAATCATAGGCAGAATTCCACCCAAAATCGTGGCAGTAATAACCTGTATAGCCAGTGCAAGACCTATCGTTACAGAAACCGTTACAATATTTATCCCGGGTGGGAATATCTGGGAACCTGAAAAAAAATACACTCTTACAAAGGTAAGAATACCAAGTGTAACGGCTAAAAGCAAGGAAACACGGAACTCTTTCCAGATTACAGCAAAGAAATTCTTTATCGTAATGCTGCCGGTTCCCAAGGCACGGATAACGACCGCAGACGCCTGGCTGCCGGAATTTCCCCCTGTTCCCCCAAGCATAGGAATGTAAACCGTAAGAATCATCATTCTCGATAAAGCATCCGAGAATTTTTGTATTACTGCTCCTGAAATAAGCCCCATAAAAACCATAAGTGCAAGCCAGATAACACGAGAACGGTAATTACTCCAAACAGAGGTTTTTAGATAAGATGTATCATCATCAATATTTGTAAGACCTGCAATCATATCCAGGTCATCTGAATGTTCTTCTTCTATAATATCAACAGCATCATCATGTGTAATAATACCAACAATACGGTTTTCTTCATCAACGACAGGAACAGCTATCAAATCATACCTGGATATTATTCTTGCTGCTTCATGCTTATCTTCATTAACCCCAACAGACACGATATTGTCATGCATTACTTGAGACAACAAATCCTTGGGATTTGCCATAATAATATTCTTTAAGCTTATAAAACCAAGGAGGGTTCTGTTGTCGTCAATTATGTAGGAATAATATATTGACTCCTTATCAGGTGCTTCAAGCCTAATCCGGGATGTTGCTTCCTTTACGGTAAGGCTTGCCTTTAATGCCACATAATCACTGGTCATAACAGAACCAGCGGTTCCTTCTTCATAAGAAGAAAGCAACCGGATATCCTCCCTTTCGGCCTTTGCCAGGGACCTCATTATCGGCCCTACCCTGTCCCCTGGCAAATCCTTTAAGAAATCAACCCGGTCATCAGGATCCATCCAGGTAACAAGCAACACCAAAGCAGAGTTATCCATTTTCCCGGCAACATTAAGCTGTACATCCACCGGTAAATCACAGAATATTCTCGCCATCAAAGCGGGTTCCTGTCTGGAAATAACTTTTAAAATCTCTTCCGGGGGAAACACAGAGAGACTTTCGGCCACCACCATTGGAATTGACTCCCGGCAAAAGTGGTCCAAAGTCTCGTAATCGGAATTTTGAATTAAATTGTTTATTTCAGACTGTAGAACAGGATTCATACCCTATTATACACCTAAAAAAGATAAAAAACAGTATTTATATCATTTTTTCTCAAAAATGATTCCGTTTTCACCTTTTTTGGCAACAATACTGTCACCCTCTATAAACCTGCCGGACAAAACCTCTTTTGCAAGAGGATTTTCCAATTCATTCTGTACAGCCCTTTTTAATGGTCTCGCCCCGTAAAGCGGGTCATAACCTACCTTTGCAATGTACTGTTTGACCTCCGGGGTAATTTCCAGGAAAAGTCTCCTTTCTTTAAGCCTTTCTTCGACCTTTTTAAACTGGATATCCAAAATTGAAAGAATCTGATTCTCCCCAAGCCGGTTAAATGTGATTACCTCGTCAATCCTGTTTAAAAACTCCGGTCTGAAAGAAGCTTTCAAAAGTTCTTTAATTTTCGGCTCAACTTCCTGCACACTGGAAGCATCAAGAATAAGATCACTACCCAAATTACTGGTCATAATGATAATAACATTCCTGAAATCCACAACCCGGCCCTGTCCGTCTGTCAACCTTCCGTCATCCAAAACCTGGAGAAGAATATTAAACACATCCGGATGGGCTTTTTCAATTTCATCAAAGAGAACAACACTATAAGGCCGCCTTCGTACCGCCTCTGTAAGCTGCCCACCTTCATCATATCCTACATATCCGGGAGGAGCACCTATGAGCCGTGTAACAGCAAATTTTTCCATGTACTCGCTCATATCAATTCTGGTAAGGGCTTTTTCATCACTGAAAAGAAAGTCCGCCAGAGTCTTGGCAAGCTCTGTTTTTCCAACTCCGGTTGGTCCGATAAACAAAAAACTTCCCAAAGGACGGTTTGAATCTGACAACCCAGCTCTATTGCGCCTGATTGCATCGGCTACGGCAGAAACGGCTTTATCCTGCCCTACAACCCGCTTGGAAAGAACCTTTTCCAAATCAAGATATTTCTGCATCTCGCTTGCCATCATCTTTG
Source organism: Candidatus Gallitreponema excrementavium (assembly GCA_017694795.1). Classification (GTDB taxonomy): domain Bacteria; phylum Spirochaetota; class Spirochaetia; order Treponematales; family Treponemataceae; genus Gallitreponema; species Gallitreponema excrementavium. The sequence goes on from JADIMM010000070.1 coordinate 60,072, forward strand.
CAACAGGAATACCAGTCCATGCAGAAACCACTTTTGCTATATCTTCTTCGGAAACTTCTTCCCGCAAAAGCTGCGGACGGTCTTTTCTGGCTTCATTTATGGAGTTGCTGATTTCCGTTATCTTTGCTTCGATTTCAGGAATTTTACCGTATTTAATCTCGGCAGCCTTGGCAAGATTACCATCCCTGGTATATTTTGTTTCTTCAAAACGCAGTTTTTCCAATTCCTCCTTGAGGCTTCTGGATTCCTGTATTCTGGTTTTTTCATTATCCCACTGGAGTTTCATCGCATTACGTTTGGATGTCAACTCGGAAAGCTCTTTTTCTATCTTTTCCAGTCTCTCCTCAGAAGCAGGCGATTTTTCCTTGGATAATGCCTGTTTTTCAATGTTAAGCTGGAGAATCTTTCTTTCTGTCTGATCCAATTCAACAGGCTGACTTTCAATTTCCATTTTAAGTCTGGAAGCCGCCTCGTCCACAAGGTCTATAGCCTTATCCGGCAAAAAACGGCTGGTAATATACCGGTTGGAAAGTACAGCCGCAGAAACAAGGGCATCATCGGTAATTCTCACCCCGTGGTGAATCTCGTATTTTTCCTTTAATCCCCTTAAAATCGCAATTGTATCCTCCACAGAGGGTTCTGGACAATAGACCTGCTGGAACCTTCTCTCTAAAGCTGCATCTTTTTCAATGTATTTCCTGTATTCATCCAAAGTTGTGGCACCAATACAACGCAATTCCCCTCTGGCCAAAGCAGGCTTGAGAAGGTTTGAAGCATCCATCGACCCCTCTGAAGCCCCAGCACCTACAAGAGTATGAAGCTCATCAATAAAGAGAATAACACGACCCTCTGACTTCTGAACCTCGGAAATAACAGCTTTCAGCCTTTCTTCAAATTCACCACGGAATTTTGCCCCTGCAACCAAGGCACCCAAATCAAGGGCAAGAAGCTGCTTGCCGGCAAGACTTTCCGGCACATCACCTGAAACAATTCTTCTGGCAAGTCCTTCTACGATGGCGGTTTTACCTACACCAGGTTCCCCAATTAAAACAGGATTGTTCTTTGTCCTTCTGGAAAGGACCTGCATTACCCTCCGGATTTCCTCGTCCCGGCCTATAACAGGATCGATTTTTTCCTGTTTTGCCAGAGCTGTCAAATCCCTGCAATATTTTTCCAAGGCCTGGAATGTGGATTCCGGATCCTGGCTTACGACCCTGGAATTTCCCCTTACGGATTTAAGAGCCATAATGACAGAATCCTTTGTTATACCTCTCGAAACAAGCAGCTTGGCAGTCTCATCTTCTACCTGGGTCAAGCCCAGAAGAATATGTTCCGTAGACACATACTCATCTTTTAATTTTCCTGCTTCGCCTTCTGCCTTTGCAAGAGCCTTTCCGGCTGCAGGTGAAAAATAAAGTTGTTCATTTCCTCCGTAAACTTTTGGTAATTTTGAAATGATTTCATCAACAGAAGCCAAAAGATTTGTTACAGATACCCCTATTTTTTCTACAACAGGACCTACTATTCCCTCCTCCTGCTGTAGAAGAGCTTTTAAAATAAAAGGTGTATCAACGCTGTTAGCATCAACCTGCTGAGCCAGCGAAGTAGCTTCTTCTAATGCTTCCTGAGTTTTTAAAGTATATTTTTCGTAATTCATACTTATAATATACAAAAAAAAACGGAATACGACAAAAGTATTCCGTTTTTTTTATTTACGAATCAGAAATCAATCGTCCGACTTAGGCACAATTCCCTGTTCGTTGAGATATTCCAGCGCCTGTACTGCAATTTTCTGGGCGTGTTCATACCAGATATTGTAAAGCTCAAAGGATATATCATAGGGATAAGGTGCACCCTGTATATCCGAAACCAACTGCCTGACTATTCGCTGCATCTCATCATCTTTCTTTTTCATTATTCACAACCTCCGAACGACTATTTACAAATTATAACCCCGTTTTTAAAATTTGGATAGCTTTGTATTCTTCCATGGCAAGTTTTTTTTGCCTTGAATCACCAATAACAGTATAATTGGCTTTATCAAAATTTGCAAAGAGTATTTTACTGATTTGAACGATAGTATCCGGGGTACAGGATAAAAACTGCCGGAACCGGGTCTCCCTCTCCTCTATGGTAATTCCCGAAACAAACTTGTTAAACGCCGAATCCGCCTTATCCCTGGGAACGTGGGGCTGAAACAGGGTACTGTAGGTGCCAGAGATTGCCTTGTCCAACTCCTCCCTTGAAACAGGATTTTCACACATGAATTTCAAACAATCTTTAAAAACTTTAAGGGAATTTACGGGGTTTGGATCCCTATAGGTATAAAAAGAAAACAAAGCCTCTGTAGATACCGGAAAACCGTATGCTCCATAAGCCCCTCCTATTCCCCGGATACGCTTCCAAAGCTCACCGTTTTTTAAAATGTGGGAGAGAACGTGCTGACAGGGGGAAAGGGGGTCGTCACGGCTGATTCCCGGAATAGAAGCGGCACCATACCCAACCTGTGCCGGCAAAGGGACAAAATCAAAGATTCCTGTTTTTTCACTGAAAGGAACAAACCCGCTTTCAGGAGGATCGGACAACCTTTTGAATTTTTTTAGGAATTCCCTTACATGAATCATAGAACCTTCCATAGATTCAGAATCAGCGACGATATAACCTGTAATTCCTAAATTGAGTATTTTTTCATGAAGTTTTGAAAGTTTAAAAGCAAGAGTTTCGGTACTGCCTTTTTTTAGTGTCCCGCAATTACTGTATTGTGTAAGACCAAAAAGATATTCATTGACTGAGCTGTTTCTAGATAAAAATTTCTGTGAATCCATTACAGCAAAACGGTGGGCTGACGGAATCAAAGAAGTTGTAAAGGAATTTAAGAAATTATCATAAAGGCTCCTCAATCTTTGCAAATCTTCAAAATCAGGGCGGAAAATCATACCCTCAAAGCACTTCAAAGCTTCTGTTTCAGAACCGCAAAGGAAACTTACTGAAAAGGTAAGCCAATCCCTGCCTTCGTAGATTTTTCCGGGTGTTCTTCCTACAGGAAATGAAGAAATATTGACATTTGAAGAAATTTCCCCGGTACAACTTGCATTTAAAGCCTGGACTTTTTCCCAGGAAAGGCCGGAATTACCCAACTTAGGCAATAAAAGACTATAAACAGATACCAGGCTGTATTCTTCCGGTGTAAGACTGTCTATAGGAATATAAATATTAAGATAAACAATACCTTTTACAGGCTGGACGAATTTAAAAAAGAGTATTCCCTGGTTTTCTTCCGTTTCCATGGGAGCTTCCATCAGATCTTTTTTTAGAGAAGAAGGATGTACAGATGGAATAAGAGCCAACAGGGAAGAAGGCTCTGGTTCTGTCTGTTTCTTTTGAATCAAAGCCTGGGTAGTCAGGATTTTTTCCTTTTCCCCGTCACTGATATTGCGTGACTTTTTTCTTAATGATTTTTTTAGCTTTTTTTCGTCTTTTTTTCCATAGGCAGGATCAGGATAAACGGTCAGGAGAGTGCGGAAATTATTATCCAAAAAATACTTTTTTATAAGCCCCTGTAAAAAATTCCTATCTTTGGAGAGAATTTGTCTCAAATTGTTTATATAGGGGGTAAACTCCATAGTATCCGTAGGTTTTGCCCCGTACAACCAGCCCTGTAAGGCCCTTTCCATAAGCATAAGAGAATAAGGTCCGGAAGTCCTGTAAATCTCCCTGTTGTCAAAATCAAAGGCAAAAAAAGTTGACTCAATATTGTCCTGAGAAAAACCTTCAATCCAGATTTTACGGAGAGAATCCATTACAAGTTTTTCAAACTCTTTTTCCCGGTTTCTTCCGGCACCCTTAATTCCTATGGTAAAAAGGACATCTTTTATGTCCAGATCAATCCCGGAAACAGGTGAAATTCCATCCCCTATTTCAGACTTGATTAAAATTTCCCTTAAAGGGGATCCGTCGTGCATAAGCAAAGCTTGAACCAGGAAGGATAGATTGGTTTTTTCCTGAGGGGTAATATCCCCTATATACCAGGTAAGGCAAAGGGTTTCTCCCAGGGATTTTTTACCCGGTCCGGGAAGCCTTATACGGTTATTAGGGAAGGGAACAGATTCAAAATTTGTTATTTTTTCCCATCTTTCTTTTTCTGCTGCATCTTCTGCGGGAAACCGGCTCAATACCTTCTGTTCCAAAAAATCAAGCTGTTTTTCCGTCGGAATATTACCGTACAAAAACAATCTGCAGTTTCCCGGAACATAAAATCTTTTGTGGAATGATTTAAAGGCCTCATAGGAAAGTTTTGGGATTTCTTTTGGGACTCCTCCCGAGCAGAAACAATAAGGACTTTTCCTGAACATTGTTCTGGTCACAAGCCTGGAAACCACGCTGTTAAATGAGGAATAAACGCCTTTCATCTCGTTATACACAACACCCTGAATTTCCAGCCTGCCTTTCCTGTTAAATTCATACCTCCAACCTTCCTGAAAGAAAGATTCTTCCTTAAGGAGGGGAAAGAAAACAGCATCTGCATAAACAGACATAAGGTTAAAATAGTCCTCTTCAACAGTTGAACTTGCAGGAAACACAGTTTTATCTGGAAATGTCATGGCATTTAAAAAGGTTTTGACACTCTGATTTGAAAGCACCATGAAGGGATCCCGCAATGGAAAAGAACGTGACCCACACAAAACCGAATGCTCCAGGATATGGGGAACTCCGGAAGAATCCTCCGGTATAGTCTTAAATGAAAATCCAAAAAGGTTTTCCTCATCATCATTTAAAATATGAAAGACCTCCATTCCGGTCTTTTTATGTCTCAGCCATACTCCTTTACCGTCATACTGAGGCAAATCTTCTTTCCCTAACAACTCATATTCTTTTAAAATCTCGCTCATCAACTCTCCAAATAGAAACCGGAAATAAAAGTTGAGTTTCCCGGCAAAGTTAAAAATAAATATCTTTGTAAGAAACCTGAATTCCCGTCATGTTAAAAATCAGACAACAAAATCCCTGTCTTCCACAACAAAATCCCCTGAATCCCTTGCTTTTTTTGCCTTGGTAAGAAAATTCCTGTAAACACTCTCCCTTTCTCTGGCAGAAATAAGATTCTGTTCCTTCATCAGTTCTTCTTCTTCAAGAATCATGCTTCCCCGGTTTTTTGAGACTGAGTCCAAAATTACACGGCGAAATTCCACCGGCTTTTTATTTATCAAAAGGGCAATATCCCTGTTGTCCATATTCCTCAATTCCTTCTCAAACCACCGTTTGTCACCCTTGATTAAATCCTGGATTGTAAACATTCGGTTCCGCATATCCTTTCCCAACTCGCTATCCACAGAATTAAGGGACTGGAGGATTTTTTCTTCATTAGTGCTGTCCATTTGTCTGAGAATTTCAGCTAAGGCAGACCTTCCGTCAATTGACTCATCCTCTATTGAGTCAATATTTTTTGCCTTTTCCCGCATAATGCGGTCAATTCTGGCAATCACCTCTTTATCAACCTTTTTAAGCTTTGCAAGATGCTGTATCACATCTTTCCGCTTATCTTCCTGAAGACTTTCGATTACTGAAGCTGCAAGGGCCGGGGGAATCTGGGTCATTACCAGGGCAATCAGAGAAGCAGACTCATTATTTAAAAGAAGCAAAACTTTTTTAGTATCAAGCTCGGACAAATAATCAAAAGGTTTTCCTTCCAGGTCGGGAACAGATTTCTTTAGAATTTCATCCCCTTTTTCCTTGCCAAACGCAGCCTCAAGAATTGACCTTGCCGTCCGGACACCTCCCGGTATATGCTGGGCCTGGGCTGCCAAAGCATTAAACTCAGCAAAGATTGCAGAAGCTTCGTCCTTATCAATCCCCCTTATCGAAGAAATCTCCCAGGCTATTTTCTCCGCCTGCTCGGGAGTAAGTTTTGACATAATTTTTGCAGCTTTGTCTTCACCGATTAAAACCAGGAATTTTGCTACCTTTCTATAGTTTTCCGGATTACTTCCCTTGCCGGAAAATGCCCGGGTAAAAAAACCATCCTCAGTCCGGAAAGAAGAATCTTCTTTTTTTTCAAAACCATCTTTTCCAATACCGGAAAAAGATTGTTTCCCTTCTTTTCCACCGGAATCCCCTTGGGGAACCTTGTAAAAACCTTCCGGATTCAACCTGGATGAATTTTCAAAATCAAAATTTCCAAAAGCCTCTGGGTTTAAATGTTTTCCGGAAGAAGAGGCAGCACCGCTTTCAGGATGGAAAGTTTTACTCTTTTTCTCCCCTGTTGCCGATTCAGAACCGGAATTATCCGACAGGGAGGCAAAAGTATACTTTACAACCTTTCCCGGATTTTCAGCAGTTCCTGTTTCGGGCTTTGAACCTGAAAGAGTCTTACTTGCATTATTTTTTTCAATAAAATTTCCTGTTTTACCGGATTTGCCGGCATAAAGCCCCCGGTCTGCATTCAAGTTCTTTTCCCCGTTTCCGGTCTTAAAAGAATTGTTTTTCTCCTCTGCAGATTCCGTACCGGAAGAGTTTTTTCTTGGACTTACTGCCGAAAAAAACAGACTTTCCGGAGCTCCTGAACCGGAAGTGACAGGAACATCCTTTCCGGTCAAATCTTCTCCTAGGGTTGTTTCCGGCCTTTCCGTAGGTTTTCCGCCATTCTTATCCTGTTTTACCGGCTTTCCGCCTAATCCGTAGGTATTACGGATAAATTTTTCCATATCCATAGACAAATATTAACCTCATAAAATAAAGGGGTCAACACCGGTTTTTTATGAAACAGAATTACAATTTGAAAATCATTAGGCAAGAACAATTTTTATGCCAAAAATACAGACTGGAAATCCTTTATAAAGGCAGCTGGAAAAAATTAAAAATTGCAACCTTATTTTTTACAAAGCATTAAAGTTTAAAAACCGGCTCAAGTTTCATTCCACCAGTAGTATCTTAAATCTACCTGATGCATAAATTCAACATCCAGGGGATAAAAATCACTTTTAAAAAAAACCGGAACCCCCGGTTTTCCCTGGGAGTCGGAAAGGGAAAGAGATGTATTGCCTATTAAAAACGCAAAATCCTTTAAATTTTCCTTCTCCGGGGGAACCCTGCCGGAAACAAAATCAAAAAAGGCCTTGTATATAATCTCGATTCCTTTCACTGCCCTGTCAAATAAGTCATAGAGGGAAGAATCGGATTCTTCCCCTGTAGAAGGATTTAACCATACTTTTTTTTGGGAATTAAACCAGTCAACACCGGAAATAAGGCTTTGAGGATGAATAAGTGAAACCAGAGTCCAGTTTATTTCCTCTTTGTATCTGGACTTAAAAACCTCCGAAGACTTTGAAAGATCGGAGTAAAACGGGTTTGTAACATAATAAAACCAAAGTGAATCACTAAAAGAATTTTTTAATCTTAATCTTAAATTTGCATCAGAAAGAGTCTTTTCGGGGTAAACATTACGGAATACCTCATAAAAAAAATCTTCCAACAAACCCAACTCTACGGGTGAGAAATTCAAAAAAGAATCTACATCCAAATCAACAATCCGGCCGGAAGTCTCCTGAAAACCTGAATCAGAAAAAATACCGGAAGAAAATTCATCCATAAAAATAAAATCCAAAATCCTTTCAAAAAAAGGATGGAATCTTCCGGGAGGAACGGGAGAATGCTTATTATCCGGAAAAAACGAAGCATAAATAATAAACGGGTGGAAAACCCTGTCCAGAATTCCGTGGGATAAAAATCCTGCCAGATAAGAAATTAAAAAATTCCGGGATAAATTTATGGAAGAAGACTCAATTTTACCGGTATTTGAGTCCCCGTTATGGGGAAAAGCACATCCTGACAAGACATAGTCAATTGCTCCGGAAGAAAAGAAACCATAATCCCTTCTATGCAGCAAACTGCCTAAAGAAACGGCGAGTGGTCTGGTTCTCTGATTGTGGTAAAAAATATCCGGGCCTTGGGCACCGGCAAAAAAAGCCTTGTAATCCAAAGGAAAAGTCCCCCCGGAAACCCGGTTAAAGGCCTTCAAGGCCCCCAGAATATGAAGATATTGGGCAGGCATATCAGACTGCCCCTGAATCAGAAAAGATAGTATTCAAAGTTTTCATAAGTAAATAACGGTCCACGGGCTTTAAAACAACAAAGGCATCCTCAATTCCCTTGGTTCTCACCAAAGTAGCCTCATCGGCATTGGCTGTGGAAAAAATTATGGGAACAGAAGACTGCCCCCTTATATGCCAGGCTGCCTCAATCCCGTCCATAACCCCCTGGAGAATAATATCCATAATGACCACATCAGGCTTTAATGATAAAACTTTCATGACTGCATCAGAACCATTATTTACAACATCCAAAACCTTGTAACCTAAACGGGAAAGGGTCATCCGCAAATCCAAGGCCACAATAGCCTCGTCTTCAACAATAACCACGGTAGGCTGGGGTTTTGATTCAGAAATATTTTTTTTACTCACAGGAAAAGTATAAACAAAAAAGTAAAAAAAATCCAACACAAAATAAATCCGAAAACATTACCGACACTGCAATTTACAGGGGGTAAGATTATCACGGAGACATGATAAGACAGGCACTGTAATTGACAGATTTAATTCATTATGGTAGAGTATGCAGGACGGGTAATAGCGCAGGTGGTTAGCGTACAAGTCTGGGGGACTTGGGGTCCCCGGTTCAAGTCCGGGTTACCCGACTAAAACGGCTTCCGGAAAGGGAGCCGTTTTTTTTATTATCCATGCAGACAATATGGTTATAAAGATACGGCACCAAAGGCAACTGTAAAACCTGGGGATTATCTAAAGCCATTTTGCAGCCAATAAAACACAGGACCGTAAAACCATTTTGATTTTGCAAAAATAAGCCCTTTACAAAAAAAATTACAGCAATGAATAAACCGGTATGGAATCAATCTTGTCTGTACCATAAGTATTCCCGATGCAAATACATGCAACTATTTTACCGCCCCTTTCAGATATAAGGGTATTCGCAGCCTTTAGAGTGCACCCCCTTTCAATCTTATCATCTATAAAAAGAACCTTCATTCCTTCTTTTAAAAGATATGATTCGATTTCAATCCCGTCAGGAGAATTCCTCCAGTTTGAAAATTCTATTCCTACTGTAGCACCATTATTCAAACTTATTTTACCAAGTTTACGGAATAGAAGGAATGGTTTTCCTGCCATGGCAGCAACTGGAGCTGCAAAAACTATCCCCTTGGATTCGGCGGTAGCTATACAGTCGTATTCAATATTTTTTGTAAGCTCATACAAATCACCGGCTACGGCTTTCAGGTTATCACCGGAACTCCAAAACGGGCCTAAAATAATTTTTTCGGAATCAGAATATTTAATTATACTTTTCCAGTCTCTCATAATTCCTCCTGTAAAACGCTCTATTTATAGTATTGGATTAACCTGTAAAAAAATCAAATTCCCGGCCTTAATCATTAGGTTTTTGATAAAAACGGCCGTTTACCTGCTTGGTCTTTAAAACATTTATAAAAGCATCCGGGTCAATCTCTTTTATTTTAGGAAGAAGGAACCGGATTTCATCATAAGAAACAACAGAATACAACATGGTTTTCGTTTGTTTTTTGTAGCAACCGGTACCGGTAAACAGCGTTCCGTCATGATTTGTCAGATCCCTGATCAGCTGGTAAACCTCTGTACTTTTATCGGTAATAATCAACAGTGTTAATTTTTGGTAGCGTCTGTATAAAACATTGAGAACCTGGGTTGAAGTAAACTGAAAAAAAATCGAATACAAAGCACGGTACCAGCCAAATAAATACCCGGCTATTACAAGTACAACTGCGTTACCTATAAAAACATAATTCCAGGCATCCTTTCCTCTTTTTTCAGAGAAATATATTGCAATAAAATCCGTACCACCGCTTGTTGCTCCGGCAAAAAGGCAGAGACTTATGGAACAGGCATTAATCAATCCTCCAAAAACAGCTGCAAGCAATATATCATCTGTAACCTTTATTGAAGGCAGTAAGTCAGTAAAAAACGAGGCTAAAAAAATCATCAGACATGAGTATATTGTGAACCGGTGTCCTATAAGCCTGAAACTAAGAATTACAGGTACTGAGTTTAAGGCAAGGTTTATAACCGAAAACGGAACAGAAATATCCAAATATCTTAGAAAAATTTCCTGTATTAACAAAGAAAGCCCGGTAAAACCGGCAGGAAACAAGTTACCGGACTCAACAAAACTTTTTAAATTAAAAGCCATTATCAAGGCTCCCAGGCATACAAGTAAAATCCGCCAACACTCTTTAAAAAAATTCTTTATATTCATATATCCACCCTTAACGAATACATTACTTGTAATTATTATATCAATAGGTTTGTAAATTTCATATCAAAATAATCAGAATCATTTGGAAAAAATAAAAAACTTTACTAATGGCAATAACGGGGATATATTAGCTTTATACCCCAAATATAGGAGCAGGAAAATCTTATGAAAAAAATTCTTATTGTAGGAGCCGGAACCGCAGGTATAACAGCAGCCGCAGAATTAAGAACCTTACATCCGGAAAATGAACTGGAAATAACGATTCTTAGTAATGAGCTGAAAAATGATTATTCAAGGATCAGGCTTCCTGAAATTGTTGAAGGAATTTCCCAAAGGGATGACATAATAATTCATACAGAGCAATGGTTTGAATCAAAAAAAATTAAAATCGAGGCTCCTGTTGAAGCAACAAAAATAGACCGGGAAAACAAAGTTGTCACTGCCGTAAAATCAGGAGTGGAATCACGGCACCCCTATGACGCTTTAATTCTTGCTACAGGAGCATCGTCTTTTACACCAGGGATGCCTTCCCCGGACAATCCCAATTCAGACTCCCTTTTTGCCCTCAGGACTTTAGGGGACAGCGAGAAACTCAGAAAGCGGATTTTAAAATACACAGACAGTGCTGCAGTCATGGGAGGAGGTTTATTGGGCTTGGAGGCAGCCCGGGCCTTAAAAAAATCAGGGGTTAAACGAGTCCATGTACTGGAAACTGCCCCAAGACTTTTACCCAGGCAGATGGATTCAAAGGCTTCCGGGATGTTGGAAAAATATCTTGAGTCTGAAGGGCTCATAATTCACACCGGCGTAAATATTGATACAAATGCTTTCAGTACCACTTCCCCATCTGATGTTTTGGAACCACTATGCAATGATTCGGTACAAACCATTGTTTATTCCATGGGAGTGAGAAGTAATAAAAAAATTGCTGAAGAAGCCGGCATTAAATGTGGAAAAGCCATAATCATTGACGGAACAACTGCCACCTCGGATCCCTTTATTTTTGCTGCAGGTGACTGTGCAGAATTTGAGGGCATTTCCTGGTGTATTGTACCGGCGGCCATAGAACAGGGAAAAAAAGCCGGTCAATTTGCTGCCAAACAGCTTTTTCCCGGGGACAATAGTCCTGAACCTTACAGCCAGACAATTCCCCGCACCACATTGAAAGTAGGCAAAAAAGAAGCTGTTTCCGCAGGAAAGGCAATTCTTTCACCGGAGGAAGAAAACAGCGGAAAATGGAGGATTTATTACCCGGAAAAATACTCAACTGATGATTTATATTTGAGACTTGTAATAAATACCTCTGACGACACAATAGCCGGAGCCTTGGTTTACGGGAATGAAGGAATAAGCCGCACGTGGCTTTCCCTGCTTCAAAAAAGCCAGGGAAAACCCTGCCCCCAGGAATGGCTCTGATTTTTTACGGGGTGTTACAAGTAAAATGCAGCACCCTGGAATCATTTCTTTTTCATTTTATTGCAAAAATACAATCTGCCTGGACTTTTTGTCCCTGGTTTATAGCAAAAAAAACTTACAGTGTGTACAATCCCCGTAAAACATCTTAATCTTTAAAGGAACAAATAAATGACTTTCTTTTCCCCAGTATTAAAAAAACTTCCCGGAGTTTTGCTTTGTCTGGTACTTTCCATTCCGGCTTATTTTTTAGGTATCTGGCTTCCTGTTGTTGGAGGCCCTGTCTTTGGAATCCTTTTGGGCATGGTGGTAACACTATTTATTAAAGATAAGACATTTATACAGGCCGGAATGAGCTATACCTCAAAAAAAATTCTTCAGTATGCAGTAATTCTTTTGGGATTTGGAATGAATATTTCGGCTGTTCTGGAAAAAGGTGCCCAGTCACTTCCAATTATCCTTGTAACCATAGGAACAGCATTAATTACAGGTTTTATTGTTTCAAAAATTCTTAAAATCAAAAAAAATGTAGGTATTCTTGTTTCAGTCGGATCTTCTATATGCGGAGGCTCAGCGATTGCAGCCGCCGCCCCGGTAATAAATGCCCAGGATGATGAAATTGCCCAATCAATTTCAGTAATATTTCTCTTTAATATTCTTGCCGCCTTGTTGTTTCCTACATTGGGTGATGTTCTCAAACTGTCAAACGAAGGTTTTGGAATTTTTGCAGGTACAGCAGTAAATGATACTTCTTCTGTGACGGCAGCAGCCAGTGCCTGGGACGGAATACACAACAGCAATACATTGGAAGATGCCACAATCGTAAAATTAACCCGCACTCTCGCCATAATTCCAATAACACTGGTGCTGGCACTTCTTCAAATATTACAGGAAAAGAACAGAAAAAACACAGGTGACAATGAGGTTACCGGTTCCTATAGCCTTATTAAAATTTTCCCATGGTTTGTCATATGGTTCCTTGCAGCTTCTTTGATTACGACATTCTTTAACCTACCGGTTTCCCTTATAAATGCACTGAAATGGCTCAGTAAGTTTTTTATAATTATGGCAATGACAGCAATCGGGCTCAATACCAACATTATAAAATTGGTAAAAACCGGCGGCAAACCCATAGTACTAGGTTTTATCTGTTGGATTTTAATCACTGCATCAAGTCTCGCAATGCAGCATTGGCTCGGCATTTGGTGATTTTTTGTTTTTATTGAATAATATGTGGTATAATAAAAGAAAAATGCAGGGAGAATTAAAATGATAAAGGTAACATTTCCTGACAACAGGACAGAAGAATTACCACCGGAAACAAAAGGTTTCCAGATACTTGACAGATTTTCAGTAAACCCCGAATCCATTATTGCCATTAGAATAAACAATGAAATTTGTTCCTTGGATTTGCCAATCACAATCCGGGCAAATCTGGAACCCGTAACAATACAAAACAGCGACGGAATGAATATTTACCGGCGTTCCTTGTGTTTTGTTTTGGGAACAGCTGCTTCCGAGCTGTTCCCCGAAAAAAATCTGGTAGTCGGCCACAGTCTGGGATACGGGTACTATTACACTTTGGGAAATAATGGAAAAATTTCAGAAGAGGATATTGCAAAACTTTATGAAAGAATGAAAGAAATAATCAGGGCAGATGAAGTTATAACAACGGAGTATATTGCCTATGACGAAGCCCTTGAGCTGTTTGACAGTAAAGGTTCCTATTCCACATCCCTTATTCTTCACACATTGAGTTCTCCCAGGGTAAAAATAAACCGGTGCAGGAATTTTAAGGATATTTCTTATGCTCCTCTATGCTATAAGACAGGAATCCTTTCCGTTTTTGAGCTTGTTCCTTACCAGGAAGGTTTTCTCCTCCGTTTTCCACCTACAATACTCGTAAACAAACTTTCTGCCTTTGAGGATATACCACAGCTCTTTTCAGTATATTCGACTTATAAAAAATGGGGAAAAGAAATAGGCGTTTCATTTGTAGGTGAACTCAATGAAAAAGTCAACTCAAAACAAATAAAAGAATTTATCGAAATTACAGAGACTTTGCAGACAAAAAAAATCAGCGAAATTTCCGACATGATTCTTTCCAGGGAAAAGGTGAAGGTTGTATTGATTGCAGGTCCGTCAAGTTCGGGAAAAACCACCACTTCAAAGAAACTAAGTATGCAGTTAAGGGTTAATGGATATGAACCTAGGGTTATTGAGCTTGACAATTATTTTGTTGGCAGGGAAAAGACCCCAAGGGATAAGAACGGGAACTTTGACTACGAATGTCTCGAAGCACTGGATATAGAACTTTTAAACCAGAATCTTCTTGATTTGTTTGCCGGCAGGGAAATTGAACTTCCGGCCTATGATTTTGTAAAAGGAATCCAGTATAAATCAGGGAAAAAACTGCATCTTAACGAAAAATCAATTCTTATTCTGGAGGGAATCCATGGTCTTAACGACAAACTTACCCCCCTTATTCCCTCAGAAAAGAAATTTAAATTATATTTATCTGCATTAACCCAGCTTAACCTGGACGACCATAACCGAATCCCTACAAGGGATAACAGGTTAATAAGGCGAATAGTAAGGGATTCGAATTTCAGGGGAAAGAATGCCGCAGACACAATTAAAATGTGGCCCAATGTTCTTGCCGGGGAAAGAAAGCATATTTTCCCCTACCAGGATAAGGCAGATGTAATGTTTAATTCAGCCCTCGATTATGAACTGGGAGTGTTGAAAGTATATGCGGAGCCCCTGTTAAGAATGGTAAAACCAACCCAAAAGGAATTTTCAGAGGCATCCAGGCTGCTTGCATTCTTAAATAATTTCCTCCCGATTTCATCTTCCTATGTGCCGGGTCAATCTATTGTCCGTGAATTTATAGGGGGAAGTGATTTTAAATACTGAAAATAACTGATTAACAATCAATATTTATGAGAGTTTATTATGTCATCAAGGACATTATCCTGTTCCCTGGTGACATTTTTTTTATATTCATTCATGGCTTTTTCCTTAAGATTTTCCAAAACTTTGAGTTCTTTATGAGCTTCTATGTACAGTTTACGCTTTTCTTCTACCACTAATTTTGCAGCAGTTATCTGCTTAAGCAGGTCTTCTTTTTTCGTATTCAGAAATAAAGTATAGTTTTCAAGCTGGGATAAATCGTTGATATCGGAAAGACCTGAATATTTTAATGGTATTTCACTGTAAAGGACCGCAATATTATTCAATTCCCCTTCCAGTACCTCAAGGCGGGAAACAGCTTTTCCCAGCTCGATTTCAGCCTCATCGTTTTTATATTTTCTCACAGATAAAACCTTATCCAAGGGAAATTCAAATTTCTTCAAAATTTACCCCCAAAATCAAGTTTCCTGTTCCTGAAGTTTTTTGGTTCTTGATTCCCCGATGTTTAAAGAACACTCACCGGGAGGTATTTCAGTTTCTGCGAGCACAGACAGTTTCTTTAAGGTATCCTCCAAAGGGGCTTTGTCATTTACATCCTGGTTAAGAAACATTTCTATGTCATTGTGTTTTGATATTGCCAAATCCACCTCAGGATTAGAACCTTTTTGGTAGGCTCCGGCATTTATCATGTCTTCTATACTGTCATAGGCAGCCATAAGCCTTTTTATCAGAGCCGCAGATTTTTGGCTGAAAGGGCCTGATACACGGTTTGACAGACGGGAAATGCTAGAAAGAATATCAATAGCCGGATAATGATAACGGTTTGCCAGTTTTCTGCTCAAAACTATATGACCGTCAAGAATTCCCCTGACTGTATCGGCTATAGGCTCATCCATATCATCACCGTCAACAAGGACTGTATAAAAACCGGTTATACTGCCCCTGTCAGAAGTTCCGCTGCGTTCCAGAAGTTTTGGAAGTATTTCAAATACTGAGGGGGTATAGCCTCTTTGGGCAGGGGGTTCCCCGATTGCAAGCCCGATTTCCCTTTGGGCTTTTGCAAAACGGGTTACGGAATCAAACATAAGCATAACATTCTTGCCCTGATCTCTAAAGTACTCGGCAACAGCTGTTGCAACATAGGCTCCCCTGAGTCTTGCAATAGGAGGCCTGTCAGAAGTGGCCACAACAACCACCGATTTGGCAAGACCTTCTTTTCCCAAATCATTTTCGATAAAGTCAACGACTTCCCGGCCCCGCTCTCCTATAAGTGCGATAACATTTATGTCTGCATTTGTATTACGTGCAATCATGCCAAGAAGTGTAGACTTTCCTACACCGGAGCCTGCAAAAATTCCAAGACGCTGGCCTGATCCACAGGGAAGGAGGGCATCAATAGCCCTTACACCGGTAACAATACGCTGTTTAATCGGCTTTCGTTTCATGGGGTCAGGCGGCGATGCAAGGGCTGGATAATGGGTTGCTGATACAATTTCACCTTTGTTATCATAGGCTTTGCCCATTCCGTCCAATACCCGGCCTAAAAGATTATTGCCCACCGGAACATCAAGAACATTACCACAGGCAATGACTTTACAGCCGATTTCCAGGCCCTGCACATCTTCATAAGCCATAAGCTGGACAATGCGGCCTTTAAGCCCTACAACCTCGGCATAAACGGCTCCGGTTCCCCTGGGAATCATTATCTGGCATACTTCACCAATTACAGACTGCGGTCCCTGGGACTCAATAAGCATCCCCTGAACCTTTGTAACGGTTCCGGTATATTTTATGGGGTCTGTATCTTCTATGGCTGTAAGATATTTATCAAATATATCAATCATAAACAACCCGGCTAAGCATCATTTACAGAAACAGTTTTTGCCTTAGACCTTATGGGAGAAACTTCAAGAATCCTCTGCTCCAGTTCATTAAGCTGGCTGGAGATTTTTGCATCGATTTCTCCAAAATCCGTCTCTATGATACAACCACCCTGATCAACGGTAGAATCTTCGATAACCGAAATATTCTTTACATTTTCCACTGCAGAAAGAAAATCTTTTATATGCTGGGTTGTCAGCTGTAAATCAGCAAGATTTACTCTTATTGTTACATCACCCCGGCCCTTTACTTTGCGTAATGCCTGGACAGCATTTGCTACAATGACATTTTTTTGATTTTCGGATATAACTTTTACGACCTTTCTTGTCATCAAAAGCACAAGATTTATTATCTGTTGCTCAGTTTCAGAAAGAATCTCGGAACGTTTATCCATTGTTTTTTCTATAAGAACATGAAGCCTGTCCACAAGTCTTTGGGCTTCAGCCTTTCCCTCGGTAAAGCCTGCTTCCCGTCCCTTCTCAAAACCGTCCTTATATCCGGTTTCTTCCTGGGACTTTGTCCTCTGCTCTGCATCAGCAATTATCTTTGCGGCATTATCTTCTGCTTCTTTTTTTATTCTGACGGCTTCATCTTCTGCCTGCTGCTTTATGACCTGGGCCTGGGAAGTCTTTCGTTTTACTTCCTCAAAAGCCGCCTCTTCAGCCTGTTTTTTTATATTTTCGGCATCAACATTGGCCTGAGTAATCATCTCCTGTTTTCGTATTTCCCAGTCTTTTGAAAACTTCTCTGCTTCCTGCTTTAGGTCTTCAACAGTAGGGCCTTCGTAAACGGGGACTTCTTCTACAACTTCCGGCTCCTCGGCTGGAGTAAACTGTTTTGACAACCCCAAAAGAACCTTTTCATCTGACTTCTTAACCTCTGTACTTTTAAAAACAGTCTTTGCCATATTACACCAGCCTTAAACCAATACTTCGTCTTCGCCATTTCTGGCAATAACGATTTCACCGGCATCTTCAAGATGTCTGATTATAGAAACTATCTTCTGCTGTGCTTCTTCAACATCCTTTAACCGCACAGGACCCATGTATTCCATATCTTCTTTTAACATACTGGCGGCACGCTTTGACATATTGCGGTATATCTTATCCTGAACTTCGGCATCCACAGATTTAAGAGCCTTTGCCAGTTCCTGACCATCGACCTCCCTGAGAACTTTCTGAATGGAGCGGTCATCAAGCATAACAATATCTTCGAATACAAACATTCTTTTCTTAATTTCCTCAGCCAAATCAGGGTCTTCATCTTCAAGAGCTTCAATAATGGATTTCTCAGAAGAACGGTCTACCAGGTTAAGTATTTCAACGATACTTTCAACACCACCGGCGGCAGTATAGTCTTCGCTGGAAAGGGTGGAAAGTTTTTTCTCCAAAACCCTTTCAACTTCCCTTAAAATATCCGGGCTGGTTCTGTCCATGGTGGCTATACGCCGGGCAACATCACTCTGAATCTCATCCGGCAACCCCTGGAGTATTACAGAAGCCTTATTCGGCTCAAGATAAGCCAGAATCAAAGCTATTGTCTGGGGATGTTCCTGCTGTATAAAGTTTAAAAGATGGGCTGGATCCGTACGCCGGATAAAATCAAATGGACGCACCTGAAGGGAGCTGGTAAGCCGGTTAATAATATCAATAGCCTTTTGGCTGCCCAATGATTTTTCCAACAACTCCCTGGCATACTCAATACCACCCGTAGATATAAAATTCTGGGCAGCCATCAAATCCTGAAATTCCTGAAGAATTGCGTCCTTGTATTCTGCCTCCACATTCTCCAAACGGGCTATTTCAAAGGTCAAGGTCTCTATTTCATCTTCCCTAAGATGCTTGAATATTTCAGAAGATATATCAGAACCGACAGAAACCAGAAAAATAGCAGCTTTCTGTCTTCCTGTAAGTGACTTAATATCCTTTGCTTTTTTTGAATTGGAAGGTGCACTCGGTTTAGGTTTACTCTGTTGTACTGCCATTTTATTCCTCCATCAACCATGTTCTGATAAGAAGTGCCACATCTTCAGGATGCTCTTTGGCCATATTGATTGCATTTTCCTGCAACTCCAGCCGTTTTCTTTCTTCAACAGACATTGAAACTTCCATTCCGGCCTGTTCTGCCTCCCAAAGCCGTCTTTCCCTTTCCGCCTGCTGCAGTCTCTGTCTTTCTTCCTCTTTAAGCCTTCTGCGGCGCTCTATCTCCCTCATAATAAGCCTTGAGACTACAAAGATAACAAGTATAATTGTAAAACCAATCATTACATACAGGATTATTTTTTCAGTCTGCTGTTCTTTTAAGAACGCTGCATCTGCCTCTGCAAATTCCGGGTCTCTGTAAAATTTAATATTTGTAACCGTTACAGAATCCCCCCGCTTTACATCATATCCGATGGCATCCTGAATAAGTTTTTCTGTATCCTGGATTTCCTGGGTCGTCAATGGTGTATATTCCCTTTCCCTGGAACCATCCGGATTTACAATCGGCCTTCCGTTTTCATCTGTCTTTATCTTCCAGGTTCCGTCAATATTTACAGATACAGTGACCTTGTTAACTTTCGGACTGCGCTTTGTACTTATGTTACGGCTGTTTATTTCTTCGTTTTTTGTCACAATGGACTGCTCTGTCATTCCGTATAGGTTTGATGAATCTTTGTATACAGGGGCTGTCTGTCCTTCCATACCGCTGGGTCCCTCAGGATTGTATCCGGTTCCCTGCCACCTGGTTGTGGCTGTCTGGGAGGAACGGGTAACAGACATTGCAAATTCACTGTCATCGTAGGGGGTCGTGGGATCATCTTCTTTTACCGTAATAGGGTAAAACTCGGTGGCAGTTATTTCTTCCTTGGACATATCCATGTATATGTTTACATTCAAGTCCCTGACACGGTCTTCACCGTATGTTCTCTGGAGGGCTGTGAGAACTTTGGCCTTATATTCAGCTTCCTTTGCAGAAATAAGTTTCTGCTGTTTTTCTGTCAGGGTAAGCTCGTCAAAATCCGCCATTCCTTCAAAATCATTTAGAATTTTTCCGGTAAGGGAATCACTTATTACAATATTTTCTGCCGTTAAGCCGTCCACTGCGTATATTACAAGTTTCTGGATACCTTCGATTTTTTTCCGGTTTGTAGTTATATCACTGCCGGGCCTGGCACTTATCAACACACTGGCCTTTACCGGTTCCCGTTCCGAAGCAAACAAAACATCTTTAGGGAATGTAATAATAACGGTAGCATCATCCACATCATCAAGAGCCTCTATATGCCGGGTAACCATTGTCGTTATTGCCTGCTGTAAATTTACATCGTTCTGGAAATCTGATTGAGTCCAACTATCCCTGTTAAAAATATCCCAAGGGGAAGTATCCTGGGGAACCAGGTCTTCCCTGATAAGAATTGAACGCATACGGCGTGCTGTAGATTCATCCTGCACCATAATAACATTATTTGCAGAAACCGTGGCCCGCACATTCTCTTCGTCCAAGCGGACAAGAATCCTGTCCCTGAGATTTTCATCGTTTATCGACGTGTTTAAGATTGGGACCATCGTTGGCGAAGAAGAAACAGTAAACAATGCTATTATCCCGGCTATGACCCCCACTACGATCAGCCCGAGAATAACTTTCTGGACAACGGTTATTTTTCCCCAAACCGTCTTAATTTTCTCTAATAGCTTTTTGAGCCATTCGTTCATGAACCCCTCCTTCCTGAACGAATAAGACAAAGCTGCCGGGCTTTAATCAGGCACCCCGGTCAGTTTTATCTCGTTGTAGTAATCTCATTCCATCCTTTTACCAGCCGGTCAAGAACGGTACTTGTTAAACTAAGGGACAGGCTTGCCTTAGCCATAGCCGTAGTTACATCGTGAACATCAACAGAATCCGGATCTGTTATTATTTTTTCTGCCATTCCGGAACTGGCCTGCTGGTAGCTGTTAACCTCGTCAAAGGCTTTTAACAGAACCTGGTCAAAACTGGTAGTTTCCGGTCTTACAGTACTTTCTATCATGTCGGTATTGGATACCATTTTGTCCCTTTGGGAAGAAACTTTTCCACTGTTGAAATGGTTGGAATTAGTGGCTGTCATTTCAAGCTGTCCAACCTGCGAAGCACTTACAAAGTTCATTATACCCTCCCGATATCAAGGGCTTTTATAAACATTTCTTTTGACCCTTGAATTACTGAAGCATTTGCTTCATACGCCCTTGAAGCGGAAATCAAATCCACCATTTCGTTTACTATATTTACATTAGGATATTCCACATATCCTGCATTAGGCCCCGATACAATGGCATTAGGATGTGTGGGGTCCCAAACCAATCTTGAAGGTGAATTATCCACCTCGATGGCTTTTACCTCCACCCCGTTTCCGGCACCTTCGTCCATAAACCCCGGCAAATAAGCAGTCCTGAAATCCGGGGAATCTTTTCTTGACGCAAGAACTACCCGGGAGCGCTTAAAGGGCCCGCCTTCCTGGGTTTCAGTTGTAGATGCATTGGCTATGTTATTGGAAATAACATCAGTCCTCAGCCTTTCTGCACTCATCCCGGTTGCTGCAATATTTATTGTAGAAAACAATCCCATTTTAACACTCCCTTACAAAAAATTCAAAGGAAAAATTTTTCCTTAGTTTTCAATCTATTTTAATACAGATTTAACCTGGGAAAATTCAAAACTCTGTAACTGGGTCAAGAGACTGTAATTAAGTTGAATTTTCAGAAGGTTCATGGCTTCCTGCTCAGGATCGACATTGTTACCGTTAGCCTTGGATGTTGTGGTATAATCCAAAACCCGCCTGGGCTCAATTGTGCGGTAATCAATATACCTATTCGAGGGGATATGTTTTTCAGAAGTCGTTGTCATCTGGAATGCCGTTTTTGCAGCTTCTTCCGACTCAAGGGCCTTTTTCAGTTCAGACTCAAAATTAATCTCACTGCGTTTAAAGTTTGGGACTTCTGAATTTGCAAGATTATTGGCGGTCACTTCATACCTCAATGCACTTACATCCATTGCCCTGTGAAGTAAATCAGTTGTCTTTAAAAAACTGTTCATACTTTCCTCCCTCTGTACACAGTTAGATTTTCGGCCGAATTTTAAGACCCATTAAGCTTTTTTTACAGGATGTACCTGGACAAATCACGGTTTTCAATTATGCTTCCCAATCTTTCGTCTACATAATTTCTGGTTATCTTTATTTCCTGCCCTTTTAATTCAGGGGCATTAAATGAAACATCTTCAAGCAGGGTCTCCATTATGGTATGAAGGCGCCTTGCACCGATATTTTCCATTTGTTGGTTGGACTCCTGGGCTATTTCGCTCATTCTTTCTATTGCAGAATCTTCAAAAACTATTGAAACATCTTCCGTAGCCAACAACTGCTTGTACTGGTTAATCAAGGCATTTTTTGGCTCTGTGAGAATACGCCTGAAATCCTCTGCATTAAGAGAATCCAATTCCACACGGAGGGGAAAACGACCCTGAAGCTCCGGTATCAAATCACTGGGTTTAGAAAGATTGAATGCTCCCGCAGCAATAAAAAGAATATGGGTTGTATCCACGGGACCGTACTTGGTATTTACAGTAGACCCCTCAACAATAGGAAGAATATCCCTTTGGACACCTTCCCGGGAAACATCATGATTGCTGGAACCCTCATTTTTGGCTGCAATCTTGTCTATTTCATCAATAAAAATAATCCCAAGATTTTCCACCCGTTTTCTGGCTATTTCGCTTATTGAATCGTTGTCGATAAGCTTTTCGGCCTCATCCTGAAGAATAATCTCACGGGCATCCTTTACCGGAACCTTTTTCTTTTCTTTCCGGTTTTTTCCCGGACTGAAAAAACCGGTTATATTCGCCATATTAGCACCAAAATCTTCAAAATTGGTTCCTGCAAAAATTTCCATCATCGGGGAAGGCTGTTTTTTCTTAATTTCTATGTCAACTACCCTGTCTTCCAATTCGCCGTTTCTAAGCATCTCCCGGAATTTTTCCCTGGTTGAATTATCCCGGGTTATCAGCCCTGGTTCACTGCCGTCAGGGATATTGGTACCTGAATATCCGCTTCCCGGAAGTAAAAGGTCCAAAAGCCTTTCCTCTGTCATTTTCCGGGCTTCGTCTTTTTTTTCGTTCTTCATTTCCTGGGTAACGAGGTTAATAGCTGCACTCATTAAATCCCTTACCATGGATTCAACATCACGGCCTACATAGCCTACTTCGGTATATTTTGTTGCTTCCACCTTTATAAAAGGGGCACTGCACAATTTAGCAAGCCTTCTTGCTATTTCGGTTTTTCCTACTCCTGTAGGCCCGATCATGAGAATGTTTTTTGGGGCAACCTCATCCCTTATGGATTCCTCCAGTTTTAACCGCCGCTGGCGGTTTCTCAGGGCGATGGCTACAGAACGTTTTGCTTTGTTCTGTCCGATAATATATTTGTCCAATTCCCGGACTATTGCTTTTGGTGTAAGTTCATCTAAATTAACTTTGTCATTCATCTTAATCCGTCCTTATAGTTCTTCCAAAACAACCCTGTCATTTGTGTATATGCAGATCCCGCCGGCAATAAGCAATGAACGCCGTGCAATCTCAGAGGCTGAAAGCTCTGAAGCATCAAGATATGCCAGGGCTGCAGCATAGGCGTAATTTCCCCCGGAGCCTATGGCAAGAACATCTTTCTCCGGCTCAATAACATCACCGTTTCCGGAAATGAGAAGAATACTGTCCTTATCTGCTACAAGTAGCAATGCCTCTAGATTTCTGAGAGCCTTGTTTGTCCTCCATTCTTTTGCAAGTTCCACAGCGGATCTTGTTATGTCCCCGTTGAATTCTTTGAGCTTGGCTTCAAACTTTTCAAACAAAGTAAATGCGTCGGCTGTGGAACCGGCAAAACCGGTTAAAACTTTTCCGTCATAAATTCTTCTTATTTTTCTTGCATTAGGTTTCATGACTGTTTCGCCCATTGTAACCTGTCCGTCTGCAGCCATAGCCACATGACCGTCTTTTTTAACCGCAATAACCGTTGTACTGCGGACTTTAGGATTTCCCATTTTTTCCCCTTTATTCAATTTCGCCATCCCCATGGGGATGGGAAAGATTATATGTTTCCAGAAGATGTCTGGTTGTTATATGCGAATACCTTTGTGTTGTAGAAACACTTGCATGTCCGAGCAGTTCCTGGACAAGCCTTATGTCGGCTCCCTTTGTAACCAAGGCCGTAGCATAGCTATGCCTGAGACTGTGGGGGGAAAAGCTTTTTCCGTTATTCTGCAACTTGGAATAACATGAGATTATGTACTGAATTCCCCTCACAGAAAGATTTCCTCCCTTTTTACTTATGAAAATATGATTTATTCCTTCCCTTTCTGCAGGTATAGCTTTTTTCCTTACCGCAAGGTACTCTTTTAAGGCCCCGGCGGCTTCCTTTGAAAAAAACACCCTCCGTTCTTTTCTACCCTTTCCCATTACAATAATTGAGGTGCAATCCGCCCTTAAATCTTTAAGAAGCATCCCTGCCATTTCCGAAACACGGCAACCGGATGTATAAAGGCATAATATAATGGCTTTGTCCCTTACAGGCCATAAATGTGAATTGTTTTCCGCAAAATCGGAAACTGCCTTTACTTCTTCCTCAAACAAAAAAGAAGGGAGTTTTTTTCCCTGCTTTAAACTTTTTACACCGGATCCCGGATTTGAAGATGTAATCCCATACCTGTACAGATAAGTATACAATCCTCTGACACCTGAAAGAATTCTGTTGATGCTGGCCGGCGAATACCCTTTCACTGTCAGAGCAGAAACAAATGATTTTATCACCCCGGAATCAAGGCTTACCAGGGCTGCATCAACTTCCGAAACCTTAAAAAAGCAATCCTTTACAGCCTGGTCAATATTACCGTTCATTAAAAAACCTGCAAACAGAATCAAATCCCTCTCATAGGATTTACAGGTATTGGGACTCATTCCCCTTGCCATCTGCATATAGGAAATAAAATCCCCTATATAACCGGACAAAGATTTGAGTGAAAGAAATTCCTCCTTTGCTGGAAGGTCAGATTTCATCCCCGGTTATATCCTCCTTTTCATTATCATCAGAAGTATGGAGATAATCACACTCCGGATTTATGCAGGACTTGTAATTTCCATGTTTTTTATCATACTTTTCCACAAGAAACTGCCCGCATTTTGGACAGGGCATTGGAAGAGGTTTAAAATGACTTATAAAATCGCACTTAGGATAATTTGTGCAACCGTAAAATTCCTTTCCCCTGCCCTTTGTCTTTCTTGCAACAATTTCGCCGTCGCAGCCCGGTCTTGGACATTTTGCAAGGGGGATAGACTTGGTATTCTTGCATTCAGGAAAACCTGAACAGGCCAAAAAGAATCCGAATCTGCCTAATTTTTTTACCATAGGCTTTCCGCAAAGCTCGCATAGGTAATCCGTTGGCTCATCCATCACACCTTTATAGGAATCAAGGGTCTCAGAAACCTTATCAACCTGTTTCTTAAACGGGGTATAAAATTCCCCTATCATTTCCGGCCATTTTATTTTGTCTTCCTCTACTTCATCCAGCTGTTTTTCTATGTCTGCAGTAAAACCGGCATCAATAACATGGGGAAACTGTTCCACAAGAATATCGTTTATCATTCTGCCTAACTGGGTCGGAACAAGCTGCTTGTTTGAACGGGTGACATAATATCTGTCCAACAAAACTGAAATAATCGGGGCATAGGTAGACGGACGGCCTATTCCCTTCTCCTCCAAAACCTTAACAATGGATGCATCAGTATACCTGGCTGGCCCCTGTGTAAAATGCTGTTCAGGATGGAATTTTTCAACCTGGATTTCTTCGCCGATTTTCATTACCGGTAAATTTGAATCCCTCTCTTCCTTGGAAATAAGGGTTTTTATTACATGGTAAAAGCCTTTGTCCACAATTTTTGTGGCAGAGATTCTGAACACGGCCTCTCCTGCCTTAAGTTCAAGACTTGTAGTCCTGCTCTTTGCATTATTCATCTGGCTTGATACAAATCTCTCCCAGATAATACTATACAACCGCAACTGATCACGGGTTAAATACTCCTTTACACTGTCAGGAGTATAACTCACAAAAGTGGGTCTGATGGCTTCGTGAGCATCCTGGGCCTTTTTTTCCACTGAATACTCGATTGCCGCAGGCGGCAGATCCTGGGGATAATTTTCCCCAATCCACTTTCTTGCCTCATCCAGAGCAACCTTTGATATACGGACAGAATCGGTTCTCATATAAGTTATCAATCCCACCCTGGTAGAACCAATGTTGACACCCTCATAAAGTTGTTGGGCAATCTGCATCGTTTTACGGGAAGTAAAGCCAAGCCGGTTTGCAGCCATCTGTTGGAGTTTAGATGTTGTAAAAGGCGGTTTGGGTTTTAGCGATTTTTCCATAACTTTTATATCGCTGACCAAACAAGTGGAATTAGAAATTTCACGGATTATATCTTCTACCGCTTTTTCGCTTGTCAGGTTGGGTTTTGCCCCATTGTACTGGACGAGCTGGGCTGTAAAAGAGGATTTTCCTTTTTTCATATCTGCATCCAGAGTCCAATATTCTTCCGGAATAAAGTTTTCAACCTCCTTTTCCCTTTCGCAAATCAACCTTAAAGCTACTGACTGTACCCGGCCGGCAGACAAACCGTTTTTTACCTTTTTCCACAATAAGGGCGAAAGATTATATCCCACAAGCCTGTCCAGAACCCTCCGGGCTTTTTGTGCATTCACCTTGCTTTCGTCAATATCTCCGGGATGCTTAACAGCCTCATTTATAGCCTGAGGGGTTATTTCGTTAAAGACTATCCGGTGGATGGGGACAGAAGCCTTGTTCTCAAATGAATTTCTAAGATGAAAAGCGATTGCCTCTCCTTCCCGGTCATTATCAGAAGCCAAAAGAACTTCTTTTGATTTTTTTGCTTCACTTTGAAGAGCCTTCAAAACCTTTGCTCTTCCCCTCACCGTTATATATTCCGGCTCAAACCCATTTTTTATGTCTATTGCTATCCTTGATTTTGGTAAATCAATCAAATGTCCCATGGAAGCCCGTACCACATAGCCGGGACCGAGATATTTTTCTATCGTTTTTGCTTTGGCCGGAGACTCTACAATCACCAGCACCGGTTTCTCTGCTTTTGTTTTTGACTTTGTTTTCTTTTCTTTATCCATAAAAAAACTCCTATTCATCAAGCCTGCCGCAAAGCCTGGCAGACCAACAGGGATTGGTATTCCATAAATCAATTACTTCCTGCGGCGTCGAAATAACAACGGCACCGTCCCCAGCCAATTTTTCGCAACCGGTTCCAAAAACCCGGCCTTCTTTTTCTCCGGCAACAAAAACATCCCGGTTCTGTTGCAAGGCAAAATCCACAGTTATCAAGGCCCCAGATTTTTCGGGAGCCTCCACAATCACAACCCCTCTAGACAAGGCTGAAATAATGCGGTTTCTCTGGGGAAAATGCCACTTTACAGCCTTTGATTCAGGAGGATACTCCGAAACCAAAAGTCCTCCCCGGTCCATAATTCTTCCGGCAAGAGAGGAATTTCCCCTTGGGTATATGGAATCAATTCCTGAAGGAAGAACCGCAACTGACCTTCCTGCCTCCACAGCACCCCTATGGGCGGCTGAATCAATCCCGTATGCAAGCCCCGATACTACCGGTATGTTGTTTTCTGCGAAAACCGAGGCAAATTCATAGGCCTTCTCCAAAGCTTCATAAGAGGGCTGCCTGGTTCCAACTATGGAAATCCAATCACAACCCCGGCTGGCCTTTATAAGCAAATCTTCCATTCCCCTGTAAAACAACAGAAAAGGGGAATCGTACATTTCATTAAGCAGTGGCGGATACAAATCCCCGTCAACATACACAAAAGCTCCGCCAATCCTACTTAAAACCAGCAAATCATTTTCGGCCGCTTCCAATGCAGCCCCGGGATTCCATTTCAAACCTTCAAACCCCGAAATCCTGCCGGCCTCCAAAGCAGGCAATTTTAAAAAATCATCCTCTGTGTCGAGAACAGAAGCCAATCTCCTCTTACCCCGGAAATTAATCTCTGGAAGCCTGTTAATCGCCAACAATAATAAATCACTTTTTTCCATACTTTCAACCTTTAACGCCTGTTTAAATAACATAAACAGGATGTTTTCCTGAAAAGGGAAAACCTATCCGGCAAAACCTGCCTTGCCGGAAAACAACAAAAACCGGACCCTATTTTCCGGATTCATTTGGTATAAACCAACCAACTCACTTCGGCAAAACCAGTCTATATAATAAAATCCGCTTTGCCAATAATCAATAGTTTTTTATTTAATTTTCCCCGTACAGGAAAGTCAGTATCAACTCCTTGTTTTCCATTGCATCCTTTTTCTGTTCTTCGACTTTGGTAGTTTCAATTATCCTATCGTATGTGGAAACAGCCTCATCATAGCGTCCTGTCATGTAATAAGCCCTGGCAAGTACAAACATACCGCTTGTATCTTTAGTCTGTATTGTCAAAAAGTTTTCAAGCAAAGGAACAGCCTTTTCAGGTTGATTCATTTCAAATGTATACAATACCCCCAAGCCATACATTGCTCTTGAATAATCCGGCTGAATCTCCAATGCCCGTTCATATCCTGACTCAGCAAGGCCAAGATACCTTTCCCTGTCAGCTTTATAATCCCCCTCCCCAAAATCAAGGGTAGATTTGGCCATATAACCGGCACAAACACCTACATAATAAAACAGATTCTGATTTGAAGGATAATACTGAATTGCTGCCCTTAAAGCATCCAAGGCCTCTCCATACATCGCCTTGTCAATATAACGGGTCGCCAGAATTTTATACCAGATCCCGGTCTGGGACTGGGCCCCCACAATATCTTCGACCCTTTTTTCATATTTGCCTATTGCGTCCTTTAATTCCTCTATTGTTGTTGGGTTGGAAACCCCCTCTTCCAAAGCCTGTATACGCCGTATATAGTTTGGACTAGCCCCGCAAGAAAATAATAAAAATACAGCAAATCCCAAAATGCAAAACCGAATATTATTCATTCTTCCCTCCAGTATTAAAGAATTCCCTGTAATAGGTTTCCAAACTATCTTCATTTACGTGTGTGTAAATCTGTGTAGTTGTTATATCAGAATGTCCAAGTAATTCCTGGACAGATCTTAAATCCGCACCTCCTTCCAAAAGATGGGTGGCAAAAGAATGCCTGAGTGTATGGATTTTCGATTCAACACCTGATTTTAACTCCATATCCTGAAGCCTCTTCCATATTCCTTTTCTTGAAAGTTTCCCTCCCATCCGGTTTACAAAAACATAAGGAGAAATCTTTCCTCTTAAAAGTTTTTCCCTAGCTGTATCAAAATACAGAGTCAAAGACTCTTTTGCCCGGGAACCAAATGGTACAAGGCGCTCTTTATTTCCCTTTCCAAACACCATAAGAATTTTCCTGTCAAGATGTACATCTTTTAATTTAAGGCTGGAAACTTCACTCACTCTTAAACCACAGGAATATACAAGCTCAAAAAGAGCCCTGTCTCTTATCCCGCCAGGGGAATTCATATCGCAGGCATTCAAAAGCCTTTCGATTTCATTGTATTCCAAAACTCTCGGAACAGTTCTGTCTTGCCGCGGCAATTCCAACAGCATGGCATAATTGTCTTTCCAAATATGCCCGTCACATAAAAACCGCCCGAAAGCCCTGAGGGCGGAAATATTCTTTGCTATGGTTCTTGGTGATAAATCCGAACCTCCGAGTCCAATAATAAAATCCGGCAAATCGGCAGGAGTTATATCTTCGGGAGAAACTCCTTTGTTTTTGCACCAGGACAGGAATCTGTAGGCTGTTTCACAATAAACCTCCACCGTAAGCCCCGACAATTGCTCTACGGTAAGAAGATCAACTTTAAATTCCTCCAGTAAATTCCTTTCCATAAACCACTTAAAGGGAAGTACCCCCAAAAATTCAATTCTCTTCTTTCTGCTTCATTCTGTAATAAGCAGGCATTTCCAAATCATCGCCAACAGAGGAAGCCCTGGAAGCAAGCCCTGCCCCACCCTGGAGATTGGAAACAGAAGGGATATCTCCTGAATCAGCCCCCTTCATCCTGTTCCAGCTATCAAGAGACATAAAGGTTCCTTTTTCCTCATTTTCGGCTTTTACTGTTTTTTTGCCCAGGGATCTTAACGAAGAAACCTGTGTCTGGTTTTTCCCTGCTGAAGGCAATCCGGTAGCAATTACAGTTACCGTAATTTTTCCATCATCTGATTCATCGATTACAGTACCATATTTCAAAAGCACCTGTGGGTCTGAATTCTGGGTTATTATCTTTATCACTTCTTCTACTTCTGCAAGGGCAATATCCTTGCTTCCCCTGATATTAACAAGGACTCTGGTGGCTCCTTCAATATTGCAGTCTTCCAAAAGCGGATTGTTTATTGCAGCTGTAGCCGCATCAACAGCCCTTGTATTCCCGGTTCCTTCGCCAATTCCCATAATGGCATCACCCTGATTTTCCATGGTTGCCTTAACATCAGCAAAATCCAGATTTACAAGACCTGACTCAGTTATAAGCTCTGAAATTCCCTGGATTCCCTGTCTTAAAACATCATCAGCTATCAGATAAGCTTCCGTAAGGGGGGTCTTTTTATCGACAATTTTAAGCAGATTCTGACTCGGAATCACAATAAGTGTGTCTACATGCTCCTTTAACTTTCTTATTCCCTCTTCGGCAATATTCATCTTTGCCGTACCTTCAAAAAGGAAGGGCTTAGTTACAACACCTACCACCAGTGCCCCTAATTCTTTTGCAATGGAAGCTATTACCGGTGCTGACCCGGTACCGGTTCCTCCTCCCATTCCTGCTGTTATAAAGACCATGTTTGAGCCTTTAAGAACATTGGCTATCATCTCTTTATCTTCCTGGGCAGCTTTCTCCCCAACTTCGGGCTTTCCTCCTGCACCCAAACCGCCGGTAACTTTTTGCCCTATAGGCAGTTTGATTTCAGCCCGGGAATGATTCAGAGCCTGTAAATCAGTGTTTGCCACAATGAAATCCACATTCCGCAATCCGCTTTCAATCATGCGGTTTACGGCATTGGAGCCTGCACCGCCCGTACCAACAACTTTGATTACAGTCGGATTCACAACCTGTTCCGCTACAAACTTAAAATCGTTCATATATCCCTCCCGAATAATATATGAATCAAAAGAAATCTTTGATTATTTTATTAAAGAAATTAAAAAACTTTCCGCCGCCGGATTCAGTCTTTTTTGAAACAGGGGCATTTTCTGTGTTATTTTCAAGCCCCATCAAAACAAGCCCAAGGGCAGCTGCATAATCCGGCTTCTGATATTCGGAAACCAGACCTCCCTTTAAAACCGGAACCCCCAGCCTTGCAGGAACACCGAATATTTCGCCTGCCAGTTCTAAAGTTCCTGAAAGGAGGGCACCGCCACCTGTCAAAACAATTCCACCACCAAAATCACCGGTTTTAAGATAGGGTGAAATTTTGTCCTTAACAAGTGAAAAAATCTCTGCCATTCTGGCATAAATCACCTCACAAATCTTGGAACGTGGTATTTCTTTAGGGCCCATTCCGGTTACTCCGGAAATTATTACAGGTTCGTCTTTTTCTATAAGAGGAAGCCAGCAGCAGCCGCATTCCAGTTTAACCCGGTCTGCCATCTCAGAAGATATATGATGGACAGCGGAAATATCATTAGTAACCTGAATTCCCCCATAGGGCAAAACAGACGTATAGACCGGCTGTCCGTCTTTGTAAACAAGAACATCAGTTGTTCCTCCGCCTATGTCAATCAAAACACAGCCTAAATCCTTTTCATCTTCATTTAAAACTGCAACGCCGGCAGCGTAACCATTATACCCTATATCCGAAAGCTCGTATCCTGCCCGCCTGACACTGTGAACAACTTTCTGCATATCGTCCACAGAGGCTGTTATTATATGAACTTCACATTCCAGTCTTACACCAATCATATTGGTGGGATTTTTAACCTTTGTCTGTTCATCCACGATATAACCTCTCGGAAGAACATGAATCATTTTACGGTACATAGGAATAGGAACAGCTGTAGCCTGTTCAACAGCCCTTGCAATATCTCCTTCAGAAATTTCCCTGTCACTGCGGTTTTTTCCTGTTACAGCGGCAACACCTTTTGAATTTACACTTTCTATGTTAGGACCACCAATTCCAACGAACAATGTCTCTATGTCCCTTCCGCTCATAATCTCTGCCGATTCAACAGCAGCCTTAACTGAATTACAGGTTACATCTATGTTCCGTATTATTCCTTTTTGCAGCCCGGTGGAAAGACATGATCCCACTCCGATTATCTCGAATGTCCCATTATCGTTGCATTCGCCTACAACAACACGAATCTTGCTTGTTCCAATATCCAGACCGGCTATTACACCGCTCATCACCTGCCCTCCTTACTGCGATAGGCAACTGTACCTGATCTAAAATCCAACTCTTCTATTTTTATATCGAAACCCTCAACAATATCAAGTACCAAAATAACGTATCGCAAAACTCTTTCCGTTAAAATACCCTTGGTTCTTACCGGAATAGGTGTATAAACCGGATAAAGTACCAGTTCATAATCCCCATAATCCCTTTTTTCAATTTTAACTTCGGAAATCAAAGAACAAAGTTCCGGGTATTTCTCCTGCAATTCACTTAAGGAACTTAAAATATTTTTCAGTTCAGGTGAGATACGGTCACCGACACGGGCATTTTCCAAATTCAGACCACTGATAAAGAAGGCTCCGTCCATATCCATATCATTCCCGATTTTAAATATGACACCGTTCCTGTCAATATGAACCGGAACGCTTCTACCCGCCATTGAAATCAAAGCCATAACTGCTGTTTTACGTTCCACTACATCAATAGATATGGTATCAGGAAAAACTTTTTTTACGTTAACTGACTCAAAAACCGGATACAACGACAAATTTCTATTTATCTGCAAAATATCAATTTCCGACCAGGGAGCCGAGGCCTCAACACCCGCCATATCAACGATCTCGTCACTGGTAACAGTTTCTATTCCGCTGACAACAAACCTGGGAACTGAATGAGCCGGTATAATGAAAATATAGTAACATAACTGGCCTAAAAGGCAAAGCAACAGGAAAACTATCAGAATTTTTAAGAATACGGAAGCTTTCTCAGATAAACCGGATTTATTGTTGCCGTCATCTTTTACAATACCTAAATCTCCTGTGTAAGCGATTGGTTCACTCATTTACAGTCTCCTTTATTTTATTCCGCGATATATTCAGTATTATTCCACACATAATCATTGTTACAACATAGGAAGACCCTCCCGCTGAAAAGAACGGAAGTGTTATTCCTGTTACCGGTAAAGCCTGGACAACAACCCCTAAATTCATCAGGGACTGCAAAACTATGGCAGAAACACAGCCAAAGGAAAACATGGAAGAAAAAAGGGAACCACTTCCAAGACTGATTTTATAGCCACGCCAGGCAAACAATGCCAATATTATAAAAAATGAGGTCACACCCAAAAAACCCGTTTCTTCGGCCCAAGCCGAAAAAACAAAATCGGACTGAACCATAGGAATTGAAGAAAGTTTTTTCACACCGAGTCCAAGACCTTTTCCCCAAAATCCCCCGGAACCGATTGCCTTTAACGATGCCATAACCTGATAACTGGCTCCACTAACATCGTAATCGGGAATAAAAAAGGAAAGAAGTCTGTAAACCCTGTGTTCCTTGGAAAAAACCACAATAAACCCAAGGGGAACAATTACAGCTGTCAGGGCGATAAAATACCTTAAAGGAATTCCCGACATAAGAAGCATCAAAAGTGCCAGAACAAAAAGGAAGGCAGCTGTAGAAAAGTCATTTTGCAACACCACAACAAAACAAAAAACCCCGGAAAAAATCAAAGCAGGATAAAACACCCTTCCGGGAACATTAAGCTCATTTTTTCTTTTATCCACTAAATTTGATATAAACAGCGGAAAAAGAATTTTTAAAAGCTCCGACGGCTGAAACTGTACCGGGCCAAAACCAATCCACCTGGAAGCCCCATTGATTTCTTTTCCTACGAAGGGTAAAAAAACCATCAGGCATAAAACCAGACATACAACTGAAAGAACAAAAACCTTGCTGCGTAACCAGTCAAGGGAAATATTCATGGATACGAACATCGCAACAAAACCCAAACCCATAAAAATGACCTGGGATTTAAAAAAATGGAGGGGATCATCAAACATACTGGTCCCATACCCTACAGAAGCAGAGTACAAGGCAACGAGCCCCATTCCCATAAACAGAATCATAAAAATCGAAAACCAGACATCTATTCCGGACTTCCTCTGTACCCTCTCCAATTCAATTTCCCTAAACACCGGCACTCTCCTTTACCAAGCCCAAAGATTCCCCGATTCTTTCCAATGCCATTGCCCTGGAGCCTTTGATAAAAATCAGAGAATTATTTTCAAGCCCGGATTTTACACCGGCAATCAAATCTTCCATGTCTTCAAAGTAAAAAAATCTTGAACCGGCGGGTTTAAAGTCATCAAAAGGTTTTTTAAATTCTTTCCCGAACAGAAATATCAGATCCCCCTTTGAATCTGCAAGGTTCTGTAACGCAGCATAATGAGCCTGATACGAATCTGCCCCCAGCTCCATCATGGCTCCTACTACATAAAGTCTTTTTCCATTCCAATCAGCTGAGTCACACAAGCTTAACCCCGCCTTCAAGGAAACCGGGTTTGCGTTGTAACAATCCTGTACAACCGTAACATTCAGGTTAATTCCGTTTTTTTCCACTGAACCTTCAAAAACCTGGGAACGGCCGAAAAGAGGTTTTACTGAATTAATACCTTCTGCAACTTCTTTTACAGTCAGACCGCATTCAAAACCTGCCGTAATTGCAGCAAGGGCATTAAGATAATTATAATATCCCGGAATTGACAATAAAGCCCTGTCACCTGTTTTAAAGATAATTTCAGTCCCCTTTAATCCAAGACTGTTTACCCGGGATATTTCCCTAAGATTTCCGTCTCCGAAAGAAAGAATCTTGCCCGGGACCCCCGTTTTGAGAAATTCGTAATAGTCATCAGCTTCAGGAATTATCCCTATTGATTTTTCATTAAAGAAAGAAAAAATTGATTTTTTTTCCTCAGCAATTTTATCCCTTGTACCGAGAATTCCGATATGGGCAGTCCCGATATTTGTAATCACTGCAATGTCAGGTTTAAGAACCTCTGCAAGCTCCCGGATTTCCCCCACCCGGTTCATCCCGGCTTCAAAAATGCCGACCTGATGATTATCTCTTACATTAAAAACACTTAAAGGAAGCCCTGTTTCGGAATTAAGATTTCCCTCTGTCATTACAACATCGTATTTAACAGAAAACACAGAGGCGAAAATTTCTTTTGTTGTTGTTTTCCCGCAGGAACCTGTTATACCGATTTTTTTTAGACCCGGGAATTTCTTCAAATAACCTGCAGCAGCATCCTGAAGCCCTTTTAAAGTATTTTTAACAATCACATAAGAAACATCTTCCGGCAGATGTTTTTCAGAAATACCCCTTTCTACCATTTCACGGTGATTTTCGTCCACAAGAACCACAGCGGCACCATTTTTTACAGCACCGGAAATATAATTATGGCCATCCTGAAACTCACCCATAAGAGGAACAAACAAAGCCCCTCTTACCGCATTGCGACTGTCTGTACAAACCGAATAAAACCGTCCGGTTCTGCTGCCAATGCAAACCCCATGTACCGCACTGCATAATTCTTCCAAGGTCATTAACGGAAATTCATTCATCCTGCACCTCTGACTGGGCTATTTTTATTCTAACCACTTCTTCCGGAAGGGCAGGCCGCATTCCCAGTTCCTCCCTGGCAATAGTCTCGATTCTGCTGGGAACGGTTTTTACTGAAATCTCCGAAATCAAACGTTTATTATACTCAATACTGTCGTATTGAAGTTCCTCAAGATTACGCACTTCATTTTCAAGTTTGATATACTTCTGGGTTACATACATTTTCCAAAAGAGACAACAGGGGATGGCAAGAGCCAGCAGATATAAAAATAAATATTTTTTGTGTTTTAATG
The DNA here is from genome assembly GCA_017694795.1 of Candidatus Gallitreponema excrementavium. GTDB lineage: Bacteria > Spirochaetota > Spirochaetia > Treponematales > Treponemataceae > Gallitreponema > Gallitreponema excrementavium. The sequence goes on from JADIMM010000070.1 coordinate 95,719, forward strand.
CCATATCAAACAGCCTCCCTGTCGTAAATTTTTCTTATACCCCTTAACTTGGCACTTCTGGAAGGCGGGTTATCTTTAACTTCCTGTGCCCCTGCTTCTATAACCTTTTTGTTAAGCAACACCCCGCCGGGGCGGCCGCCACAAATACACCGGACCTGGTTTTCAGGGCAAATACAAACCCTGCATTTATCTTTAAAAAAATTTTTAACTATCCTGTCTTCAAGAGAATGAAAGGTTATAACACCCATTTTCCCACCGGGAGAAAGAACCCTGTAAGCATTTTCCAAAGCCCGCCTTAACCTGTCCAACTCCGAATTAACCTTTATCCGCAAAGCCTGAAAGGTTCTTGTGGCAGGATGGATTCTCCCATGTCTGTATTCCCCCGGGACACTGTTATATATAATTTCAGCCAGTTGATTTGAAAACTTTATGGGGAATTTACTTCTTTCTTCCACTATTTTTTCTGCTATCCGCCTGCTGTACCTTTCTTCCCCAAAGCTGTAAATCAAATCAGCCAAATCCTCCTTTGAGTACCCGTTAACAATGTCCATGGCACTTTCACCACAGGAAGTATCAAGCCTCATATCCAAGGGTTCCTTATCCCTGAAAGTAAACCCCCTGCCGGATAATTCATAGTGGTAAACCGAAATACCCAAATCAAACAAAATCAAATCAGGTCTTTTCAATTCAGATGGGTAACAGGAAAAAAAGTCATCAAACCAGGTATGATAAAATGCAGTTCTGGAAGAAAACTCCTCCAGCCGTTCTTTTGCCCTTTTTTGGATTCCGCTGTCCCTGTCCAACCCTACAACTTTTAAATCAGGATACCTGGACAAAAACCCGTAGGAATGTCCACCCTCCCCCATTGTACAGTCAATCAAAAGCGAATCCTTCTGTTCCGGCTCAAGCAAAGCCAGTGTTTCTTCCAGCATAACCGGAACATGAACTGCATTCATCCTTTAAGTCCCACCCTAAAAGAAAATATTGCCCAATTCTTCTGTAGCACTCTGGAACTGTTTTTCTGTATCCTGGAGATACTTGTTATAAATATCCACATCCCAAAGTTCTATATATCTGTTTATCCCCAGAATTACACAATCATGCTTTAAGCCGGCATATTCCCTCAGACTCTGGGGTATTGAAATCCGTCCGGTCTTGTCAATTTCAATCTCCTGGGCAGGAGCTATCAACCGACGCCAAACCAAACGGGACTGTGCCTGAAAGGGAGACGCATTCTCCATAATTTTATTGGAAAGCAACTCCCATTCCCTTGCAGTAAACAACCAAAGACAGGTATCCAAGCCTTGGGTAAGAATCAAACTGGACTGAGGTAAATCTGAACGCAATTTGGAAGGAAACATTATCCTTCCTTTTTCATCCAATGTATTACGATAATCACCAGTGAGCATAAGCCCTTCAAACTCCCACTTTTATCCCTTTTTTGGTAATTTTTACCACTTACTTTCATTTTAACAAGGATTTATTCATTGTCAACGAAATAAATACCGGAAAAAATTCTTTTTGGTAATATTTTCCGGATTATACTAAACAAAAATTAAGTAGTATAAATTCCGGTTCTCTTATAGTAAAAAAAAACAGGAATTGTTATCCTTAAGGCAAATGGGAATAGAAACTTACAAAGAAACCAATCTTCACAGGCAGCTGAAAGAGCTGTATTCCGGAGGGAATGAATACACTGAAATAAAATGCGGAAACTGGGTTTGTGATATCATCAATAAGGATGGAGAAATAACGGAAATCCAGACAAGAAACCTTTCCGCCCTGGAAAGAAAAGTCAGGGATTTAACAAGAACCCGTTCAGTCAGAATTATCCACCCGATAATTGAGAAAAAAACCATTGAAAAAACTGACAAGACCGGGACAAAAATAATTTCCCGTAGAACCAGCCCTAAAAAAGAAACCCCTGAGAAAATTTTTAAAGAACTTACCAGATTATGGCCTTATATCAACAACCCGAATTTTACAATCCTGTTGGTCTGTTGCGATATTATTGAACTGCGGAGAGAAACAGAAGAAAAAAAATCCCGGGGAAATAATTATACCGTGGAAAACAAGACCCTTACAAATATAAACAAGGAAATAACCCTTGCCGGAAAGGATGATTTTCTTGCCACAGGAAAAATTCCCGTAGGAAAGGATTTTACAATTTCCGATTTAAAAAAAGCCGGAAATAAATACGGGGGATATACCCTTTGGGTCTTAAAAAAGGCAGACCTGATAAGGGAAACCGGCAGACAAGGAAGAAAAAAAACATACAGTCTGGTTTAAAAAACAAAAACCAACGTAAGCTATTATATATCCCTTTCTTCAAATACCGGCTTTATTCTTTGCCGGAAGACTTGTGACACATCAAGGCCTAAACACCGAATGTAAAGCAAGGTATCATCATGGTAAAGGTTGTCCCTTTTCCGGGAACGGATTTAACCAGGATTTCCCCGTTATGGGCCTTTACTATGCTTTGTACTATTTGCAGCCCAAGTCCTGTTCCTCCCTCAGACTCACTAAAAAAAGGCTGGAAGATCCGTGATAATTTTTCTTCAGGAATACCGCATCCGTTATCTGTTATTTCGATGGAAAAGACCTCGTTTTTACAGTCAAAAACAACTGATACAATCCCCCTGTCCCGGTCAACTGCCTTGAGGGCATTTTCAATTAAATTGATAAGGCACCGGAGGATTCTGCCTTCATCAACAATTGCCGAAAACTCATTTTTGTATTCAATTTCCAATCTTACGTTCTTTTTGGCAAACTTATCGGCAAGGTAGTCTGACAGGGATTCTCCCAGTTGCCTGGCCCCGACCACTGTATAATCCAGCTTTATATCACCACGGATAAAATCCATAAACTCTGTGGTAAGATTTTCCATTCTGGAGACAGTTGAAATTATATTTTCGCAAGCCTTCTTTTTTTCCGAAGAGCTGAGCCGGCCTGTTCCAAGCAATAAGGCCTGGGTTTTTAAAACCGACAGGGGATTTCTGATATCATGAAGGATTTGGGATGCCGACTGTCCCATGAGATACAACCTCTCCTTGTATAATGCCTCCTTCTGCATTTTTTTCAGTTCTTCCAAGACAGTCTTTAAACGCTTGTTATATTCCGCATTTTCCTTTATATGAACCTCATTAAAGGTTCTTATTATTCCCGACAGTGACTTCATCATACACCGGTTTACCGAGGGATTTGTATCCAGAATTTTTAAGAAATCCTCCCTTTCCAAATAAAGGACCTTTACGGGCGTTCTTGTCCGGGCTGTCCCGCTTCTGGGAAGATTATCCAGGATAGCCATCTCGCCAAAGACATTCCCCTTGGTATGAACCCCCACTACAACCTCATTGCCGTCCTTATCGTTTTTAAGGATTTCAACAACACCATCGGAAACAATATACAACCTATCGGCATCTTCCCCTTCATTGAAAATTATTGTGCCGGTTTCAAAAGAGGTTTCATATACTTTCCCAGCGAGAATATCCAATGCTTCTGAATCCAATTCATAAAAGCAAGGAACATTCTCTATTAAGTTCTTCTTATCCATATTGCCGGTAATATTCTACCACAAATTAAACTTTTTGGTAAAAAAAACATAAAAAAAGCCCGGAGTTTGCACCCCGGGCTTATCAGAAACCTGTCGGTTTACCAGTTATCCAACATATCGTCTTCGTCCCTGGATTCTTCGGCATATAAGTCTGTATGTGCCCTCAAATCATCAAAGTAAATATAGTAGCTTCCATATGCGTCTTCAGGATCACATTCAACCTTAAATCCTGTAATCTTTAAACCCATCCTGTTGTTGTAGTGGTAATCCCTTTGTATGATACCATGTTTTCCATCCCCAGACTGAGGCGGAATTGTAAAAGTAACCTTTTTCCAACCCTGGAAATTCAACTTCCCGTTGTTTTCACCTACAAGTTCAAAATTATTACCAAAAAAATCCTTAAGCATAATCTTAAGAACATGATTGTAATTTCTTCCCACAACCCAAACTGTAACATCTTTAGTAATTCCGGGAACAGGAAGGGGACGAACCGGTGTAATTGTAAAGGAATTATAACCCCTTCTGAAATAATCAACCCTTACACCCAGGACATGTTCATCCGGGATATTGAAACCGGACTCATCTTCGATAGGTTCCTTATCTTTCGGTGACCCCTCAAACAGCCGGCCTTTGATTACACCCTCATCAGAGGACATATACACATTCCATGTGCCCTCGGTTTCAAACTTATCGATGGAAACATATTTTATCTTCTGCTGTCCTGCCACAACCCCGATTCGTTCAGGATCCGGAGTATCCAACTCCTGGGCAAAAACAAGCCCTGCCGACAACAGAACTAACAAAGCTATCCCTATTTTTTTCATCATATTAACTCCTGAAAAGGTGAATTCACCTGCATTTTACAAGTCCTAAAAGGCAGCAACGCTTGCCTTTAACGAAATTAAAGCCCGGAATCTTCCGAAGTTGTCTCTGTTCCCCCTGCCTCTGATCCGGCATCGTCAAAGCTCATTGTTGCCAACTCACTGCCGTCATACATGGTCTCAAACATGTCAGTAAGAATCTTGATCTGGTCAAAGAAAATCCTGAACTGATCTACCCTTTCCGTGGGACGGGTTCTTATCCTAAGCCCTACGAGAGTCGTACCCTTATAACGCGGCAACTGAACCTGGGTCTGTGGAATCGAAGAAGGTATGTTTACAAAAAGGTTCTTCCAACCGGCGAAATACAGCGATCCCATACCGAGGGTATGAACCCGTCCTGAAGAATCCCTTAACAGCAACTCCAAATCATAGTTATAATTGGAACCCCAAACCCATAAATCCACCTGGGATACTATACCGGGAAAGGGAATTTCCGTGATTTCACCTTCAGGATTTACGGGGAAAATATCTATCCAGTTATCCCCCTGCCTGGAAAATTTTGCTTCGAGCCCCAGGACTTTATACCCGCCGTCAGGATCAGGGTAAACATTTTTTATGGCCATCGGAACATGGTCAACCAGCATTACTTTCGGGTAACCTTCCATAATAAACTTACTACCCTTGGCAGCCCATGACCATCCGATTTCATCAGGATTATCAAAATTATCGATAACCTTGGAAACAATATTTTTTGTTACATCATCTGCTGCCGAAGTAAAGCAGAAAATGAATAGTGAGAGAATGACACCCGCAATCTTTAAACAGCCCTGTTTCATTAAAAAAACTCCTTTTCTCGTGGGGAGACATCGTTTCAGATTACTGTACACCATACCACAGTATACATTACTCTGATTATATGTTTACATTGACGGTTTGTCAAACCGTTTGTTAACATCGGTCAGAAAGTCTCTTCCGTAAATTGCCTGTAGGTTGAAATCCTTTACAAAGATTTCTTTATAATCTTCGGCATAACAGCTGAAAAAATAAAGTGCCCGGATTCATTTTTTTGAGATTTTTTTTTCAAATACTCAATTGAAATGCCAACAAAGGAAACATCCGCATACCAAACTACCCCGTCGGGGAAAAAATCCAACCTTACTGCAGAGACAACCGCAGACCCGGTTCCGGTTTCATACCCTTCCTTTATTCTACTGATGATTTCCCCTCCACCGGATGTGTCAATCAGCGACTTAAAACCCTTTTTTTCAGCAACCTTTTCAAAGGCGGATTTTATCCCGTAGTAATCCGGAACAATCACTTCCACATCACCTGGTAAAACAGGGAATCCACTTGGCAGACGGGACACCGGCCTGCCGTCGGACTCAAAGTATTCCACAAGACCTTTATCATATCCCGGCGAAAAAAACAAAGCAAAACCAGGTACAGTAATTTCCCCGGCTTGAACTTCTCCATCCAATGAAAATCTTTCCGGCACACTGCTGTGGGATGGGGAAAGGATAACAAAATCGGGTTCCAAATCTTTTATTTGGGTAATAACATAATTTTCGTCACCAGAACAATAATCGATCCTGAATCCCGTAGCATACGGGGCAAATATAAACGAAAAAGGATACTTGCGGCTTCCGGAAAGCCAGTCTGTTCCCTCATCTCCGGCCAACAGACACAAGGGCCTGGTTAAAACAAAGACCAGGTTTGCAAATATAAGAACCATAAGTACTACCGGCCCCCAAACGGCATAAACAAGTATTCCGGGATTTTTTTTCATAGCCGGATTTTACATTCAAAGACATAAAATTTCAACCTTGGTCTTTTAACGTAACGGATTATAACCTTACGGCCCCACAAATACCTATTGACCAATAATAAACTCTGTCATAGTATAAAGATAGTATTATATTAACCACAATATAGGAGCATTACAATGACTAGCTACAAGGAATTAGGACTTGTAAACACAACAGAAATGTTTGCAAAGGCAGTAAAAGGCGGCTATGCAATTCCTGCCTACAACTTTAACAACATGGAACAAATGCAGGCAATCATCCAGGCCTGTGTAGAAACGAAATCACCGGTAATCCTTCAGGTTTCCTCCGGTGCAAGAAAATATGCAAACCAGACTCTTCTGAGATATATGGCACAGGGCGCCGTAGAATACGCAAAGGAACTTGGCTGTGCAAAACCGCAGATTGTACTTCATCTTGACCATGGTGATTCTTTTGAGCTTTGCAAGTCCTGTATCGAAATGGGATTTTCATCAGTAATGATTGACGGTTCCCATCTTCCTTACGACGAGAATGTTGCCCTTACAAAAAAGGTCTGTGACTTTGCCCACAGCCAGAAAGACTATGTTACAGTGGAAGGTGAACTTGGTGTTTTGGCAGGTGTAGAAGATGATGTTTCAGCCGAAGAGAGCCATTACACAAAGCCGGAAGAGGTTCAGGACTTTGTAAGCAAGACAGGGGTTGATTCTCTTGCAATTTCCATAGGAACAAGTCACGGAAGACAGAAATTCAAACCGGAGCAGTGCACAAGAAATGCAGACGGAATTTTGATTCCACCGCCACTTGCTTTTGATATCCTTGAGGAGATTGAAAAGAAACTTCCCGGATTCCCCATTGTATTGCACGGTTCTTCATCTGTTCCGGTTGAATATGTAAGGGAAATCGAAAAATACGGTGGTAAGCTGGCTGACTCCGTTGGTATCCCTGAAGAACAGCTCAGGAAGGCAGCAAAGTCTGCTGTATGCAAAATCAACATTGACTCAGACGGACGCCTTGCAATGACGGCTGCAATCAGAAAGGTATTTGCCGAGCAGCCCAGCGAATTCGACCCGAGAAAATACCTTGGTCCTGCAAGAGACGAACTTAAAAAGCTCTATATGCACAAAAACATCGAGGTTCTTGGTTCCGCAGGTCATTTAGACTAAACCATCAAGGCTTTAAAAAAAGGCTGCCCTTCAAAATCGGACAGCCTTTTTTATAGGAACCTCTATATTTGATGATACAAAGACCCCATATCCATCATCAATAACAGAAGCCTTTTCCTGAAATCCGGAAAAACATGATTCCATAAACAAAGGCTTTGAATCATATTCACAAAATCAATACATAATCAGACCTTAAAGCATCTTACCAAGTGATCTTTTCCCACCAGTTTCGGTGCAGGCTTATTTTCAAAGCAGTTCTTTTCCGCCAGCGGACACCTGGGAGCAAAGGCACAGCCCTCCGTAGAAAAACAGTTTTTTCCCTTGATACCCATGGTATGGGGAAGAGAACCTGAATAACATGGGGTTTCCCCGCTGAAACCTGCATTTAATGCACCTCCTCCCGCACAGGAAAAAAGAAGTTTTGTATACGGATGGAGGCATTTCCTGTACAAATCTTTTGCAGGAGCTTCCTCCTGAATCTTACCATGATACATTACTCCTATCCTGTCACAAAAATAACAGGCTATTTTTAAATCATGGGTTATAAATATCATAGACAGGTCTCTTTTTTTTCTTATTTCCCCCAAAAGGTTAAGAATCTGCCCCTGGATGGAAACATCCAGAGCGGAAACGACTTCATCACAAATCAGAATTTCCGGTTCCATAACCAGAGCCCTGGCAATGGAAATCCGCTGCCGCTGGCCTCCTGAAAAATCCCCCGGCTTACGGTTCAAATCCCCGGAGGAAAAACCGGTTTCTTCCAGCAGTGTGGATGCAAGCTCCCCTGCTTTCTTTTCCCCCGGCCATTTTTTTGAATATCTGAGCCCTGACAAAAGAATTTCCTTCACAGTCATTCTGGGATTAAGGCTCCGCCCCGGATCCTGGAAAATATATTTAACCCTTTCCCGGTAAAGTTTTAAATCCTTCTTTCCGAGAGCCCCTACATCAATTTCTTCATCTTTGTCCCCGTTCCCCTGATAAAGAATCTTTCCTGATGTTGCCGGATACATCCGGACTAAAAGTCTTGCAGTTGTAGTCTTTCCGCATCCTGATTCTCCAACCAATCCGTAAGTCTCCCCTTTACCGAGGGAAAAATCCACCCCGTCAACTGCAGTTACCAAATCACCTATAGGTGCAAAAAAGCCGGCTTCTTTGTTAAATTTTTTGCAAAGATTTTCCACTTTGAGAACACTATTTTTCTGATTCATTTTCTTCCTCCGGTTTTTCCGGCTTTATATTGCAGCAACGGTACCAAGTCGACTTTCCCTTAAGGAATTCCGGGATTTTATTTCTGCATTCTTCCCCGGCCTGCAGACACCGGGGATAAAAGGGACAACCCGGGGGAGGCTCGGAGGGATCACAAACCTTACCGGGAATAACATTGAGTTTATTCATAGTGTAGTGGGAGCCGAATTCAGGGGCTGATTTTAACAGTGCACGGGTATATGGATGTGCAGGGCTTTCCAGTATTTCTGATGTTTTTCCGTACTCCATAATCAGCCCTCCGTAGAGTACAGCAATACGGTCTGCAACGGAGGACACTACATCGATATCATGACTTATCAAAACCACAGAAATTCCCTCCCGGTCCCTGATTCCTTTTATAAGATTTATTATCTGCGCCTGGACCGTAACATCAAGGGCTGTTGTAGGCTCATCTGCCACCAGTATACGGCACTTGCATGCCAGTGCAAGGGCGATACTTATCCTCTGAAGTTGTCCCCCTGAAAACTGATGGGGAAAACCACCTATTCTGCCCTCCCCGTCCTTTATACCTACTTCTTCCAAAAGTTTTACTGCCTTTTTTTTGGATTCTTCACGGGAGATTTTTTTTTCTATTCTCCGGAAAGTTTCAAAAAAAACGGATTCCATGCTTTGGAGGGGGTCAAAAGACCTGCCCGGCTCCTGAAAAATCATGGCTATTTCCTTTCCCCGGTACCCGGCGAGTTCTCTTTTACTTTTGCCCAGTAATTCTTCGCCCTTGTATTTAACAGAACCTTCTACCTCAGCCCAATCAGGCAAAAGCCCCGGAACTGCAGCCATAGTCACTGATTTACCGGAACCACTTTCACCGACAATACCAAGTATTTCCCCTTCTTCCAGATCAAATGAAATACCTCTTACTGCCTTTATGCAGGGAGTTTTTTTACCGGTTCCCGGAAATGTAACCCTTAGGTTTCTTACCTGAAGTAATGTTTCAGCCATTTTCCGCCTCCTGATTTACTTTTCCGAGTCTGCCGGTTCCGGATTTTCTCCTTTTAGCGGAAAAAACAAAGTGGTATGGATCAAAAAAATCCCTCAAAGCATCCCCTAAAAAATTAAAGGCCAGGGTCACAACCAGTAAAAGCCACACGGGATTTAAAAGCCAGGGGAAATTCCTGAGGTTGCTTATTGTGGAAATATCCCGGTTTATAAGAGACCCCCAGCTGACGGCAGGATCGGAAATTCCAAGTCCCAGATATGAAAGTGTTGTCTCGCTCATGATAAAACCAGGAATACTCAGCGCAACGCTGACAATCAAAAGGCTTGCAGTTTGGGGGATTATGTGCTTAAAAATAATTACAAAGGAAGGAATCCCTTCCAGCATGGAATTCATCACAAATTCCTCCCTCTTTATGGAATGAACCAAGCCCCTGATTGTCCTGGCAGAACCCGGCCACCCAACCAAAGCCAGAATCAATGTTATCATCATATAGGACTGGCCGCTGTCCATATTCTGTGACATAAGGGAACGGAGGAATAAAACAAGATACAAGCCGGGAATCAGCATGAAAAATTCCGACATTCTCATTATTCCCCAGTCTACGGAACCTCCATAAAACCCGGAAATTCCCCCCAGCAAAACTGCAAGAAAAAGTGAAATTCCCGTTGCGATAAAACCGATTGTAAGAGAAATACGGCTTCCGTATACAATTCTGGAAAACAAATCCCTCCCGAGATGATCTGCACCCAGCAAAAAAACAGGGTTTCCGCTTTTTGTACCAAAGAGCTTATGCTTCATAGGTATAAGACCCAGCAGTTTATAAGGTTCGGTTTTTACAAAAAAAGCCACAGGTTCATAACTGTCTTTTACCCTTACATACTCCCAGGTAGAACTGTTTACCAGAATTCTTTCCTGAACCTGCCAAAGTCCCCCTTCTTTTCCAAAAACAATCCGGGAATTGGGAGGGTAATAAGTACACTCGGAAAAAGTTTTTCCTGCATCATAAGGGGCAATAAATTCCGCAAAAATCATTACCGTATAAATAAAAAAAAGGATGATAAGGGAAACAAGTGCCAAGGGACGTCCCTTTACATAGGAAAAGAAAGCTCTCATCTTATGCCTCCTTTCCGTACCGGATTCTGGGATCAACAAGGGCAAGAACAACATCAGATATTACCATTCCCAAAAGAACCAGAAAAGACACAAACATAATATTTGCCAAAACAAGATTTACATCCTCCTGAATCACGGCCTCGTACATAAGGCGTCCAACCCCGGGATAAGCAAATATTATTTCCAAAACAAGGGAACCGGAAAAAAGCCCTGCCAAAAGATTGGCACTTCCGGTAATATATGGATTAAGGGTATTCCTGAAAGCATGGCAGAAATAAATCCTGAATTCAGATATACCCCTGGAACGGATTGCAGTAATATAGGGCTGTCCCAACTGGTCAAGCATGGTGGAGCGGATCATACGCATTGTCCCGCCTATGCCTCCCAAAAAGGCCGAAAGCAAGGGCAGAAAAATGTGGTGGAGATAACTGAAACTGAATCCAAGGGGATTTTCAGAAAAAGGAAAAAAGGGGTAAGCAGTAACCGGAAACAAACCGGTTACAACCGCAAAAAGCTGGAGGAGAATCAGCATGAGAATCCCGGGAAAAGCGTGAAAGAACAGGGCAAAAAAACTTCCTGCCAAATCTGCCCAAGTTCCTGCCTTACTGGAAAACCATACCCCCAGCACAAAAGAAACCCCAGTAATCAAAACCAGGGAAATAAGGTTTAAAATAAGGGAATTGATAATCCTTCCCGACAAAAGAAAACTGACAGGAGCTCTGGAAATCAGGCTTACTCCCAGATCTCCTTCCAGCAAAACCCGTTTAAGCCATAAAAAATACTGGATATAAAACGGCTTATTAAGCCCCAGGCTCTCCCGCTGTTTTTCAAACTGTGCATCTGTAAGAACATTTTCCCCGGTACTTATGGCACCGGCCCCACCGGTTCTCTGTGCAGCCCCGGACATAAGCTGCTGGGTTATCAGCTGGTCAACAATGTCCCCCGGAGCCAGCTCCATTAAACCAAAAACTGCAAACCCCAGGACAAACAAAACAACGGCCATTGTAATCAAACGACCGAGGATAAAGGAAACAAGGGGAAACCGTTTACGGAGTTTATAAAAAGGTAAAAAGAACCTGGGGATTTTATCAAAAAAAGTTTTTCTCATTTCCACACCTCTGCATTGTCAGAGTCTGCAATTCCGGCATAATCCGTATTCAATCCTCCCACATTATCAAAATAAATATTTTTTTGACTCCATTTGCTGCTGACACCCACAAAACTCTTGGAACTGACAAGATAAATAACCGGGCATTGTTCAAGCAGGATGCTTTGATACTCGTCCCAAATTTTACGGGAATATTCCACATCTATTGAAGATGCCCCTTCATTATACAGCCAGTCGATTCTTGCCTCCCACTCCGTAGAAGGCGATTTTTGCAGGGGATACCACAGATGGAGATTGCCGTCAGAAGGCCAGACATTGGAACCCTGTGTAGGCCAGTAATTAGCCCCAAGACCGATAAACACAGTTTGCCAGTCGTATGTGGAAGTCAACTGTTGCACCAGCTTCTGAAAATCCACCTGCCTGATGTTCACCGTAATCCCCACCGACTTGCAGGAATCCGACAGTATCGAAGCCATCTCTGAATATACTGAAGTATCCGCAGGTATGGACAAATCAAATTCCACCTTATTTCCGTTCCGGTCGTACATTATCCCGTCCTTTTGAAAAAAACCCAGGGAAAACAAAAGTTCCAGGGCCTGTCCGGGATTATACCTGTATTTAAGGGTTATATCAGGATTATAAAATGGGTTGGCACTGGCAAAAAAATCATACTTCGGAGAAGCCAGCCCCCGGTAAATTTGTTTGATTATTCTGTCCCTGTCTAAAAGACAGCTCATTGCCTGCCTGAATTCCGTTTTTGTAAACCAACTGTAGTAAGGTTTGTCTTTGTTTACGGGATTCTGGTTAAAAGACCAAAAAGGAACCATGAGATTGCCTTCCGACGAATATACTGTGTACCTGCTCCTGCCGGTTTTGTCGGTTACCCCTTCAATCCCGTCGTCCAACTTATCCGGTGTAAAACCGGTAGTTTCTATCTGACCCTGCTTAAAGAGCAGATACTGGGTGTTTGAATCCGGAATTATACTGCAAATAAGTTTATCCGGATACGGGAGGGAATTCCCAGCAGAATCTTTTTCCCAGTAATCTGGATTTTTTTCAAAAACGACCCTAAGTCCAGGGGAATATTCCTTAATAAACCACTTGCCCATTGACGGAATTTCCTGTACATCCCAGGATACATTAAACATATCCAAAACACCCTGAACCCCATTTTCTTCCTTGGCCTTTTTAAAAATAAAGGAAGGCCCAAAACTCCGGTTAGTTGACAAAAGGGGGTTGGAATCATACCGGGGAAAATGGAAGGCAAAAGTCTTTTCATCTATTTTTTCGATAGTTATCCTGGCTGTGGTTCCGTCATCCAAAACCACAAACTGGCTATTATATGCGGAACTGTTAAAAGCAGGATCACCTTCAATTTCATTATACCAGAAAACCACATCATCGGAAGTTACCGGGATTTTTTCCGGGGAATTATAAAAACTCCAGTACAGGTTGTCCCGTAGCCTGTAATAAACCGATGTCCTTTTAT